>JAJRVY010000020.1 GCA_024277065.1 Planctomycetota bacterium
GCTGCCGCCGCGTAGACGGCCGTCGCCGCATGGTTGATGGCTCGGTTCGGAACGTCGGCAGCCTGCGGATCCTGGCGATCATAGCGGCGGCCGTTCCAGGTGAGTCCGTACTGCGCCGCAAGACGGCTGTACGTCTTCTTCATGCGTGCGCCTTCCATGCCGCGCAGCGCGGCGATGTCGGAGGACGGGAGGAGCTCTCCGAGACGCCAGGCGTACATCCGACGCGCCATGAAGATCCGTTCCCCGTCCGCGTCCGCCCACGCCAGTGCTTGGCGGCGTGCGCGCGCGGAGGAGTCGGGGCCGAACGGCATGCTCGCGTAGCGCCGTACGCCGCGCGTTCCCGCAGCGATCAAGCCCGTGCCGTGCCGGGCCAGAATCCGAAGAGCGTCGTGACTGACCGTGCAGCCAGGCTCCATCACGATGCACGTGAGGGTCTGATAGGGAATGGAGTACACACCGGCGCTCAGGTCATCCGAGCCCGCGGTACGGAACTCCAGCGTGCCGTCGCGGACGAACAACTGGCCCCGCGCGAGCCACATCACGCCGTGCCGATCGGATTGCGGAACACGCGCCGTCGCCAGGCCGAGCCGACCGGTCAGCACGTCGTTTCCCGCCGCAGAAGGAGCATGCCGAACCCGAACGCCCGATGGCGTCCGATTCCCCTTGCCATGAGGCGAGAGAAGCGACCGGCATCCGTGACCTCGAGAGTGCCGCTGAGAGTCGCGTCCGGGCGTTCGAGACGCCGTCCAGGGCGCTCACCGCCCTGCTCCCGACGAAACAGCCGTGCGCGGCGGAACCGCCGCATCGTCACGTCCAAGACCCGCACGCCACCCTGCCAGCAAGTCCGATCGCCTTCCGCGCCGGGACCCTCGAACTGCCTGCACAGCCACGCACGGTAGACAGCGCCGCGATCAACCGCCGCGTCGGGCGACCTCCGGCACGCCGCCAAGAATGCATCGACCTCGGCGCCCCGCCGGTGATGCACGCCACTCGACGACATGCGGACGACCGGGCAGGCGCGTAGTTCGAACCCCAGACGCGATCCGACGCGCCACCGCGTCGGCATCACTTTCGAGCCCAGCGATGCAAGCACGATCGCGCGCGCGGCCCGCCCGAGTTCACCGCCGTGCGCGGCACGGCGCAGTTCGGTCGCGTCGTGCCGTGCGTAGCCGAGCACCTCGATGTTCCGTCCCGTCTCTCGACGTAGCACGAAGGGTGACGGCGCGGCATCACCGAAGGCGGAGACGAGCGCCCAATGGACGGCGTAGCCGAGGTCTGCGTTTGCGTGGCGGGCGTGCGATGCGGCGCCGTACAGGTCTCGCGCGGTGAGCTGCACACGGACCATGTGAAGCGCGTCGGAACTCATGACCCCTCCTCCCCCGGCCGATCGACGAACCCGCGGCGCAGGAATCGGCGCCCCACGTGCAGTTGGTTCTCCCAATCACGTGCGTCGTGGACGGCGATCCGGTCCGCCCCGTCACGGCCCTCGCCGGGGGCCGCAGGCCACCAGGCGGCGGCGCGATCGGCGCTGCGCGAGGCACCGGTCCAAGGCGCGTCACGCAGAGCGTCGCGGAGCCTCTCGGCAATGCACTCCCCCACCAGAATCGGCGCGGCGGGCAGGCATGCCTTGCGTCCCACGAAGAGCGGGCGCGCGGGACGACGGAGTGCCGCAGCGAGGTGGTCGAGTGTCGGTGCATCGTTCGGCGCGGCGAGGCCGATGACGACCGTGTAGACGGCGTCGGCGACGTAGTGTTGAAACCGTTGGTGCGTGCCGGTGCGCGCCGGACCTCCCGCCCGATCCTGTCGCATGCCGCGCGTGGTCCACCCCGTGTCTCGCATGAACTCCTGCCCGAGATCGACAGTGTGATAGTCCACGAGCCGTTCCCCGGCCCGGTCCTGCCGCGACGCGAGGTGGAGCCGGGATTGGAGAGCCTGGAGGCGCGAGCCGTCGCCGTGCCGATACCCGAGCGCGTTCCCGAGAAGTCCGGTGACGAGCGAGAGGCCCGGGTGGTCATCGCTGACTCGATGCGCATCGACCGCCGGCCAGCCGAAGCTCATCAAGGGTGCATCGAAGCGAAGAACAAGAAAGCGAGGCATCAGTCGCTCCGCACTCGCTCGGCAGCCCACGCTGCCACGTCCGAGACGGCGGCGTCGGTAGACGCTGCAACGCCCTCGAGTGCGTCGCGCGGCCCCAACGCGGCGCACAGCCGCTCCTCTGGACCACCGTACATGCGATCCAGATCGGCGAGGTGCCGGCCCAGAGCGACGTAGGCGTTCTCGAGGAGATCGGGACGCTCGCGTACCGGTCGCAGGAACGCATTCGCAAGCGTGCGCGGCTGGGCACTCCCGGCCTCGGTGAGGATCAACTGCGCGTACGCGTGAGGGGCCGTGGAGCCGAGCTTCGCACCGGGCGAGACGGTCGCCGCGAGATGCACGAAGCGCTCGACGACGCGGGAAGCCAGCGAACGGTCGGCATCCCGCCATGCCTCCGGCTCGCACCCCTCGAGATTCGACACGAGGAGCGGTACGTCCACGACGGTGTAGCCGTAGAAGAGGCCGCTCGTCAGTTCGGCCGAGCCGATGTGCCCGCTACCCTGCTGCTCCTCGTCGTCGGGTCGCTGAAGGTCGTCCACCGCGCTGAAGTAGTCACTCTCGGTCGCCTGCTCGTGGACGGTGAACGCATGCGCCACGTGGAGCGCGGCATCGCCCCGCGCCAGGATGTCCCCCGTTACCATGCGGCCGAACAGTGCTGCGTCGAGTCCGGTCGCGAGCCGTAGTGCCTTGAGGTTGTTGCGAGCCGCTTTCGTCATTCGAGCCTTCACCGCCGCGGCGACGGCCTTCGCATTGCCGGCGGCCTCTTGGCAGATGGCGCGGGCCTCGCCGAGGAGGTAGTCCACCTCGGGGCGGCCGATGACCGTCACTTGCCCGGTCTTGAGATCGACCGCACCGTCCGACTTGACAGCGGCCTTGGGGCTCTCGCCGAGCACGAGTTTCATCAGGGCTCGCGTCACGGCATCGACGACGTCATCCGGGACCCCCTCGGCGACGAGTGGATCGTGGATGCAGCGCTGGAACGTCAGACGCGAGCGAACCGACATCGGTTCGCCGAGGTCACGCCATCCGTTCTTCCCCGCGAACGAGCGCCAATGACGTTTGAGGCACTGCGACGAGACGCGGGTTCGCACGGCGCCGCCGAACGGCAGTCGCTTGGCGAACCCGAGGTCGTCGCGATTGAGGAGTGCGCCCGGGTAGGACGTCAACGTGTGGAACTGCAGGAAGAGGGATTGCATCGGTACCTCCGTCAGGATGTTGCGTGGACTGCGTAGAAGCTGCGTGCGATGCGTCGCCGTACGCGTTCCGCGTCGCTTCGCCCATCGCTCAGAACGAGATGTGCGAGATCAGTGAGGTCGGCGTGCACGCCCTTCTGGCCGAGGAAGTGGGCGATCGTGCGCACCTCGTCGAGGAGTGCGTCGTCGTGGGCGTGGAGAAGGCGCAGGAAGCGCGTCTCGGAGAGATCGGACCGCGCCAGGGCGACACCGAATGACGTCGCGGAGCCGTGCAGCCCGCGGAGCATGGCGAGGCACCCGAGGATGGCGGCCCAGCGACGCTCCGCATGATCTCGGGCGACGCCGCCGGCCGGCAGGGCACCCTGGGGCTCCAATTCGGCGCCGACGAGGCGCCAGAACGCAGCGCAGCCGGGATCGTCGAATGAGAGGCGGCGCAGGGTGGCCACGTCGCCGGGCGACAACGCGCGGTCGATCAGGGTCGCAAGCCGCCCGACGAGCGACGCGAGCGAACGGTTCGGTGCCTCGGTGGCAGCAGGGGAGGGAAGATCAGTCATGTCCGTTCTCCTTGGTCGCAGCCGTCTGGAGTGCCTCCATGAAACGCCTCCGAGTCGCGCCGAAGATGCGCTCGGCGGCGGCCACTGCCCGGTACTTGCCGGCCGCGCTCATCGGGGCCGCCGCGATGGCGTCGTCGAGCGTGCCCCGCGCCAGGGCGACGAGTTGTTCGCGCCACGCGCGACGTGCGAGCAGGTCTTCGACCTCGATGTCGCGCCACAACGCGGCGAAGAACTCTCGATCGACGGCGGCGTCGAAGCTCGTCAGCCAACGCGCCGGGCGTTTGTCACGGAAGTCCAGCCGTTGTCGTCCGCCCTGCAGCAACGCGCGCAGGGAGTGGTGTAGGATCTTGCGCCGCGCCTCGTCGGTGTCGGCGACGCGCTCCGTTGCTCGCTGCGCCACGCGCTGGCGCCCCCCTGCGGAGCGCAGGAGCAGGCTTGCGCGCCGCGGGATCGGGATGACGCGACGGTGCAGGCCATCCGTGCGACCCTGGCCGCGGACCAACACATCCGCCACGAACACGGGCGCAGGCCCGTCATCGGGGCAGAAATCAAGGGCAGCGCCGCCGGCATACGTCCCGCCGAGCAGGAGTTCCTGCGCGCGCTGAAACGTGAACCCGGCGGCGGGGATCGTCAGTGCCTTTCCGCTCTCGAAGTGGACCGGTGTCCAGGCATCGCCGGTGCGGCCGTGGACCGCCGCGGCAGCGACGCGTGGCACCGTCGTCGTCTTGCGGCGGGCGACGACACGTCCGTCTTCCGTGACCAGGCGCAGGATCCGGCAGAGCTCGATGAAGAGTGGATCGCAGGCTGCGAGAGGAATGCTCGACGAACCGTCCCACGGCACGGTCCAAAGGAGGCGATGACCGCCCTCGAGGGGGTACCCAACTTGCCCGGCGATGCGCGCTCGTGCGCGCAGCAACACCATCGCATCACGGCGGAATCGCGTTCCGCTCGCCATGGACGGTGCCATTGCGACACAGGGTCGGCTCGAGTAGCCGCCGTTCATGCGAGCGATGCCATAGTTCCCTGCACCGCCAAAACCCTCCATCGTCTGCAGTGACACGAGAGAGTAGGCCCACAACTCGGCCGAGGCGCGATCGGCCCGCGCCATCTTGACGTCGTGATTCTTGGCCGTGACGAGCAGGTCGAGTTCATCGGGCGTCTGCTCTCGGGCCTTCAGATCCGAGAGCGTCGCGCCTGGAATCGGAGGCTGCAGGAATGCCGGTCGCGAGAGGTCCTGGACGACGAGGGCCCAGGGCGCGGCGTCCCCGCCCGTCAACGCGAGCAGCGCCTCGCGCCACCGTGCGGCCTCCCGTGGCAGTTCCGTAGCCCCCATCTCGTGCATCGCCATCGCGGCGAGTTGACACAGGAACGCGTGCCACGCATGCTCCTGGTGCGCTTGCAGAGCGGCGAATCCGACCTCGTCGTGAGCGACGAGGAGTGACAGAGCGTCGGGCAGAGAGGCGTTCACTGCTCTCTGGTCGAGCCGAACGGTGAGGAGATCCTCATCCAGTAGAACCCAGTGCATATCAGCCATGCGCCACATCCTCCGTCGCAGCGGTCCGGAGACCGAGCCTGTCGTACGCGAACGAGCGCCCGCCGAAGCGAAACCGCACACCGGCCCCGCACTGCTGCACGTCCGTGGGTTGCGCATCGTCGGGAACGTCCCCAGCAAGCCACGCCGCGAGCGTCAGGATCGAGAACTCGAGACCGAATGGGCTCCGCATGGCGTCATCGAAACGCACCAGGCGATCCCCTTCCCCGAGCCGGGTGCGGATGCGCTCTCCGACGTTCCCGAAAGCGCCGTTCGGCTCCCCGAAGGGCAGAGTCCAGTCCACTGTGTTCATGCCGGCAAGACCGCGGTCAGCGAACTGCGCGCCGTCGATCGCCTGTGCATGTGCACGCCACGCGACGGCCTCGTCGTCGTCGGCAACGTCCTGCACGAGTTGAGCCAGCGCCTCCGGGTGCGTCGAGCGCTCGACGAGTTCACGGTTCTCATCCGGGAGTCGGAGAACGTCACGGTCGGAGAGGGCGCGCCACGTCGCTTCGATGATCCGCAAGTCTTCATACACGGAACCGAGTCCGAGCGTGCCGGCCGCGCGGCCGCCCTTGCGAATACGCTCGGCCAGGTTGCGTTCGGCGGGCGTGAGCACGACCACGTGCGGACGCTCGCACCCGGGCGGACGACCCTCGCGCTCGTGGCGATGCAGACGTCCGATGCGCTGCAGCAGCACGTCGGCCGGGCAGATGTCCGAGAGCAGGAGGTCGGCATCGATGTCGAGGCTCTGCTGCACGGTCTGCGTGGCCACGACCACGAGACCGCCCTCGCCGCGCTCCCGCCCCAACGCGTGTTCGAGTGCCTCGTCGAGTGCCTTGCGATCCGCTCGCGCATAACGGGCGTGGTGCGGCGTGATCACACCACGGCAACGAAACAGCAGCGAGTCGTCACCCGCGGCCTCACGCTCGAGAGCCCCTTGCGTCGCCAGACAGTCGCGGACCGTGTTGCGGACGACGAGAACCCGAGCTCCGCGTCGAGCCGCCGCGATGGCGGTGCGTGCCACTTCGAGCGGATACTCGGCGACGTCGAGGAGCGCGAGTCCGATGGTCCGCGATGGCAGCGAGCGATCGAGAACGACGACCACCCCGTCGGTATCAACTCCGCGAACGTGCAGTGACGGATAGGGCACCGCGATGGCGCGAGCGAGATCCACGGGCGCGTCATGGAGGCTGCGCCGACCCAGGAAGCGCTCGCGGGCAACGGCCCCCAAGGTCGCGGACAGCAGCAGCGCATGGCCACCGGCCCCGACATGTCGTCTGAGGACGCGATCGAGTATCCGCGTCATGTAGGCGTCGGACGCATGGACTTCGTCCACGACGAGCAAGTGCCGAAGTGCTGCAACGGCGCGCATGTGCGCATGCGGCACGCGAAGCGCGGACAGCAGGAGTTGGTCGATCGTGCCGACGCCGATGGCAGCGGCCAGATAGCGCTTGGGGTTCTCGGCCGCCCAGCGGCGAGGACGTTGAACGCCGGGATCGTCGTCATTCCAGAGAACCTCGAACCGTGCGAGGCGCTGCCCTCTGTCGTCGTCCACGGCGAGGTATCCCGGCACGGCGAGTACCACGGCTGGCCGCGTCGTGCGGCTCGGGAACGCCCGCGCCACGGCGCGAACCACTCGCGCGTGGATCTGCGTGGCCGCGGTGCGTGTCGGCAGGGCGAAGTAGAGACCGTCCACGTCTCCCGCGTCGAAACGACGCAGGAAGAATGCCAACGCCGCCTCGGTCTTGCCGCTGCCCGTGCTCGCCTCAAGGATCGCCAGACTGCCGCGCGCGTCGGGCTGGAGTTCGTCCATCGCGCGCTGCGCCGGCCGCGGTTCGAGCCCCTCGGGGACGAGCGCCGCGAAACCAGATCGCCCACCACTCGCGCGCGCGGCGGCGGCGTGCGTATCGATGCCGAGGGCGCGAAGCGCCGCAGCGGCGCGCTCGCAGGCAACGGTGAACCTGTCCTCTGATGCCGTTTCCGCGTACGGAAAGAACTGAGTGTCCGACGCGATCCAGTCGGCAAGCGTGACGAGACCGTTCACGGCGTGTTGGAACGGAGGCGCGGTCGGCAACGAGACGCGGTCGTCGTCCACCGATGGAAACCACGTACGGGCCCTCTTCACCAGGCGCGCCATGCCGTGGAAAGGGTCACGCGGCGCGGCGCCGTCAACTCCCGGTCGGTGACGCCACAGCGCGGCATTGGGCGCGCGTGTGCCAACAGGCGTCGGCTTCCCGTGGTGCGCGAACGACGCGACGAGCACGTGTCCCAACTCCTCCGGGTCACTCGCCCAACGGAGCATGCGGTCGATATCGAGAGCGTCGAGTAGACAGTTCTTCTCGGCGCACTCGGACCCGAGCAGAGCGACGATCTCCGCGACGTGGCCGGCGCGCACGCCTCCCCCATGGGACTTCGCCTGGAACCCGTGATTGAACTTCCCGATGTCGTGAAGCGCCGCGATGAACGCGAGCCGCGCGACATTGACCGGGTGCAGTTCGGAGACGCCGCCGATGCGTGCGAGCCGGCGCCCCACGACGGAATGGCGGAGCAAGCTCTCCGTAACGGCGGCGACGTCAGCGCTGTGGGCCCAGAGCGGATGCCACGCGACGACCGCGTCGTCGGCATCTCGCTCCAACTTGCCCCAGTAGTCGTCGATGGGACCGATCATTCGATCTCTCTGCCCCGCATGCGAACCCCTGCAACTGTCCCCCTCGGACGGTTCTTCGAAGCCTACCCTACCCCACCCCACTGACAGTCCGTTCAGCGCGTCCGCTCGCGCGAGGCGGCGATGACGATCTGGGCGCATGCGAGCGCGTCGGACAGCGGGTCGTGGTGATTCAGCGGGATGGAGAGCGCGCGACAGACGTCGGGGAGCCTCGTCGGATGGATTCGCCAGACGCGGCGCGCGAGAGTGACCGTGCAGACGAACGGCAGCGCGGGCGCACGGATGCCAGTCCGCTCGCAGCAGGCAGTCAAGACGCTCCGGTCGAACGAGGCGTTGTGTGCGGCCAAGAACGTCGCACCCGCGAGGAGCGGCTCGACGGCCGCCCATGCGTCTCGAAACGACGCGGCGCGCGCGACGTCGGACGCTGCGATGCCATGAATCCTCGTGAACCGGAAGTCGGTCGTGGAAGGGCGGATCAGTGTCCGCTCGTGAGACACGACACGGAGTCCTTCGACGCGAACGACGCCGAGAGCGCAGGCGCTGCTGCGATCCGGATTCGCCGTCTCGAAGTCCAGCGCCACGAACGGGCCACTGAGATCGCCGCCGACCGTGCGTCTTCCGCCGCGTGGCGTGTGCCCCACGACCGGGTCAGCGCCCGATCAGGGCCGGACACAGGGCAGCATGCACGGGGATACTCACTCGAATCCTCATCGTTTCCTCCGTTCACGAGGGATGGCACGGCCGCTCCCTCTCGCCGAGCGTACGGTGGCGGGCAGGCGCGCCGCAAGGGGCCGCCCGCGCACGCGTTGGCGGCGGAGGCCGGCGGCTCTATCCTCGTCGGCTTGTGCATCGGTTGCGGGAGCAGGTTCTGCGTGCAGGGTGCGTGCAGGGTGCGAGGAGCGGCGACGTGGACGACGCGACGGTGGTGGACGACGAGACGGTGAACGACGCGGGGCGCCCCACGCGGTCGAACTTCCTGCGCGACGTCGTGGACGCGGACCTCGCGGCCGGACGCCACAGCACCGTCGTGACGCGCTTCCCGCCCGAGCCCAACGGCTTCATGCACATCGGACACGCCAAGGCGATCTGGGTGAACTACGGCATCGCGCGCGACTACGGGGGTCGTTTCCGGCTGCGCTTCGACGACACCAACCCCGAGACCGAGGAGGCGCGCTACGTCGCGGCCATCGAGCGCGACATCGCCTGGCTGGGGTGCGACTGGGAGAAGCCCACGCGGCACGCGTCGGACTACTTCGACTTCATGTACGACGCGGCCGTCACGCTCGTCAGGAAGGGTCTGGCCTACGTCGATGACCAGACGCAGGAGGAGATCGCCGCCGGCCGCGGCACGATCAAGGAGCCCGGCACGGCGAGCCCGTTCCGCGAGCGCCCCGCCGCCGAGAACCTCGACCTGCTCGCACGCATGAAGGCCAGCGAGTTCCCCGACGGCAGCCGCGTGCTGCGCGCGAAGATCGACATGGCGGCGCCCAATCTGCTCTTGCGCGACCCCATCCTCTACCGCATCCGGCACGCCCGCCACCACCGCACCGGCGATGCGTGGTGCATCTATCCGCTGTACGACTTCGCGCACTGCCTCGAGGACGCGTGCGAGGGCGTCACGCACTCGTTCTGCTCGCTGGAGTTCGAGACCCGCCGCGCGCTCTACGACTGGATCCTGGACAACGCCCTCGAGGGCGAGGCGCTGGCACGCCGCCCGCACCAGTACGAGTTCGCGCGGCTGAACCTGCCCTACACCGTGATGAGCAAGCGCAAGTTCATCCGTCTCGTCGCGGAGGGGCATGTCTGCGGCTGGGACGATCCGCGCCTGCCGACCCTCGCCGGTCTGCGCCGCCGCGGCGTCACGCCCGAAGCGATCCGCGACTTCTGCGACATGATCGGCGTCGCGCGTTCGAACAGCGTCGTGGACGTCGGCAAGCTCGAGTACTGCCTGCGCGAGGATCTGAACGCGCGCTGTCCACGCGTCCTCTGCGTGCTGCGCCCTCTCGAGGTGCTCGTCACGACCTGGGAGGAGGGCGCGGCCGAAGAGATCGACGCCCCGTACTGGCCCCGCGACGTGCCGCGCGAGGGCTCGCGCACGATCACCTTCACGCGCCGCATCTACGTCGATCGCGACGACTTCCGCGAGAGCCCGCCCAAGGGCTGGCACCGTCTCGCCCCGGGGCGCGAGGTGCGCCTGCGCCACGGCTACGTGATCCGCGTGGACGACGTCGAGAAGGACGCCGCCGGCAACGTCGTGCGCCTGCTCTGCTCGCACGACCCCGCCACGCGCTCGGGGCAGGTCGTCGGCCGCAAGGTCCGCGGCACGGTGCACTGGGTCTCGGCGGAGCACTCGCTGCCCTGCGAGGTACGGCTCTACGACCGGCTCTTCGCGGTGGCCGAGCCGGGCGCCGAACGCGACTTCGTGCTGGATCTCGACCCGCGCTCACTCGTCATCGTCGAGAGCGCACGGATCGAGACGTCGATGAAGGACGCCGCGCCGGGATCACGCTACCAGTTCGAGCGCACGGGGTACTTCGTCGTGGACGAGGGGGACAGCGCGCCCGGCGCCCTCGTCTTCAACCGCATCGTCACGCTGCGCGACACGTGGGCGAAGGTCGAGCGGAAGGCGGCGAGGACGGCTCCGCAGCGCGCGGTGACCGAGCGTCCCCCGACGGCGGCGGAGCCGGCGGCGCCCCGCACCACGATCGGCGAGGATCGCGTCCGCGCGCGCGCCGCAAGTGCCGTACTCGCTGCCGCGTTCGGACGCTACACGACCGAGCTCGGCATCTCCGCCGAGGACGCCGACCGACTGACCGGCGACGAGGCGCTCGTCGCCTTCGTGGACGCCGCGCTCGCCGTGCATCCGAACGGGCCGGCGGTCGCGAAGTGGACGGTCAACGAGCTGCTGCGGGAGCTCAAGGACCGCACGGCGTCGGAGCTGCCGCTGGGCGGCGCCGCCTTCGGGCGCTTCGTGGCGCTCGCCGAGAGCGACGCGCTCACCGCGGCGGCGGCCAAGGACGTGCTCGCCACGATGATCCGCGACGGCGGTGAGGCGGAGGCCATCGCCGCCGCCCGGGGGCTGCGCCAGATGACCGACGAGGACGCCCTCGCGGCCCTCGTCGAGGACGTTCTGGCCGCGCACCCGGACGAGGTCGCGCGCTACCGCGACGGCAAGACGTCGCTCCTCGGCTTCTTCATGGGACAGGTGATGAAGGCGTCCCGCGGCAATGCGAAGCCGGCGCTCGTGAAGCCGCTGCTCGCCGCGCGCCTGGATGAGGCGAGCACTCCGTGACACGTACGTATTTCAAGCGGGTGGCCGCGCCCCCCGCGCCCATCGACCTCAATCCGCGGACGGAGCCCGCGCTGGACTTCGCGTACCGCGAGTTCGGCACGATGACGCCCGCGGACTACGACGCCATCGGCTTCATCTGCGGCCTCGAGGTGCACCAGCAGCTCGCCACACAGCGCAAGCTCTTCTGCCGCTGCCCGGCGGGCACGACCGACGCGCGCGTGGACGCCGAGGTGCTGCGCCACATGCGCCCGACGCTGTCGGAGCTTGGGCAGTACGACGGCTGCGCGCTGATGGAGTTCAAGACCGAGAAGGTGATCGTCTACCAGCTCGCGCGCTCGTGCGTCTGCACGTACGAGATGGACGACACGCCGCCCTTCCCGATCAACGAGGACGCCGTCCGGATCGCGCTCGAGATCGCGAGCACGTTCGACATGGCACTCGTCTCCGAGCTGCAGGTGATGCGCAAGCAGTACCTCGACGGCTCGATCCCCACGGGCTTCCAGCGCACCAGCATGATCGCCGTGGGCGGCGAGCTGCCGTTCCGCGAGAGCGAGCTGGGACCCGGCCAGGTGATCCGTCTGCGCCAGCTCACGATCGAGGAGGACTCCTGCCGCGAGGTCTCGGACGTCGGCCACCGCGTCGTGTTCCGCGCGGATCGACTGGGCACACCGCTCATCGAAACCGTCACCGAGCCGGACATGAAGACGCCCGCGGACGTGGCCGCGGGAGGCCGCCTCATCGCCGCCGTCGCGCGGGCCTGCGGCAACGTGCGCCGCGGACCGGGCGCCGCGCGCCAGGACGTCAACGTCTCGGTCGCAGGCAGCCGCCGCATCGAGATCAAGGGTGTGCCACAGCACAGGACGCTGCCGCGGCTGGTGCACGTCGAAGCCCTGCGGCAGCTCGAGCTGCTGAAGATCCGCGAAGAGCTGCGGCAGCGCGGCGCAGCGCTCGAGATGTACGAGCTCGACGACGTGGCCACACCCTGGAACGCGTCGCTCGTGGCTCTCGTCGCCGACGCCGTGCGCCCGTCGGCGTTCGCGCCGCTGCGCGCGGCGCTCGAGCGCGGCGACACCATCGCCGCGGTGCGGTTGCCACTGTTCCGCGGCCTGCTCGCATGGCGCACGCAGCCGGGCATCGTCTTCGCGCAGGAGTTCAGCGAGCGACTGCGCGTCATCGCGTGCTTCACGGAACGCCCCTTCATGGTGCACTCCGATGACGCGGCCTCCGGCAACCCCGGCAACCTCGCGCGGGACACCTGGGAGCGCGTTCGCGCGCAACTCGGCGCGGGCGACGACGACGCCGTCATCGTCACCTGGGGCGCGGAGGACGACGTGGCGACGGCGTGCCGCGAGATCGCGCTGCGCGCACGTGACGCGCTGATCGGCGTACCGTCCGAGACGCGCCAGGCGCACGGCGACGGCACGACGGGGCTCGAGCGCATCCTCCCCGGTCCCGAGCGCATGTACCCCGACACCGACACGCCGCAGGTCGCCATTCCGGATGCCTGGCTCGAAGCCCTGCGCCGCGCGGAGCTGCCGTGGGAGCGCGAGGACCGCTATGTGGAGCTCGGGCTCAGCGTGCCCGTCGCCCGCCGCCTGGCGAGGTCCGCGTGGGCGGACGTCTTCGATGCGGCGGCGCCACGGAGCGCGAGCGTGGCGGCGCGGCTGGCGCACGCGCTCGAGAAGCGCATCCCCCACCTGTGGCGACGCGGCGCGCTGGACGGTCTGCCGGACGGCGCCCGCGTGGCGGCGCTGGTCCGTGACGTGGAGTCCGGCGCGATGCGGCCCGAGGCGTTCGATGCGGCCTTCGACGAGCTGCTCCGCCATCCTGCGCGCGACGCGGATCTGGTGCTCGCGGCCTACCGCGCGGGCGACGACGACGACGCTCTGCTCGCCGCACGGCTGGACGTGGTGCGCGGCCTTTCGCGGCGCCCGGGTCAGGACGACGCGGCCTTCGCGAGACGCGCTCTCGGCCAGGTCATGCCCTACGTGCTCGGGCGCTGCGCCCCGGCCGACGTGCGCGCCGCCGTCGCGGATCTGCTACGCGAGACGGGAGGTGCGGCATGAGCGATGCCGCCGAGGACTTCAAGGGCTACCGCGAACCCACGCTCTCGCTGATGAAGCGCTGCGGCGTGACGGTCTGGTCGAAGGTCGTCGCGCAGACGACGCGCGGCCGCTTCGAGGGGCTGGTCCTGCCGCGATCGGAGACCGCCGACGCCCTCCACCTCGTGATCAAACTGGAGAGTGGCTACAACGTCGGGCTGCGCCATGACACGATCACGAAGCTCGAGAAGACGGGCTACCGCAAGGCGCTCTACCAGGTCCCCGAGCAGGAGTTCCCGCGCGACGACAGCAAGCCGAACGTCGTGCTGTTCGGGACCGGCGGCACCATCGCCTCGCGGCTCGACTATCGCACCGGCGCCGTGATCCCAGCCTTCACGCCGGGGGAGCTCTACGGCTCGGTGCCCGAGTTGGCCGACGTCTGCAACCTCGAGACCGAGAAGCTGTTCGGTGTCTTCTCCGAGAACATGGGCCGCGAGGAGTACCTGATCCTCGCTGAACGCATCGGCGCGGCGATCGCGGAGGGCTATGACGGGGTCGTCGTCGGCCACGGCACGGACACGATGCACCACACCGCCGCCGCGCTGTCGTTCATGGTGCAGGACCCGCCCGTTCCGATCGTACTCGTTGGCAGCCAGCGCTCCTCGGACCGGCCGTCGTCCGACGCCGCGCGCAACCTGATCGCGGCCGCCCGCGCCGCCGCCCACGGCGAGATCGCCGAGGTCATGGTCTGCATGCTGGGCGTAACCTCACACGCCTACGATCTGCTGCACCGTGGCACGCGCGTGCGCAAGATGCACAGCTCCTACCGCAGCACCTTCCGCACGCTCGGCGACGTGCCGCTGGCGCTGGTCGATGACGAGGGGATGCGCACCATCCACACGTCGTGGAAGCCACGCCGCAGCGACCGCCGCGTCACCGTGCGCGCGGCGTTCGATGAGCGCGCCACGATCGTCTACTACTACCCGAACATGCGGGCGGACATCGTCGATGCCATGGTCGAGAAGGGCTATCGCGGCATCGTCATCGCCGGCACCGGCCTGGGGCACGTCAACCGCACCGTCTACCCGGCGCTCGAGCGCGCCCGTGACGCCGGCGTGCAGGTCTACATGACGTTGCAGACGCTCTGGGGCTTCGTGCAGATGTACGTCTACGAGACCGGCCGCGAGATCCTCGAGCTGGGGGTCGTGCCGCTCGCGAACATGCTTCCCGAGGTCGCCTTCATCAAGCTCTCGTGGGCTCTGGGACTGCACCCCGACGAGCCTGAGAAGGTGCGCGAACTGATGACCACGACCATCGCCGGCGAGATGACCGACGGCGAGCCCCACGACGGCTATCTGCTGTTCCAGGGCGGCGTACCCGAGATCGAGGACCTGCTCGGCCGCACACTTTCGTAGACGGCGTCCTGCCTCGGCGACGCGGACGTGACGGAGGCGCGTATCCTGGGATGCGGTCTGGAGGCTCGCCTGCCATGCATCGCATCGGATTGGTCGGACTGCTCGTCCTAGTGGCAGCGTGCAACGAGGCATCCCGAGGCACGGCAGACGGGACGCCCCCGCGTCCCGTACCCGCGAGCAGCGCCGGCGACGCTGCGCAGAGCACCGCGGCGGGCGATCCCAACCGCTGGGTGGAGGCGCACTTCGCGCCGGGCTGGTTCCCCGTGCAGCCGGTCGAGGGCTACCTGGGAGAAGAGGTCAACCTGGACCCCACCGGGGAGGCCTTCGATCGCGCGGAGGCGCCCGCGACGCCGGACGTCTGCGAAGGACTCGGCGCGGTGCCACTCGAGGAGATGGAGCGCGAGAACCACCCTCGCTTCGGCCTCGCCGACGACGACATCCGGCCGGCCGACGCGACACCCGTGCCGTGGCAGCGCTCGGGGCAGTCGATGAACGCCGCGCGCCTGATGGTCGGGGACGAGGACGCGCTGCCGCTCGAGGCGTTCCAGGCCTCCGTGCGCATCGACGGCCACCGCGCCCGCGTCGTGCTCGACTTCTGCTATCGGAACACGTTCGACTTCGAGGCCGAGGGCGTCTTCAAACTGCGTCTGCCCGATGATGCCGCCGTGCACTACCTGGCGTTCGGGGAGGTCGCGAGCGAGGCGCCGCTGCTGCTCGCGGCGCCGACGGGTCGCGCACTCGATCTCGCGCCGGCGGCGCTGACCGCGGCCCGCAACGGCGGCGGCGCATACGGCGAAGGCCGCATCGTGCCGCGCGAGACGGCGCAGCAGGCGTACGCCGCCGAGACCGCGCGCGCCGTGGACCCGGCGCTGCTGGAGTGGAACGGCGCGGGGATCTTCACGACGCGCGTGTTCCCGCTGCTTCCGGGGCGGACCAGCCGCATCACGATCGCCTACGACGTCGATGTCGCTCTGCAGGGCGGCGCCCGCTTCTTGGACCTCGGCATCCCGCCGGGCGCGGCGGCGGTGCGCGTCACGATCCAGGACGACGGCGCCGCGGCCGGCGTCCGCACCGTGGACGAGGTGGCCGGCCCGGTGATGCGCATCGCGCTGCCGGCGCACGGCGTGACGGCCATCGTCGGCACCGATCCCGCCATCGGGCCGCACTTCGCGGCGAGCATCGCGCCACAGGTCCCAGCCATGGAGAGCACGCCCGCGCGTCGCGCGATCTTCCTGGTCGATGCGTCGATGTCGGCCAACCCCGAACGCATGAACGTCTGGATCGAACTCCTGCGCGCGACGCTGGAGCAGAACCGCGACGACCTGTCCGAGTTCGCCGTGCTCTTCTTCAACGTCGAGACGTGGTGGTGGCGCGAGAAGCTCGCGCCCCACGAACCCGAGACCGTCGAGAGACTCCTGCGTGACGTTGCGCGCATCGCCCTCGAGGGCGCCACCGACGTCGGCGCCGCGCTCGCCGAAGCGGACGCGCCGTCGTGGAGCAGCGCGCCCCTCGACGCCGACCTGTTCCTGCTCTCGGACGGCGCCGAGACCTGGGGCGTGGCGGCCGCCCTGGACGTGGCCGCGCGGCTGCGCGCGCCGGTGTACTGCTACGCGACGGGACTTCCCGGCACCGACACGCGCGCGCTGTCGGCCATCGCGCGGGCGACGGGCGGCGCCGTGTTCACGGTGACCGGCGCGAGCGACGTCGCCGCGGCGGCGGTGGCCCACCGCAGTCTGCCGTGGATGCTGCGCGAGATCCGCGTCGCGGGTTGCGAGGACGTGCTCATCGCCGGACGCCCCTCGGCGCTCTTCGCGGGACAGCGGTTGCGCATCGCGGGCCGCGGACGCCCGGCCCCGGGCGACGAGGTCGTGCTCACACTCGAGCAGAGCGGCGTCACACGCGACGTCCGGGTCGCGTTCGACCGCGTGCGCCCCTCCCCGCTCGCGTCCCGCGCCTACGGCGAGATCGCCGTGGGCCAACTGGAGTCCCTCGGAGCGCCCGCCGCGCGTGAGACGCGGGCCTACGCGCTGCACTACGGCGTGACGGGCGAGACCTGCTCGCTCCTGATGCTCGAGAGCGAGGAGCGCTACCTCGCCTACGGCATCGTGCGCACCGCGAACGCGGAGACCGTGCGGGCACGCCCGGTGACGGACCTCGTCGCGGGCCTCGCGGCCGTCGCCGCGCGGACGCGCGCCGACGCGCGGGAGGCGTTCCTCGTGTGGCTGGACCGCCTGGAGCGCCTCGCGCAGGACGGCGGCGGCTTCCGGGACCTGGACGAGCTCCGCGCCGCGGCGCGCGAGCTGCCGGCCTCGGCGTTCGACGTGAAGCCCGCGCCCCTGGCGTGCGCCACGCGCACGTGGGACGACGTGAGCGGTGGCTTCGAGCGGCTCATGCGCAGCGCCGACCCCGGCTACGGGGCCGTGTGGGCCGAGGCTGAGGGGCGGCGCTCGGTGCGCGGCGCGCCCGACGCGCTGCGCGCGCTGTCGTCCCTCGTCGAGGCCGATCCGGGTTCCACCGACCTGGCGCGGGACGTGGCCTTCACGGCCCTCGACTGGGACCTGCCCGGCGCGGCGTACGGTCTGCTGCTCCGCGTCGCCGCCGCCCGCCCCTTCGAGCCCGAGACCTACCGCGCGCTGGCGGAGAGCCTCGAGCGCACCGGCAACACGGACTACGCGATGCTCATGCACGAGATCGCGCTGCGCGGCAACTGGGACCGGCGCTTCGGGGCCTTCCCGCTCATCGCGGCGATGGACTACCGCGGGCTCCTGCGCCGCATCGAACGCGGCGCCGCCGCGACGCGGCTCGGTGCTCTGGCGGACGCCGCGCGCGAGCGCATCGCGGCGGAGTACGTGAACGGCGACGCCGACATCGTCGTCACCATGACGTGGAACACGGACCGCACCGACGTCGATCTGCACGTGACCGACCCGGCGGACGAGACGTGCTTCTACGGTCACCCGCGCACCAAGCTCGGTGGCGCCATCACGGCCGACGTGACGCAGGGCTACGGCCCCGAGATGTTCGTGCTCGGCCGCGCCGTGCCCGGCGCGTACGTCGTCAAGGCGCGCTACTACGGGTCGGACGCCTTGCGCAAGACGCTGCGCAGCCGCGTGTTCGTCACCGTCACACGTCGTTTCGGCGCGCCGGACGAACAACGCGAACGACGCGCGTTCCTGCTGGAAGACGCCGACGACGCGTTCGAGGCGCTGCGCTTCACCTGGCCGCAGTAAGGGCCCGCGCAGGAATAACTTCGGGATTCGGCCGGCTGCGACGACGCGGGGCGGCGTTGCCTCTCCTCCCCGACTCGGCTTCGCAATGAGTCGCGTCGTCGAGGCGCCTTGCCCCGCGCCGCCCTCGCTCGCCCTCGGTCCTACGAACTCATTCCTGCGCGGGCCCCAAAGGGCCCGCGCTACGAGAGCAGCAGCTCGAGGTCCTCGGGCGAGAGGTCCGAGAGCACGGCGTTGTCGGTGGTCAGGATGGCGTCGGCCAGGTTGCGCTTGCGCTCCTGCAGGCGCAGGATCTGCTCCTCGACCGAGTCCTTGCACACGAGGCGGTAGGCCATGACGTGCCGCGTCTGACCGATGCGGTACGTGCGGTCGATGGCCTGCGATTCGACGGCCGGGTTCCACCAGGGATCGAGGATGAAGACGTAGTCCGCCGCGGTCAGGTTGAGGCCCAGTCCCCCGGCGCGCAGACTGATCAGGAACAGCGGGCAGGCGTCGTCGGACTGGAAGCGATCCACGTGCTGCTTGCGCTTGCGCGTCTGCCCGTCGAGGTACTCGTAGACGATCCCCGCGCGGTCCAGACGATCGCGCACGATCGCGAGCATCGACGTGAACTGGCTGAAGACCAGCGCCTTGTGCCCCTCGTCGATGATCTCGTCGAGCAGGGGCATCAGAGCGTCGAGCTTGGCACAGTCCTCGGCCTGCCGCGAGACATCGAGCAGCCCCGGATGGCAGGCGGCCTGGCGCAGCCGCAGCAGCGCCTCGAGCACGTGCATCCGAGAGCCGGCGAGGGCCTGCCCCGCGCCCTTGGCGAGCAGCGTCTCGCGGTAGTGGGTGGCGAGCTCGCGATAGAGCCGGCGCTGCTTGGGCGGCATCTCGCAGTAGAGAGTCTGCTCCGTCTTGTCCGGAAGGTCCTTGGCCACCTGCTCCTTCGTGCGGCGCAGCAGGAAGGGCCGCAGCGCGCGCGCGAGCAGCGCCCGTCCCTCGCGGTCGATGCCGTCGCCCACGCCCTTGCGCGTCAGACGCCGGAAGGCCGTCGAGCGCCCGAGCATGCCGGGGTTGAGGAACTCGAACAGCGCCCACAACTCGCTGAGATGATTCTCGAGGGGCGTGCCGGAGAGAGCGAGCCGGTGCCGGGCACGCAACGCGCGAGCGGCCTTGGACGCCTGCGTGGCGTGGTTCTTGACGGCCTGCGACTCGTCGAGGATCGCGTAGTCGAGCGGCACGTCCACGAGCAGCTCGATGTCGCGGCGCAGCACGCCGTACGTGGTGACGATCAGATCGAAGTCCGCGAGATGCGAGAGCTCGCGGCGCCGCGTGGCGCCCGTGTAGTCGAGCACCTTCAGCTCCGGCGTGAAACGCGCCGCCTCGTCCACCCAGTTGAAGACCACCGACCGCGGCGCGACGACGAGCGCCGGTCCGTGCGCGCTGCCATCGACGCGCCGCTCCTCGAGCATCGCGAGCACCTGGACGGTCTTGCCGAGCCCCATGTCGTCGGCGAGGCAGCCGCCGCACCCGAACTCGCGCAGGAAGTCCAGCCAGGCGAGGCCCTCGCGCTGATAGCCGCGCAACTCACCTTGGAACGACTCCGGCTCGTCGCGCGAGCCGATCCCCTCGAAGCCGCGGAGACGTGCGCGGTAGGCCTCGAAGTCCGGATCGAAATCCACGCCCTGCTTGCCGGCGAGCAGCGCGTCGATCACCCAGCCCTGGTGCTTCGCGAAGCGCAGGCCGTCGTCCTCGATGCGCCCGATCGCCGACAGCAGCCCCCACGAGCGCAACACCTCGTCGGGCAGGAGGCCCAGCGAGCCGTCGCCCAGCCGCACCGTGCGGCTCCCGGCGCGGATCGCGCGCAGGAGCTCCGGCATCGGGGCGAACTCGCCGTCGAACTCGATCCCACCCGAGATGCCGAACCAGTCGATGCCCGACGCGACGCTGGCGCGGAAGCTCCACGAGGCGCGATAGCGCTTCCCCGCGGCCTCGACGCTCCATCCCGACGAGAGAAGCGTCGGAAGCAGCGTCACCAGCGTGCCCGCGGGCAGGGACACGTCGGAGTCGGGCCCCTGGGGCGGCAGCGCCTCGGGGTGGCGCAGCACGTCGGCGGTGACGCGCGACTCGATGTCCGCATCGCGCACGATGCGCCGGAAGCCGTCGGCGTCGAAGACGGCACTGACGGGATCCACGATGCGCACGCGGTCGCTCTCGTAGTCCAGCCACACACTGCAGTCGAGCCAGCCCGGGCCGGTCTCGACGGCGGCGCGTGCCTCGAGGTGAGGGCGCGGCGTGGCGCCCTCGATGAGTTCGACGACCGAGCCGCGCAGCACCGGAGCAGACGGCAGCGCCAGCAGGCGCTCGACGAACGCCGCGGCTTCCTGCGGTTCGGCGGCGATCGGCCCCTCATCGAGAAACGTCCGCAGCCACGGGCCCGCGGCGCCCACGTCGAGCGGCACGGCCTCGCCGCTGTCGATCACGAGCCCCGACGCCAGACAGAGCTCCACGTCCTCGGGGCGGCAACGTCGTTCGCCCCGCACGATGGCGGCCTCGAGCCGCACGCGATCCGCGTCTTCGTCGCGCACGATCTCGGTCTCGAGCGTCCACGGCTGCCCGGGAACCCACGTCAGGGGCATGAGCGGCTCGTCCGCGGTCGGCTCGCCGAGCAGCAGCCGGCCCGTCGCCGTCAGCAGCGGCATGAAGAGCGCGATCTGATCGGGGCCCAGCAGGAACGAGTCGGCGTTCTCCTCCTCGCGCGACCACTCGACGGCGCCGTTCAGGGCGCCGAGGGCGGCGCGATCGGCGGTCTCGAGCGCCGGCGGCTCGTCGCGCATCGCACTGGAGTAGGAGCGCAGAATGCCCCACCGGCCGCTACGCAGGCGGCGGCGCACGAACACGGCCAGCGCGACGGCGTGGGCGCGCCGGCTGCGCGTGCGATCGACGACGTACAACACCTCGGCGGCGCCGCGCACGACAGGCTGTTCTCCCCGTCGGCGCAGCGCGTCGGCGAGGGCCTCGAGACGCCCCTCCCAGTCGGCCGGTGGCTCTGCGTCGCACGCGCTCGCACTCGGCGGCCGCGCCGGCTGCAGAACCGCCAGCCCCCGCCGATCCGCCTCGACGAGAGTCGCCCAGAGGTGCTTGCAGGGCCCCCAACGGCGCCAGGCGGCGCAGCTACAGCTCAGGCGCGGCGCGTCGAGCGACGACAGATCGACCTCGACGTCGTACATGTCGCTGCCGCGCACGGTGGCCTCGACGTGGTCGTCGGTCATGACGCGAATGCTCACGTCACCCGCGGAGACGTAGACGCGCGCCTGCTTGCGGGCGGGCGGCGGGAACATCGAGACGAGGTGGGCGGGAAGCGGCATGTGAGGCTGGATTCCGGGACGACGGGAACCCGGCAGGATACTCCGGGCAGTGGCATTGGTTTCATGCCGAGTCGGCGCACGTGGTGATGGTCGCCGCGTGCCACCGCCGGCCGGCCCCACGGGTGGCGAATCTACCCGCCCCGCGCGGGGCCGATCCGTACCCTGCTGTCGTCCCGGAAGCGCGGGACGTGCGAGCCGACGAACGTGACGCGCGAGGAGACCCCATGCGTTTCGAAGGGACCGCTACCTACATCGCGACGGAGGACCTCATGGTCGCCGTCAACGCGGCGCTCGCGCTCGAGCGGCCGCTGCTCGTCAAGGGCGAGCCCGGCACCGGCAAGACCGTGCTGGCCGAGGAGGTGGCGCGCGCCCTCTGCAAGCCGCTCGTGACGTGGCACATCAAGTCCACGACCAAGGCCCAGCAGGGGCTGTACGAGTACGACGCCGTCGCCAGGCTGCGCGACGGCCAGCTCGGCGACGCACGCGTCAACGACATCTCCAATTACATCGTGCACGGCAAGATGTGGGAGGCGTTCGACACGGCGGACGGTGCCGTCCTGCTCATCGACGAGATCGACAAGGCCGACATCGAGTTCCCGAACGATCTCCTGCTCGAGCTCGACCGCATGGAGTTCTTCGTCTACGAGACGAAGGAGACCGTCCGCGCCGCGCACCGGCCGCTGGTGATCATCACGTCGAACAACGAGAAGGAGCTGCCGGACGCCTTCCTGCGGCGCTGTTTCTTCCACTACATCCGCTTCCCGGACACGGACACGATGAAACGCATCGTGGACGTACACCACCCGGACCTGCGCGAGCGCCTCGTCCAAGCAGCGATGCGCGTCTTCTACGGACTGCGCGAGGTCCCGGGTCTCAAGAAGCGCCCCAGCACGTCCGAGCTCCTCGACTGGCTCAAGATCCTCGAGGCCGAGGGCATCGACGAGGGCGCGCTCGCGAAGGTGGCCGGCGGAGGCCTGCCGCCGCTGTTCGGGGCGCTCCTCAAGAGCGAGGAGGACGTTGCGGCCGTGCGCCACATCGGGACACGTCCGGGGCGTCGCCGCGGGAGGTAGCGCGTTGTTCGTCGAGTTCTTCTTCGCACTTCGGGACGCTCGCGTGCCGGTCACGCTACGCGAGTACCTCACGCTCCTCGAAGCGCTCGGCAAGGAACTCCACGGCTACTCCCTCGAGCACTTCTACTACCTCTCGCGCGCGGCCCTCGTGAAGGACGAACGCCACTTCGACCGCTTCGACCGCGTCTTCGGCAATCACTTCAAGGGCCTCGACCTCGATCTCGACGAGATCGACGCCGACATCCCCGAGGAGTGGCTGCGGCGGGTCGCCGAGCGTCACCTCAGCGAGGAGGAGAAGGCACTCATCGCGTCACTCGGCGGCTGGGACGCGTTGATGGAGACGCTCCGCGAGCGGCTCCGCGAGCAGCACGAGAGACACCAGGGCGGCAGCAAGTGGATCGGCACCGCCGGCACGTCGCCGTTCGGCGCCTGGGGCTACAACCCCGAAGGCGTCCGCATCGGCCAGGACATCTCACGCCACCGCCGTGCCGTGAAGGTCTGGGACAAGCGGGAGTTCCGCGACCTCGACGACTCGGTGGAGCTCGGCACGCGCAACATGAAGGTGGCGCTGCGCCGCCTGCGGCACTTCACGCGCGAGGGCGGCGAGTTGCTGCTCGACATCCACGGCACGGTGCGCGCGACGGCCGACAATGCGGGCTGGCTGGACCTCTGCTTCGAACGCGAGCGGAACAACAAGGTGAAGGTGCTGCTGCTGCTCGACGTCGGCGGCTCGATGGACGACCACATCTACGAGGTCGAGCGCCTGTTCTCGGCCTGCCGCTCGGAGTTCAAGCACCTCGAGCACTGGTACTTCCACAACTTCACGTACGAGTTCCTGTGGCGCGACAACTCGCTGCGCTTCGGCGAGCGCACGCCGACGCTCGACGTCCTGCACACCTACGGCCGCGACTACAAGCTGATCTTCGTCGGCGATGCGTCGATGAGCCCGTACGAGATCGTCGTGCCCGGCGGCGCCGTCGAGCACTGGAACGAGGAACCCGGCCACGTCTGGCTGCGCCGCTTCCTGGAGCAGTTCCCGGACGCCGCGTGGCTCAACCCCGTGCGGCGCGGGGCGTGGGACTACGTGGAGTCGATCACGATGATCCGCGAGCTCCTGGAGCAGCGCATGTTCCCGCTCACGACGGCCGGGCTAGACGCCGCGATGCGCGAGCTCTCGGCCTGACCGGCGGCCCGCGCCCAGTCGGTGGTGCAGATCCGCGAGGCTGCCGCGGAAGAGCCGGATGACGGACTGCAGCTCGAACGCGCGCCCCATCACGCCCGTGCGGTCGGACCAGCCGAAACGCTCGTCCTCGGGGGCCAGTTCCTCCAGCGACGCGGCGACGACGTCGAGCGCCTGGGCCGTCGCGGAGAACAGCTCCTCGATCTCGCCGTGGACGACGAACTGCGCTGATCGAAGTTGCTCCACGGTCTTCTGGAGTTCATCCAGGCGACGCTCCAGCGCTGCGGCAGGATCGGGTCGGTTCATGGGTTCTCCAGGGGCGGCGACGTGCGCGCGCAGCGGCGTCACCAGGTGTGTGTGCCCGGGGCACGTGCATCAGGATGCTGGGAAGGGGACTCACACGGCCCCGGGCTCTGCGGTTGGCGATGGGTGGAGACGCCGCCGGCGGGCCTCCTCGGTCAGCCCCCTGCGCCGCTGATCTCCGGCCATCGACCTGGGATCTGGTGCGCTCGATGCATGGATGACCGGGCGACCGAGCGGGAACGAGGGAACCTTCTTCGGAAGCGACGCCGTCGTGGCGGCCGTCTCCACCACCGGCATCGGTACCCGGGCGATGCGCTTTACACCGCGCCTCGCCCCCCCCCCGACACACTCCCCGACACCCACGTCAGGCGACGACGGACAGCCCCGCCGATCGTTTCCGGCAGCCGCCCGCGGGCCGTTCTGCCGTCCGGCAGCGCGCCGTGATTCAATGGATGGTTCACCGTGCGTGGCGCGTTCCAGAGCGGACGCCCGTCCGCACGAGCGCCGGGAACCCCATCAAACGGATTGCAGCAGCAGGAGCAGGAGGAAGAGATGAGTGATTGCGTCAACCTCGGTCGCGAGGTGCCCGACTTCGAGATCGACACGTACGTCCCCACCGAGGGCGGATTCGGGAAGTTCAGCATCGCCGAGGCCAAGAAGGCGGGGAAGTGGACCATCCTCTTCTTCTACCCCGCCGACTTCACGTTCGTCTGAGCGACCGAGTTCGCTGCTCTGGCAGAGCAGTACGATCGCTTCGCCCGCCTCGGTTGCGAGATCGTCACGGTCAGCACCGACACGCAGTTCGTGCACCTCGCGTGGCAGCGCCACGAGGGTGAACTGGCGAACGTCAAGTACCCCATGGGCGCCGACCCGACGGGCAACCTCGGGCGCACCTTCGGCGTCTACGACGAGGGCTCGGGCCTGTGCCTGCGTGGCACGTTCATCATCAACCCGAACGGCGTGCTGATGAACTCCGAGGTCAACTTCTACAACATGGGCCGCAACATCGACGAGCTCATGCGCAAGCTGAAGGCCAACATCTACCTGGCGCGCAAGGCCGACGAGGGCTGCCCGGCGAAGTGGAAGGACGACGGCGACAAGACGCTGACGCCCGGCCCCGAGATGGTCGGCCGTGTCCACGAGGCGCTGACCGACTGACGGCTTCCACCGCCCACTGTCGAAGGGCCGCCCGGCACGCGCCGCGGCGGCCCCTCGCGATTCCAGGCGCGGCGCCGGGGACGCCATCCAGGCGCCGTCGCTGCCCGCCGTCCGCTGCCCCGCGTCCGGCGTCCGGCATCCGCCGGGCACTGCCCGCCGTAGGGGGGACGCTACGTCGTCCCCCCGCATGTCCCGAGGCGGCTGCGGTTGGTCCCGGAGCGGCCCGCGGGGAGTACGCCGCGAGACGCCAGGACGGCCGGGCGCGCCGGGGACGTTCGGGGGCGCCCCCTACGACGCCCTCACTCCTGAACCGGACGGCGATGGCCATGGGCGCCCCGTCAGGCGATCCACGCGACGTGCCGGGCGACGTCACCCTGTCAGTCTCTGTGAACCTGTCGTCGGCACCCCGGACGTGACTTCACGGGCATCGCGCCGAGCCGCTACACTCCGCGCCCCATGGACATCTCATTCTGGCCACACATCTGGGCGATCCCGCTCACGGTCCTCCTCGGCATCGGCATCGGCTGGTACTTACGCGCGCAGGTCGAGGACGACGACTGACCACGAGCCCACGCGGCGACGTGATGGCCGATACGCGATGAGCGAGCCACACCTGTCGATCGTCGTGCCCTGCTACAACGAGGCGCGGCGGCTGGGCGCGAGCCTCGCGGCGATTCGCGCCTGGGCCGCCGCGCAGGACTTCGACGTGGACTTCGTCATCGTCGATGACGGGTCGTCGGACGGCACGGCGGATCTCGCCGCGCGTGAGCTGGCCGGCGCCGCGCACCGCATCCTGCGCCACGCGCGCAATCGCGGCAAGGGGGCCGCGCTGCGCACCGGGATGACCGCGGCCGGCGGACGTTTCGTGCTGCTTACCGACGCCGACCTGAGCACGCCGATCGATCAGGCAGGGCTCCTACTCGCGGCGCACGAGGCCGGCGCGCCGGTGGTGATCGGCTCGCGCAAGGTGCGCGGCGCCGACGTCACGCGGCACCAGAGCTGGCTCCGCGAGCACATGGGCAAGGTCTACACGTGGCTCTCGAACGTCCTGATCTGCCGCGGCGTCACGGACTTCACCTGCGGCTTCAAGAGCTTCACGAACAGCGCCGCGCACGACATCTTCGGCCGCCTGCGCGAGGACGGCTGGGCCTACGACACCGAGGTCCTGTATCTCGCGCGCCGCCTGGGACACCGCGTCGTCGAGGTTCCCGTGTCCTGGGCGAACGACCCCAACACGCGCGTCAACCTGCTGCGCGACACGGTCGGCTCCGCGCTCGGGCTCGTGCGCATCCGCTGGCGCGCGCTCCGCGGCACGTACCGGGCGGCGCGCGACGCGGACTGACCCTCGTGCGGCGAGGTTCGCATGACGCGCCGGTACGGCTCACGCGCGTCAGCCGCGCACGCCGACGGCCTGCTTGCGGAAGCGCGCCGGCGCGGCGCCGTGCGACATCTCGGCCGTCTGCATGGGCTGGCCCTTGCCACAGTTGGGCACCCCCCACAGCAGCCACTCGCGCGGGCCGCAGATCGCGTCGCACGCGCCCCAGAACTGCGGCGTGATGCCCTGATACGTCGGGTTCTTGAGCAGCCGCCCGAGCTTGCCGCTCTTGATCTCGCGCCCGATCTCGCACGTGAACTGGAAGTTGAGGCGCTTCTGGTCGATGGACCAGCACTTGACGCCGTCCATGAAGACACCGTCGTCGGTGTCCGCGATCAGGTCCGGCAACGTCCACTCCCCGGGCATGAGCGAGAGGTTCGAGATGCGCACGATCGGTACGTTCCACGGCCCCTCGGCGCGGCTGCACCCACGGCTGCGATCGTGGTTCTCGAAGTGCGCCACGTCGCGTGACGTCTGGTATCCCGCGAAGCGGCCGTCCTGCACGATGTGCCAGCGCTGGCTGCGCACGCCGTCGTCGTCGTAGCCCACGGTGGCGAGCCCGCCGGGCACGGTCGCGTCGGCAACCAGATTGACGATGTCGCTGCCGTAGCGGAAGCCGTCCAGCTTGCCGGTGTCCACGAACGAGGTGCCCGCCAGATTGGCCTCCCAGCCCTGCACGCGGTCCAGCTCCGTCGCGTGCCCCACCGACTCGTGGATCTGCAGCGCGAGCTGGCTGCCGCCGAGCACGATGTCCATGTCCGCCACCGGACAGGGGGCCGCGGAGAGCAGCTCGATGGCCTCCTCGCGCAGCGCTGCGGCATGTCCGGGAAGATCGAGGGAGGTGACGAGTTCGTAGCCCGCGGCGAGGAACTGGCCGCCGAAGGCCGCCGGGTAACTGCGCACCTGCGTCTCGCCGTCGCGGTGGGCGATGCAGGTGATCCCGGCGCCGGAACGCAGCACGACCTGCTCGATGTCCGCGCCCTCGGACGACAGGAACACCTGGCTCTCGCGGCGGAAGGACATGGAACAGCCGGTGGCCGTGATCGCGGGCTTCTCGCGCAGGATCTCGTCGGCCCGCGACAGCACGTCGAGCTTGTCATCGAGAGAGACGTCGAACGGGTCGATCAGGTACGTGGACGTCCACACGTCGCGCCACGCGGGCTCGTCCGCCCAGCGCAGCCGCTCGGGCCCCGCCCTCTGTCCGGCCTTGGCGAGGCGCACGGCGAGGTGCGCCACGCGCTCGACCTCCTCGCGGGTGAGGTCGAAGCCCGAGGCGAAGCCGTGCGCGCCATCGACCAGAACGCGCACGCCGAAGCCCACGGACTCGACCTGCTCCAGGGTGGCCACGCGCCCGTTGCGGATGGCGAGATTCTCGGTCTCGACGCATCCCACGCGCACGTCCGCCCAGCCCGCGCCGGCGGCCCGTGCCACGTCCACGGCCCGCCGGCCCAGTGCGCGCCACACAACGGCGTCCGGAGTCGCTCGCTCGATCTTCATCTCAGAACTCCGTCTGGCTGGTGAAGTGGAAGCCGTCGATGGCGAGTGACGGCACGACCATGTGCCCGCCGAACAGCGCGCCCGAGAGCCGCGCGTCGCCGCCGACCCCCGCCACCCGTCCCAGGGCCTCGACGAGTGACTGCGTGAAGCGCATGTTCTTGACCGGGCGCGTGACCACGCCGTTCTCGATCAGGAACGTCCCGTTGCGGGTCATGCCTGTCAGCGTCAGCCGCGTCGGCTCGACCATGTTCGTGTAGTGGAACTCGGTGACGAGCACGCCGCGATCGACACCCCTGACGAGGTCGTCGGTGCGCCCCGTGCCGGGCGCCAGCACGAGATTCGACGGCAGCGGGCCCATCATGCTGGGCTGCGGCATCGCGTGCCCGGTCGTGCGGCAGCCCGTGCGCTTCGCCGTGCGCCGATCGTGCACGACGCCGCACGCGACGCCGTTCGCGATCAGGCTGACGGGCGCGCGCGGCACGCCCTCGCCGTCGAACACGTGCCCGACGGTCTGCGGATGATGGACGTCGTCCTCGATCGAGATGCTCTCGTGCGCCACGCGCTCGCCGATCTTCCCCGCCAGGAAGCTCGACCCGTCGTGCACCTGCTGCGCGCCGAAGCCCTTGTACGCCGCGAACAGGAGGAGAGCGGAGACCGCCGCCGGCTCCAGCACCACCGTGTAGTCGCCCGGCGGTACGGAATCGGGCGTCGTGCTCGCGATGGCCTTGCCCACGGCGCGCTCGGCCACCGCCCCGTCGTCCAGCCCGTCGCGACGCGGCGCGACACCGCTCGCCCACCCCGCCCCCGCACCGTGGAAGACCGACAGCGACACGTTGGCCTGGGTGTCCAGATCCCACACCTCGAGGCCGTTCGAGTTGGCGATCAGGCGCAGATCGTTGGCGACGCCCTTGACCCCCGCCGCCGTGCAACCGCGTTCGCGACACAGGCCCGTCATCCGCGCCACGGCGTCCGCCGTCTGCCCGGGGTCGGGCGACAGCGGGTCCGGGCGCCGCAGCCGATAGCCCTCCTGCGCCGCGGGCAGCGGCAGGATTTCGCCCGCGACGGGCATGCGCCGCGCCACCTCGACGGCCCGCCGCACCGTGCGGCGCACGGCCTCGTCGGTGGGCGTGCCGGTGCTCGCCTTGCCCTCGCGACCGTCCACGCGCACGCGCACGGCGACGCGGGCCAGGCGGCGCACGAGGTTCTGCACCGGATGATCCGCCGTGAAGCGGTTCAGTTCCTGCTCGTACTGCGTGACCGAGACCTCGGTCTCCGCGGCGCGGGACTCCTCCAGGGCGACGTGCGCGAGGCGTCTTGCGCGTTCGGGATCCAGCATGCGTCCTCCCAGGCGACCGTTGCGCCCTCCATGCGACGATCGCAGGAGTCTACTGCTTCTTCGTACCGCGTGTCCGTTCGAGAAGCTGCCGCAGTTCCGGCCGGTCCTCGATGCTCAGTGCATCGCGCAGCCAGCGCTCCGCGTCGGCGGCGCGGCCGGTGGCCAGCGCGGCGCGGGCCGCGCTCTCGAGGTAAGGCACGGCACTCGGCCGCAGGGCGAGCAACTGCTGCGCGGCGCTGAGCGCCTCGCTGAAGCGCCGTGCCTGCAGCAGTGCGCGGCAACGCAGCCAGAGCAGGGGCTCGCCGAGCGGCTGCTCGGCGCCCGGCAGCGCGGCCAAGGCATCGAGTTCCCGGAGCGCGGCGAGGGCATCGTAGTCCGGTCCCGCGGCGAGGAAATGCCGCGCGGCAAGGGCGCGAACGCCCGGATCATCGGGCGCGGCCTCGAGGGCGCGGCGCACGACGAGGCCGGCGTCCTCGGGGCGTCCTGCATCCAGCAATGCGCCGCGGTACTCTTCGGCCGCGACGGCGTCGCCGGGATCGGCCTCGAACGCCGCGCGCTGCGGCAGCTCCGTGGCGCCACGGCTCGCAGCGGCCTCCCGGGCACGGTCGCGCAGCGCCTGCCACGTGCTCCCCAGCCGGTCGTCGATGACGCCCCCGCAGAGCACGTAGCGCCGCAGCAGAGCGTAGGTGTCGTCCAGGTAGTCGCCGTCGATCCCGCCCTGCTTCCAGTCGTAGAGCAGCACGGCCAGGTTGCGCAGCACCTCGAGGTCGTCCGGGTTCTCCTTCAGGAGACCGCGGTAGATGGTCACGGCGCGGTCGGGACCGTCGGCGATCAGCTTCTCCGAACGCACCAGCGCGCGGGCGCGCAGCACGCGCACGGAACGCTCCGTCGGCCACGCCCGCAGCAGTTTCGACGTGCGCTCGAGCGCCTCCTTCTCCGCGCCGGGCGTGGCCAGCAGCAGCAGCACCAGGTTCTCGTGCCACGGCCGCACGCCGGGCGCGGCGTCCGCGGCGCGCCGGTAGGCGTCGATGGCGCCGGCGACGTCACCGGCACGCCGCGCGGCCTCGCCCTCGAGAGCCAGCGCGGCGGGGTTGTCACCGCTCGCGGCGGCCATCTCGCGCGCCGCCGCAAGCGCCGTCTCGTAGGCCCCGGTGGCCATCGCCACGGTGTAGCGCACGCGCAGCAGCGCCTGCTCGTCGATGGCCGTCAGATCGCCTGCGGGCGCCCTGCGCGCGGGCAGATCGTCGATGTGCTCGAGCAGTTCCAGCGCTCGACGCGGGTCGCGGTCGGTGGGCGAGCCGGCGAAATGCTGCGCCGCCATCGCCAGCACGCGCTCATCGTCGGGACTCGCTGCGAGCGCCTCCCGGATCAGCGCGGCGACCTCCGTGTCGCGGCCGAGCGAACTCAACGCCAGAATCTCGATCGACAGCGGTCGCCACGCGCGCGGCGCCGTCCGCCTCGCGACGCGGGCTTCTTCCAGCGCTCGTTCGAAGTCGCCGGACGCCGTCGCGACGAGGGACCGCGCGTAGGCCGCCTCGGCGTCGTTCATGGCGCCCGTCGCCTCGCTCGCGCGGCGCGCCCCACCGAGGTCGCGCTTCTTGAGCGCCAGTTCGACGGCCGCCACGCGCTCCGCCCGGAACCGCGGCCCCGCGGTCTCGCCGCCGCCGGTGTCGCGGAACATCAAGACCGCAACCGCCACGACCAGCAGCACGAGCGGAACGATGCGCTTCATCGTCGCCAGTGTAGGTGGACACCGCCCACCGGGCGCAGTCCGCCACGAGCGCGAAGACGCGCCAGGTCACCGGGGGCGGCCATCGAACGCTGGAGGCGGACGAACCAGATCAGGCGCTCACCCGGTGTCATCGCGCGAGACGGCTTGACCTCCTCGCGAATCGAGTCGGCCGACGTGCGCGCAATGCGCCCGCCACCGACTGGGCGCATCTCAGAGCGTGAGCAGGAATCCCACGCGGCGCCGAGCACGCGGTTTGCGCGTGTGTGTCGCCGGACGAGCGTCTCGCGGCGACGGGCGCCGCACGCACGTTCGGTGTCTCCGAGCAACGAGCGCAAACCGCGCGCCAGCAAGCTGTTACGCCCGGCGGCCCCGCTGCGGCGTTGGCGCTCCTCCATGACTCGCTCCATTGCGTCGGGTTCGTCGCGCCGCCTTGCAGCGAACCCGTCGGAC
>JAJRVY010000288.1 GCA_024277065.1 Planctomycetota bacterium
CACGCCGGGATGCGGCAGCTCGCCCTTGGCGCGGCCGTTCTCGACGGCCTTGCCCATCGCGGCGCGGATCTCGCGCAGCAGCGGCGCGTCCACGGCCAGCGGCTGATCGACGCGCTCGAGCACTGTGACCGACTTCTTGCCGGCGAGCAGCTTCGAGAGGAGGTCGCTCGGGAACGGCCGGAACATCGCCACGTTCAGCACGCCGACGCGCAGGCCGCGCGTGGCGCGCAGGTGCTCCGCGACGGCCTCGGCGTTGGCCACCACCGAGCCCTGGCCGACGATGACGTGCTCCGCGTCGTCCAGCAGGTGCCCCGACACGCGCGCGTAGTGGCGCCCGGTCAGCTCGCCGAACTCACGCAGCGCGCGCTCGGTCAACTCCTGCACGTGGTCGAAGTAGAACGGGCGCTGCGCCGCGACGCCCTGCGCGTAGGCGTCCTGGTTCTGGACGACGCCGAGCATCGCCGGGTAGTCCACGTCGAACATCTCGGGGATGCGCCGGCGCGTCTCGCCGAACACCATGCGCTGCGCCGGCGTCGGGCTCTCGATCATGTCCTCGGGTGCGCCGAGGTACTCCCTCGCCAACTCGCGTTCGGGCAGGCGCAGCGTCTCGATGGCGTGACTCGTCAGGAAGCCGTCCTGCGCGCAGATCCCGGGGTTGAGCGACAGCTCGGCGATGCGGTGCGCGATCAGGTTGAAGTCCGCGGCCTCCTGCACGTCCTTGGCGAAGAGCTGGAAGAACCCCGTGTCGTCCACGGCGTGGTAGTCGTCGTGGCCCGCGTGGACGTTCAGCGCGTGCTTGGTCATCGCGCGGCACGCGACGTTGAGCACGTACGTGAGGCGCTTGCCCACGGCCGCGTAGAGCGACTCGTGCATGTAGGCGATGCCCTGGCCACTCGAGAAGTTCGTCGAGCGCAGGCCGGTCATGCTCATGCCGGCGGTGACGGCCGCCGCGGCGTGCTCGCCCTCGGGCTCGAAGAACACGAGGCGTCGTCCGTGGACGTTGGGCGTGCCGGCGGCGACGGCGGCCGCGAAGCCCTCGCCCATCTGCGTCGAGGGCGTGATGGGGTAGGCGCCGGCCGCCTCCCCGGCGGCGGTCTCCATCGCCACGACGGCGTCGCTGCCGTCGAGCGCTGCCAGCACGCCGGGGTACTTCACCGTCGCTGCCGGCGCAGGCGCCTGTGCGGACTTCTTGTCGAGGTTCAACATGGGACGGTCTTCTCGAGGGTTGGGTTGCCGCGCGGCGACAGATCCTGCGCGCCGTCCACCCAGACGATGGCGCCGGTGGGACAGCGCGCGAGGGCCTCGGGGCCCGCCGCTGCGTTGTGTTCGTAGTTGACGACGGCGAGGCCGTCGCGCATGTCGATGACGCCCGCAGCGGCGTCCTGCGCGCAGCGGCCGCAGGCCGTGCACGCCACCCTGCAGATGTCCTCCGCCTCGTCGCCCTCGAGCAGGCTCTTGCACTGCACGATGAGGTGGTGATCGATGGGCATCAGCGTGAAGAGGTCCTTCGGGCAGGCCTCGACGCAGTCACCGCAGGCCGTGCACTTCTCGGGGTCCACGACCGGCAGCCCGACCTCGTTCATGTGGATGGCGTCGAAGTCGCACGCGACGTCGCAGTCGCCGAGACCGAGACAGCCCCACGTGCAGCCCTTGCCGCCGCCGGCCACCGGCGTGGCGGCGGAGCACGTGGCCAGTCCGCGGTACTCCGCGCGCTGCGTGGCGACATGCGTCCCGCCGGCGCACAGCAGGCGCGCGACGCGCTTGACCGCCGCCCCCGCATCGACGCCGAGGAACGCCGCGATGTCGATGATCTCGTCAGGGCCCGAGACGGTGCAGCCCGACGGTTGCGCCCTGCCCTCGACGACGCCCTCGGCGAACGCCCGGCAGCCGGCGTAGCTGCACGCGCCGCAGTTGGCGCCGGGCAGCATGTCGTTCACCGCGTCGATGCGCGGGTCCTCCCAGACCTTGAAGAAGCGGTGGGCGACGGCGATCAGCGTCCCGAACACCAGGCCGACGCCGCCGAGGATGCCGGCGGGCACGAGCAGGGTGGTGGGATCGAACGCGGTCATCGGGCGAGTCCGGCCTCGTGGAGCAGCCAGGAGGCGAGTTGGTCAGCGGGGTCGATCGGCACGGCGCCCGCGTCGCCGCCGTCGCCGCCGGCGATCGGCGTACTGGAGAGCGTCTCGAGCAACGCCAGGTCCTCGGCCATCTGCGACGCTCCGATGCCGCCCAGCGCTCGTCGCGGCGCGCGTGGTAGATCGACGACGTCGAAGCGCTCGTAGGGGCGCCGTCCGCGGCGCGGATCATGGGTGAAGACGGCGGCGCCCTCGGGCACCAGGGCGGCCACGGCAGGGCCCTCGAACGACAGGAAGTCGGCGAGATCGGCCTTGCCGCGCACCTGCGCGACGTAGACGCCGGGGGACGCGAGCCGCGCGAGCGGCGCCGGCGGGCACGCGCCGTCCACCTTCAGCACGACGTGCAGGCCGCCGTCCAGGAACTCCGCCAGCCCGGCGGCGTGCAGGTCCTCGCCGCGCACGATGACGCGGATCCACGGCATCACGTCGCGCTCGGCGCGGCTCCACTGCGCGAACGGCAGGCCGCGCAGGTAGCGACCGTGCTCGGTGGCGCGGAAGCGTCCCGTACGCGCCAGCTCGACGACGCGCGCTGTGCCGAACACGAGCCCGATGCGGCCGAGGGCGGCGGCGAGCGTATCGCGCAGTCCGGCCCCGGGCGGGCAGGCGATCTTCGTCATCTCGTCGATGCACGCGATCTGCTCACGCAGGCTCGCGGCCGCCCGTTCGACCTGATCGAGTGTGCCCGGATCGGCCGTGCCGCCCGCGGCCAGCAACGTCTGGAAGCGCGAGGCGTCGATGCGTCCGCCGGCGAACGTGCCGAGCGCCGCGCCGGCGACCTCCGCCTTCTCCTCGTCGCTGGAGCGGTGCTCGGACAGGAACGCTTCGGCGTGTTCGATCTCGGCCG
>JAJRVY010000289.1 GCA_024277065.1 Planctomycetota bacterium
CACAACTCGCGCGCCAGCAAGCTGTTACGCTCGCTGCGACCGTCTGCTGCGTTGCCGCTCCTCCACAACTCGGCTAGGGAGGTGCCGTCGTCGCGGCGCCTTGCATCCGGCCGCAGCGAACGAAACCTCGTCTCACGCGACTACTCCGACAGGCTGCTAGGGCGTCCTGCGGCGGCCCCTCATGACGACGAACGCGAGGACCGCGAGCCCGATGGCGAACACGACGGAGAGTCCCCAGACGGCGGTCGTGAAGCGCTCGCCGCGCAGGCCCGCCTCGCGCCGCAGATCCTCGGATCCGTCCTGCGCGAGGATCACGGGCAGAGGGGTCGTTTCACGCACGTCCGGATTATCCGCAGCGCGCCGCGCGTCGCGGTAGATTCGCGGCCCAGGAGGAACGCACATGGCGGACGGTGGGCTCACCTACAGGGACGCGGGCGTGGACATCGACACCGCGACACGCGGGCTGCGCCGCGTCAAGTCGCTGATCGAGGCGACCCAGGGCGAGGACTGCCTCGGCGGTGTGGGCGGCTTCGGCGGCCTGTTCCGCATGCCGCAGGGCATGTCGGAGCCGCTGCTCGTCGCGTCCACCGACGGCGTCGGCACGAAGATCCACGTCGCCGTGATGGCCGGCCGTCACGACACCGTGGGCGAGGATCTCGTCAACCACTGCGTGGACGACATCCTGGTCCAGGGCGCGCGGCCCCTCTTCGTGCTGGACTACTTCGCCTGCGGCACGCTCACCGAGGAACTCCTGGTCGATGTCGTCTCCGGCTTCGCCCGCGGCTGCGCGAGCAACGGCTGCGCGCTGCTCGGCGGCGAGACGGCCGAGATGCCCGGCACGTACCAGCCCGGGGACTACGACCTCGCCGCGACGGTGGTGGGCGTCGTCGAGCGCGGGGCGCTCCTGCCGCGGAGCGACGTGGCTCCGGGCGACGTCGTCATCGGTCTACGTTCGAGCGGCCTCCACACGAACGGCTTCTCGCTCGCCCGCAAGGCGCTCTTCGAGCGTGCCAGCCTGACCGTGGTGAGCCGCCCGCAGATCCTCGGCGGCGCGAGCGTCGCCGACGCGCTCCTCGCCGTGCACCGTTCGTATGCGCCGCTGCTCCTGCCGCTGCTCCCGGGCGGCGCGGTCAAGGCCATGGCCCACATCACCGGGGGCGGGTTCCCGGACAATCTGCCGCGCGTGTTGCCCGCGGGCGTGGGCGCCGAGATCGACGCCATGGCCTGGGAGCCGCTGCCGATCTTCCGCCTGATCCAGTCCTCGGGCGACGTGCCGGACGCCGAGATGTACCGCACGTTCAACATGGGGATGGGCATGCTGCTCATCGCCGCGCCCGATCGCGCGGACTAACTGCTCGCCGCCCTGGCGGCCGCCGGCGAGGAGGGAGCGACGGTCATCGGGCGCCTCACCGCCGGCGATCGCACCGTCCGGATGAAGTACTGAGCGGCCCGCTGCCGATGCTGCTGTGAGGACGCGCGGTGCGTTCTGCTCGGAGAACGTGAATGCAGCGACGCTGGGCCGCGCCCGTCAAGCTCGGACGTGACTGCGGAGGTTCCGCGCGGGTAGCGTGCGCGGCGTGATGCGGCACCACGCACCCGTTCCGGCGGCTCTCGTGTTCGCGCTCGCCGTGCTCGCGAGCGCGGGCACGGCCGTCGCGCAGGATGCGTCGCTCGCGACGCGGGACGCCTCCGAGGCGCGCGCCGGGCCGTATCCCGAGCCCGGGATGGCGGCGTTCCTGGGCGTCGTCTCCGCGGCGTCCACGGCGGGGCTGGAGATCGCGCGTGTGGTCGAGGGCTCGGCCGCGGCGCGATGCGGGCTGCGCGCCGGAGACGTCATCCGCCGGCTGAACGACCGCGTCGCGCGCGCTCCGGGGGATCTCGATCTCATGCTCCGCGGCGCGGCTCCCGGAGACGTCCTGCGCATCGCCCTCGAACGGGACGGCACGCTCATCGATCGTAGCGTCACGCTCGGCGCGCGCCGCCGCATGGACCGCCTGTTCCGCGGCGCGTCGTTCCGGCTGGCCGTGGTCCCCGTGCTCTTCGCCGACGACGACGCGCCAGACGTGGACGCCGGCGAACTGCGGAGGTTCTTCTTCGCCGCCGGCGGCCGTCGTGGCGCGGGGGCGTCCGTGCGCGACTACTTCACGGCGCAGTCGCGCCGCGCGCTGGACGTGGACGGCGTCGTCCTGGCGCCGCTGCGGCTGTCGTTGACGCGCGCCGCGTACGCGTCGCGCGAGATGGGCGCGGGCCAGGGCTCCCCGTTCCGCGAGGCCGCCGCCGTTCTCGGTGCCCGCGACGGCGCGGCAGCGCTGCGCGGCATCGACGGCGTCGCGTTCCTCTACGACGGCGCCACCGAGACGACGCCCGGGCGTGCCCTGTGGCCGCACCGCGCCGTCGTCTCGGTGGGGGGGCGGCGTCTGCCCTACTACGTGCACTCGAGCGCGACCGTACGGCGCGGGGAGATCGGCGAGCACTGCCACGAGTTCGGACACCTGCTCGGGCTCGAGGACATGTACGGCGCCGGGCACCGCACGGGTGCCGGGGACTTCTGCGTGATGGCCATCGGCCACCGCGGCGGCGCGTCGCAGGGTGCGGCGTCGCCGTTCGGGATGTGCGCCCCGTGCCGGCTGCGCCTCGGGTGGCTGGATCACGTGACCGTGGACCCCGCGGCGCCGCAACGCCTGCGCATCGCACCGGCGGACTCGCGGCGCGCGCGCGCCGTCGTGCTGCCCCTCGACCGCGCGACGTCCGAGTTCCTGCTCCTCGAGGTGCGCGGCGGGGCGGGCTTCGACGCCGAACTGCCGAGCCGCGGGCTGCTCGTCTGGCGCGTCGGCGGACTGCCGACACCCGGGCAGGGCGTCTACGGCTCCCGCGTGGACCTCGTCGAGGCGCACGGCCTCGACACGTTCGACGCGTCGCTCGTGCGCCCACGCGAGATCGCCTTCCCCACGAAGCGCACCCGGGATCTGACGCCGACGACGTGGCCCTCGTCGTCGAGTGCCCGCCCCGGCACGTTCGACGTTCATCTGACGGACATCGTGCGTGACCCGGGTGGGGCGGTGGTGGTGACGATCGGCGTCGCCCGCAGCGTGCGCCAGGCGCCGCCCGTGCCGCGGGCGGGCGAGATGCCGGACGCGGCGGATGCTCGCGTCTCCCGCGTCGATCCCGTGACGGGCGAGACGATCGTGTTCGAACTGGCCGCCGGAAGCCCCGCTGCCCCGTTGTCGCCAAGCGCTCCGTCGCGTCGCTGAGACGGTGTTGACAAAAGGAAAGGGAGCGGCGGCTTGTTCGTGGAGCCTGCAGGCAAGGCGCGGTCGTGAACGTGACTCCCCTGTCCGAGTCATCGAGCGAGCGCAACGCCGTCCGGCGGGCTCCACGGACGAGCGGAACTGCGGCGCGCGACTTGCGCCGCTGGACGCTGCGACAATCCCAGGCTC
>JAJRVY010000290.1 GCA_024277065.1 Planctomycetota bacterium
CCATGGATCTCGCCACCCGCCCTGACTCGATCCCCACAGAAGATCTCCTCGGCGCCGCCATCGGGCGCCGCGCCGCCCGCAGGTTGCTGCGCCAAGGCGTCTCGCTGCGCGACATGCGTCGCCGCGGCGTCGCAGAACTCACCGCCGAGTACGGCCTCACCGAGGCCGCCGCGCGCAAGGTCGTCGCCGTCAGCGAACTCGCCGTGCGCCACGCCTCCGAGCCGCTGCGGCCCGGCCGGGCCCTCACTTCCTCGCGCGCGGTCTACGATCACTTCGGCCCGCGCCTGCGTGACCTCGAGGTCGAGCAGTTCCACATCGTGCTGCTCGACGGCAAGCACCGCGTCATCAAGGACAAGCTGATCAGCCAGGGCACGCTGACCAGCTCTCCCGTCCATCCTCGCGAGGTGTTCCGCCCCGCCATCCGCGCCGCGGCCGCAGGCATCGTGCTGGTGCACGGCCACCCCTCGGGGGACTCGAACCCGTCGGCCGACGACCTCGAGATCACGCGGCGCCTGGTGGACGTGGGCGAACTCATCGGCATCCGCGTCCTGGATCACGTGATCTGCGGATGGGACACGTTCGTGTCGCTGGCCGATCGAGGCCTGATGAGGTGAGCCGCCCCCCCTGCGCGTCCTTCACCGACGTGCTGCTGTCGATCCTCGAGCGCGGCTTCGTAGTCGCCATCCGTCTTGACGGCCCGCCCGGCGAGCGCCGACTGCTGTGCGGCGTCGGGCTGGCCGATGCCGCCGATCCGATGCTGCTGGCGCTCTGCGCCGCCGGCGCGTTCCGGTCGCAGCGCGATGACTCCGATGACTTCGGCTGGGACCCGTAGCCCCGCCGCTCCTGCCGGGCCGGCCGGCAGGACGCACATCCCCGCGGACGCTCTGTCCGCAACCACAAGGAGGCATTCCCATGCGCACGATGAACGGCCGGTTCACCAACCGGCTGCCCGCCCAGGACACGAGCAACACCGCTGCCGAGATCGGCAAGAACGTCGGGGGCGCCGCCATCCAGGCGGTCCTGATCGTGACGGCCGTCCGCCTGGTGGACGCCGTCTTCAAGATCGCCCTCGCCGACGGTAACCGGCTACGCGCGGTGACCTCGGACCGCTATGAGCGCGTGTGAGACGCCGAGTTCTACGAGACCATCGACCGCTGGCTGCTGCCGAGCGGCTTCATCCCGGCCGTGGCCACGATGAGCACCGACTCGCTCGGCGCCAACGTCCTGGGCAACAGTGTGTAGTCAACTCGTAACTCGTGCGCAGGGAGGGGGTTGAGGCGCGAGCCCGCGGTCAGAATCGAACTGACAACCCCTGCTTTACGAAAGCAGTGCTCTACCGTTTAGCTACGCGGGCGCGCCACGGTCGGGGCGAGGCCCCGATGGAACGCGGGAAGATAGCGGCGCGCTCGGGGGAATCCGACCGATTCTCGCGCGTCTCGCGGCCATCCTCCATCGTCGCTGCGGGGTGAGGGTGCACGTAGTAGGAGGTGATAGGATCCCCTCGTGATGGCGACCGCCGACCGTCCGCCCGACTGCGTGCGTTGCGGCAAGACGCTGCAGCGGTCGTATCAGTTCTGCCCGGAGTGCGGCCTGCCGGCATCGGGCGGCTCGGTGCTGTCGAGCCAGATCGGCGAACTGCGCGAGGAGCTGCAGACCCCGCGGGAAGGTGACGCGCGCCCGTGGCGGCGGCTGCTCGTCCCGACGGCCTCCGCGGTGATGACGGCGCTCGTGCTCGCGGTCGGGCTCCTGCTCTTCAACCGCCCGCTCATCGAAATGTTCTTCCCCCCCGCCGAGCAGGCGGAGGCGGCGGCGCTCGAGATCGCGCCGCGCTGGGAGCCGGAATGGGTGCTGCTGCCGCAAGGAACGTTCCACTCGGGACGACCGTTCGAGGTCACCGACGCCGACCTGAACATCTTCCCGTCGCTCGAGGAGACGATCCGGGCCCACCAGATCACGAATGGCGAGTGGCTGCGGTTCCTCCTCGAGGACGAGGACCACCTCAGCGCCCTCGGCAGGTGGGAGGCGGCGATCCCGCGCTTCGGCTTCGGCTGGAGCCGTGATCCGAGTGGCCGTCCCGTCCTTCCGCGCGACCCGTTGACCGGCGCGCCCGACACGGAGGATCTGGTCGAGGACGTGGAACTGAGCGAGGTCGTGCTCTACCGGCGCTGGGTCACGTCATCGCCCGAGTACCGCATCGCGAGCCTCGGGATCACGAATGAGCGCTGGCTGGACTTCCTGACCGACGAGAGGGCGCGCCTCGAGGAGCAAGGCGTCTTCGACTCCGTCGTTCCCGGGCCCGCCGCGCACTGGCGCGTGAGCGAGACCGGCTTCCCAGCGCTGCCGCTCGCGGCGAGCGAGAACATCCACGCCACGCAGCTCGACGTTCTCGCCTCGCTGACGTTCGGCGCCGTCGCACGGCTGCGCACCATAGCCGCGTCGAAGGCCGAGCCGGAGCGCGTCGCCGACGCGCTGCGATCCCTCGTGGTTCGCTGCGTCGCGCGCGCCGGCGGGCTCGGTGGCGAAGAGGTCGTGCGCGGGAGCGAGTTCCTGGACGCGTCCAGCCTCGTCTCGGAGGTCACGCTGGATGCCGTGCGCCGCTTCCACGAGTGGGCCTCCCGCGGCGACGTCCCACGCGACTTCGAGATGAGCCGCTACGAGATCCGCAACGTGCTGTGGCGCGAGTTCCTGGAAGACGAGGAGTCGTCGCTGCGCGAGAAGGGACTCTGGGCCGAGGCCGTTCCGGGCCACAAGGGCGGCTGGGTGGTCGGCGAGGAAGGCCACTACGTGCCCCGCGCCGACGAACTCGACATGCCCGTGCGCCACGTCAGCGCGCGCGCCGTCCGTGCCTTCGGCGACTACCTCACGCGGCGTCTGGGTGAGCCCGGCGTCGAGATCCGTATGCCGACGCCGCTCGAATGGGAGTACGCCGCGCGCGGGCAGACGTGGAACAGGTACCCATGGGGGGACGCATTCCCGGGGACGCCCGCCGAGGGCACGGGGAACCCCAAGACCCGCCGCGGGATCGACGAGAACTCCCCCATCCAGGTGGACAACGTCGATGAAGACGTGAGCCCGCTCGGCGTGGTCGCGCTGGGAGTGAACGTGGCGGAGTGGGTGGAGGCGTTCCTGGCCGACGGCGGCGGGTTCGCGAACCGTCGCTACGTGCGGACCGAGATCCGCGGCGCGTCGTTCGCACTCGGGGTCCGCGAGGCCGAGGATCGCGCGCGCGTCTGGGAACGCAGCGTCGTCGATCCGCGCAACGCCTACGCCTACACGGGCGTGCGCCTGGTCAAGGTCCACACCGACGAGTGAGCCGCGCCCGCCGCGCGGCGCCGGACGTGCAGCGTGCCCTCAGAGCGTGAGCAGGAATCCCACGCGGCGCCGAGCACGCGGTTTGCGCGTGTGTGTCGCAGAACGAGCGTCTTGCGGCGACGGGCACCGATCGTAGGCTGGTTATCTCCGAGCAACGAGCGCAAACCACGCGCCAGCAAGCTGTTACGTCCGGCGGTTGCGCTGCGGCGTTGGCTCTCCTCCATGACTCGCTCCATTGAGTCGGGTTCGTCGCGCCGCCTTGCAGCGAACCCGCCGGACGCAATCGGCGCGCACCCGGGATTCCTGCTCACGCTCTCACTTCCGGGCGCGCTCCTTCTTGCGCGTGCGCTCTTCCTTCTTGAGCTTGGTCTTGAGCCGAGTGAGCGAGCCACCTTCCTGACGCCCCTTGGACATCAGGCGCCCCATCTTCTTCTCCCAGATCTGTTGAATGCAGTTGCTCATGTAGGGGCAGTCCTTCGTCATGCAGATGACGTCTTCCCGCCCGAAGCACCACTTCTTCTTGCCCACGGACAAGCCTCCTCGGCCGCCGGGCCTGAGAACGTGAGGAATCTCGCGTCTCCCGGCCGGTTCGAAACTCTACCGCAGCATCGGGGGGTGGGCAAGGGGGCCAGAGCGACGGAATCCCACCAGGGATCGTGGTCTCAGCCGATAGCCGCGCAACCCCTGGCCCGCAAGCCTCATGAGTCGCCCCGGTCAGGCTCGGATCGAGCCCGATGTCGCGGGCTACTCGTCCTCTGTGCGTTCCTCGGTGCGCTCGATCTCGGCCGGCGGCAACATGACCCGCGCCTCGCCGGGCCGGACGATCGTGAACGTGACGAAGAACACGAGTTCGGTCTTGACGTCGCGCTTGGTCGTCGATCCGAAGAGGTAGCCCAGGTAGGGGATGTCCATCAGGAACGGGATGCCGCGGCGCACGTCGAACTGAGAGTCCTGCTGCAGGCCGCTGATCACGACCGTGTCGCCGCTGAGCACCTCGATGACGGACGATGCCTCGCGCTCGGAGATGACCGGGTTGACGACGTCGCGGTCGTTCGACGTGCTGGTGACGCGGAAGTCGGAGACCCGCGACAGACGCAGGCTCACGCGCGCGCGCACCATCTCGCGGCCGATCATCAGCGGCTGTACCTCGAGGTTGAGGCCGACGGGCTCGAACTTGGTGGTCGCGGTGACGTTGTTGCCGGAGAGGTTCTGCTGGACGATCGGCTCCTGGTCACCGACGTTGATCGTCGCCGTCTCGCCCTGCACGGCACGGATGCGCGGTTCGGACTTCACCTCGGCGTTCGCACCGGACTTGCCGAGTTGCAGCACATAGTCGAACTTCACGAACTTGTCGTCGCTCCCGAAGATGAAGTCGCTGCCGTCCGAGCTTCCGAGCACGTTGTCAAAGACCGCGTCCACGCGCTTGAAGAACAGGTCGCCGACCGGCCGATCGACGCGGATGTTGCTGGGCCCCATGCCGATGCGCAGATCGTTGTCGTGGGTGATCTCGACGATCTTGGCCTCGACGTAGACCTGCGGTTGCGGGACGTCGATCAGCGCCAGGACACGATCGAGGACGCCCCAGTTGGCCTCGCTCTCCTCGATCCGCAACGTGTTCTGGCGCACGACTGAGTTCTTCCCGACGCCCGCGCGAAATGTCGGGCCGATCGGGATGATCGTTGCCTCCTTGGTCTTCCAGCGCTCGAGTTCCTGCCTGATGAGCTCGGGATCGATGGCGTCGCAGCGGTAGTAGCGGACGATCATGCCGTTCGGCTTGCGGATCGTCTGCGAGTCGAGGAACTCGGGCAGTTCGAACGGCGCGGGAGCCTCCGCCTTCGGGGTCTCCTTCGCGGGCACCTTCGCGGCCGCCTGCCGCTCGGGCGCGGGCGCCGGCTTCTTGTCCTGCGCCGCAGCCGCGGTGGTCAGGAGCGCCACGCACACCAGGCAGGACAGGATCGACCGGCGTGCGCGTCTCTGCATCGCGTTCTCAGAGCCGGTCGATGGCCGCCTGGGTGACGTCCGGAACGTCGGCGACGTTGCGGACGGAACCGACGCGGGCGATGAGATCGTAGCCCGCCTCGCGCGCCACCTTGCGGATCGCAGCCTTGAAGTTGCGACTCGCCTCGTCCATCAGCAGCTCGTAGCGCGCACAGCCAGCCTCCACTTCGTCGTCGAGGATGGTGCGGTACGCCGGGATCGCAGCATAGACGGCGTCGGCATCGACCTCCGCGGGCTTCGAGAAGCACGACGCACGTCCGAGATACACCGCCCCAGCGTCCACCGACGGCCGCTTGGCCTTCTCGGTCTTCTCAGTTTTCTCGGTCTTCTCCGTGACCGGTTCGTCGGCGCGCGCCGCGCCGGCCGTGGCCGCCGCGATCACCGGGACGAGTAGACCCGCCCCGAGGACGAGCGCCCCGAACCACGCGCCGCGCCGTCCAATACGCCGTAACCCAATACGCCGTAACCCAGCCCGGACGCTGCTCTTCTCGATCGTGTTCACGGGGCCCTCCACCCTCTCCGCGTCGCGCATCCACCACGATGCGCCGTGCGAAGCCGGAACGTACGCTTCATTGTACGCGCCTGGCGTGCCATGTCGGAATTCGCATCGACCGCGGCTCGTGTCCGACTTAAGTCTTTCCTAGCGCGTGCCTTGCGATGCATCTCCGAGCGCGTCGGAATAATCGACATCCGCCTCCCCGATCCGCCGGGTGGCGGTTGTCCAATTTAGACGCGCAACGATGTCGGAATCTTTCGGGCGTGCGCGCCAATCACTGTGCAACACCACGTGTGACCCGCCGGCCGGCCACGTGTGGCCGGCCGGCTTCGCGCGCGCGAAGCGCGCCGGCGCACCGCCCCTGCGGAGCCTGCCGTGGCGCGGGGCCGATGCACGTTGTAGCCTCCCCGCGCGTGGAACCCACCACCCCGCCCGCACCGCCCGCCCACCCGGAGCCGCCCGCCGCGCCGACGGCCCTCGCCGGTCGCACCGCGCGGGCGACGCGCATCGCGTTCCGCTGGATGCGCGCCGCCACCGAGACGCGCTCGCTCGTCGTGTTGGCGATCGCGACACGGCTGCTCGCAGCGTGGAGCAGCCCCGCCCTCCCGAACGACAGCGTCAGCCTGTTGCGGGGCGCCCGGCGCGTTCTCGTCGAAGGACCCGCCGCGCTCCTCGACCTGCCCCATCACCCCCTGCCGGTCGCGCTGTTCGCGCTCGGCGGCGCCACCGGTGCACTGGAACCGGTGGCCACGGTACTCGTCGCCGTGGCGTCCGCGCTCGCCGTCGTCCCGCTGCACTCGCTCGCGCGCCGCGCCTGTGGGCGCCACGCCGCGACGGCCGCGTGCATTCTGTACGTGGCCCTGCCCAAGGCCGTCGCGGTGGGCGCCGTGCCACTCGAAGAAGGCATCTTCATGCCGCTCTTCCTGGGCTCGCTGGCGCTCGCTGCGGGCGCCCGCGACGCCGGGCCGCGCATCACGCGGCGCCTCCTCGGCGCCGGACTCCTGGCGGGCCTCGCCTACCTCGCACGGCCCGAGGGGCTCGTCGCGGTCCCCGCCGCGCTCGCCGCCGCGGCGCTGGACGGCCGGCCGGGCCGCTGGAAGCGCGCCGGGCTCGTCGCGGCGGGCTTCGTGCTGGTCGCCATCCCGTACGTCGGCTCCCTGTCGGCGCACCGCGGAGCGCCGACGCTCAGTCCGAAGAAGGACGTGGCGCGCTTCATCGGCGCCGCCTAGCCGCGCGTGGGCGTTCCGTCGCGGCCGCCGCCCGTGGCCGCGCCGCAGCGGGCGCCGAACTCCCGCGCGCAGGGCGCTCGCGCCACGACCGTGCTCCGCGGCGTCGCCTCCGCCGTGGACAGCGCGCTGACACTGCCGC
>JAJRVY010000291.1 GCA_024277065.1 Planctomycetota bacterium
GCAGGACGTCTGGGCGATGGCGGCGGGGGATCTCGGTGTCGGCCACTCTGGGCGCCCGAGTGACGCGCGTGTGGCTCCTGCTCCTGAACTGAACTCTCCCGGCGCGACGGCAGCGGTGCCCCGGGCACCACTTGAGCTGCGCCTACTGCGCGAAGCGGACGTCAGCTGCGCGTACGGAGGCTCGCTGCGCGAGCCGAGCCCGACCCCGACCCCATTCGTAAAGCAGGGTTTGTCAGTTCGATTCTGACCGCGGGCTCGCGCCCCCACGACCGCGGCACGTCAGGGCGCATCCGACCGTGGGACTCGCGTCGTTCCCGCCGGCGCGCTCTGCGGCTCACCACGCGCCGGGCGTTCAGAAGGTGTGGCTCACTTCGTTAGCTCGAGCACCATGCGCGTGCCGTACTCGTCCTCGAGCACGAGCGTGTCGCCCTGCCGTGCGCAGCGGTAGACCGAGGTCTCGCCGTCCACGGACGACGTCGCCGCCAGCGTGCCGTCGCGCAGCACGTAGCTTCCGCGGTCGAGGAACTGGCCGTCGGCGTAGAGCGCGTAGTCGCTGCCGTCGCAGACCAGCGCCATGCCGTTGCCGTCCTCCCAGCGCCCCCGGATGCCCGCCTCGGCCCCCGCGTCCGGTCCGTTCGTGTTCGCTGGGCCACGTTTCACGAGCGCGGCCGAGATGCGTGTCACGTCCGCCAGCTTGTAGACGAACGTGGGCTTGCCGTTGCGGATGCCGTAGCCGCAGGCTCCCACGTAGAAACCGATCTGTTCGCCCTTGTCGTCGTACTCGAAGATGCGCAGCGACGGGAACAGGCGCCGGTCGGGCCAGAGGACCTGGTGGATCTGCACCTCCGGCCGGGTCTTGGACGTGACCGTGGCCACGAGCAGATTCTCATCCTCGGGATGGCGCGAGATCTCGAACACCAGGCCGGTCGGTCGGTCCGTCGGGCCGATCAGGTAGTGGTCCCACGTGCCGACCATCGTTGCCGGGTCGAACTCCGCGAGGTCGCCGCCGCGGAAACGCTCCAGCCATGCGCCCTGGCTGATCTCGAAGGGGATCGTCTCGACGGCGCGCGCGCCGCTGATCGTCTCGGCGACGAACGCCGCGCGATACGTCCCCGGCGTCACGACGTCCATCAGCAGCTCCGGGCCGCTGCCCCAGGCGAACGTCCCGCCTCGGACGTACGTCATCTCGCCCGATGCCTGCACGGTCTCGAACAGCAGCGTGACCTCGGTGTCGGCCGGTGGTTCGACCTGGCGATAGGCGATGCGCCCGTCCGGTTGTGGGACTTCGCCGATCACACCCTTCACCTGCCACCAGCAGGCGTCGAACACGATCGTCGCGCCGATCTCGCCGAACGACGAGTGCGTGAGCAGCACGGGCACCCTCAGACTCCGGAGGTCGTCGAGTGCGGAGCCGTCGATCGTGGCGTCGAACGCGGTCTTGCCGTCCGTGATCTTCAAGGTGACGCCGTTGACGTCCTGGTACAGGTCGTTCCTGCCATCGACGTACTCGGGCATGATCAGATCGACGACGTCCGCCACGGCCTCCTTGCGCCGCTGGTAGAAGAAGGGATCGACGACGAAGCCCTTGTAGAGCACGACCATGCCGTTCGCCCCGGCGTCGTCGCGGCCGAACCACACCTGCGTCCAGATGATGTTGTCGCCCTCGAGGGTGAACGAGAGGCGGTGGTTGAAGAGTGACTCGGCCGCCTCGATCTCCCGGCCCTTCTCGTCGGTCAGCCGCAGGTTCGAGAAGCGCGGCTCGCTCGCGTTGCGCTGTTGCGCCGCGTGGAGGCGGCCCAACAGGTCGGTCCAGGCGGTCGTCTGCGCCAGGCGCGTCTGCATGTACTCGGGATCGACCATCGCGCCGTGGACCGGTGCGTAGATGGCCAGTCCGTTGCTCAGGCGGCGCCGCGGGCTGGAGTGCGAGGCGAGCACCATGCGGTCCATGGCATCCACGAGCCGGCGGTACTGCGCCTCGCCGTCGAACCCCTCGACGGAGTAGCGCATGCGCTCGAGCACGTCGAGCAGATCCACGCTGGCGAGCGCGTGCGCGCCGCTGCGTACGTCGGTCCGCTCGGCGTAGGCCTCGGCGTAGTAGATGGAACGCGAGAGCCCGGGCCACTGCGTGTCCACGGCCGGCGCGATCTTGGACACGACGCCGTTGAACGCCTCGAGCACCTCGGGAAGCACGCGCAGGTCGAGTGCGGAGAGCGTCGCGACCTCGGCGTCGCGCGCGTCGTAGAAGCGGCTGTAGGCGCGCACGATTTCCTGCGCGATGCGCCGCGAGCCCAGCGTGCCCTTGCCGAACTGGGGAAGGATCTCGTTGTACGGCCAGCCGTTGCCCGGCTCGACGGCCTCGGAGGCGACCATGACGTCGGCCATCCCCTCGAGTTCCGTGGCCGTCTCGAGTTGCGCCATCAGGCACATGTCGAAGCCGATCAGATCCAGCTTCTCGATCTTCGCCGCGGCGAGTCCGGCGCGCAGGCCCGCGCCCAGTTCCGGCAGCGTCAGGCGGTCGTTGCCCTGCGGCGTTCCCGGGGCATTCGCGTCGTTGGCCATCTGCGCCCAGCCACCGCCGTGGTCCCACAGGATCAGCATGCGCGCCCGCGATGGGAACGTCCGGAACGTCGAGCCGACGAACTGCGCGAGCACGGCCGGGTCGCCCATGTCGAGTTCCCCCGGGCTGCAGATCACCTCGCTGGCGATCCGACTCGAGTCGCGGTCGGGCCGGACGCGGTAGACGCGCGCGTCGGTCCAGTCTCCCGCTCCGCTCTCGTAGCCCTCGGCGCGGTCGATCAGCACGATGATCTCGACACCCTTGGCCGGCAGTCCGGCCTCCATCTCGATCAGGTCGCGCAGTGCGAACGGCTCCAGGTCATTGTCTCCGTCGAGGTAGACCGCGATCGTCCACTCGCGCTGCGGATCGGCCTGCACGGGACCCATGTCCGCGAGGGCGCCCGCCCACCCGCGGGCCGTCGGCGCCGGGGCTGCGGGATCCATGTTCTCGGGTACGGCCGCCGGGCCGCCTGCGGACGGTGCGGCCGGTGCGGCCGCCCCGCCCTTGCGCCGCAGCCGGTAGGTGGTCCCTCCGGAGGCCAGCGTGAGCGTCTCACCGGCGAGCGTGGCCTCGAATTCGAAGACCGCCTCTCCGCTCCGGAACGTCCCGCTCAGCCGCCCGTCCTGCTGCTCGCGGGCCTCGACCGGGAACGTTGCCCCGCCGAACTCGATGTTGCCGCCATAGCCTCCGTCGACGGCTTCCAAGACCACGACCATCTTCTCGCTCTCGAAGCGCCCGGCGAAGGGGGCGCGTGCCACGGGTCCCCGTATCGTCGCGAAGATCGCGGCCAGGACGGGCTCGTGGTCACGCATCACGATGCGGCTCGAGCGGGCCAGTAGCATCACCAGCTTGTCGTCCACGATGCCGACGTAGGCGTGCGCGCGCTCCGCCAGACCGTCCGGGTTCTCCCCTTCCCACGTCAGGACGATGCCCTGCCCGGTGGCCATGCGCAGAGGCTCGGCAGCGCCGACGCGCTGCACGTAGGCGTGGGTCCTGCCGATCTGCTGCTCGAGGCGCTCGACGACGCTCTCGTCGTCCGGGCGCGTCACGTCGCCCCGCGGCAGCGCCACCAGGATGTACGTGGGCTGGACGCCCAGAGGATTGGGGTTGGGTGGGAGCAGCACCACGCTGCCGTCCTGCTCGCGGACCTCCCAATCGGCGGGGACGCGCGCGTCGAGCCCCGCCGGATGATGGATCGCCTGCTCGAGTTGTGCTGTCACCTGCTGGGCGACAGCGCCTGGATGGGGTAGCGCCGAGACGACGAGCGCCAGTGCGACTGCGAGCGCGAATACGAGACGCCGGTGCGGGTGCTGCGACCACGTGATCATGAAGTCCTCCGCGAGTCGGTTCCTGCAATCCGATCGGTCCGGTCGGGCGAGCGCTTCAGTCAGGCCACCCGGCGGTGACGACGGCGTTGCCGATCATCGCCGCAGCGAGACCGACGGCCGACGACCCGCCCTCGTCGGGAAGCGAGATCTCGAGCGAAGCCAAGAGTGCACTGAAGACGGGCAGCAGTCCCTCCGCCCGCGCCACGGGCGCCAGGAAGCGCGCCGCCAGAAAACGCCCGCTGTCGAAGGGCACGCTGCCGACCCAGCAGAAGCTCTCGCCCCCGGCGTCCGGGACTCGCCCGCGCAGGACGACCATCGCTCCCGACCCGATGCGGAACGCGGCCACCTCGCGCAGGCCGGGGGCGTAGGCGGTGACGTACGTACGGGCGACCGCGCGGGCGCCCGCGATCTCGTCCGGCACGGCGCGCAGTTCGTCGTCGATGTCCGCGATGACGAACAGCACGCCCGGCGGGGCGATGGCCGGGTGCAGGACCTGCTGCCACGATGCCTCGGTCCCCGCGGGGGCCAGAAACAGCAGTTCGGAGTCCTCGAGACGACTCGTGGCGGCGATCCAACCGGCCGGGTAGTCGAACACGAGGGTGCCGTCGAGGCCGTCCCACGTCTGGCGTTGGCGGGGCGGCGGCAGCAGCGGATTCGGCAGCAGGAGCTGGTCGCGCCAGAACTCCCGCTGCGCGTCGCGCTCCGCCTCCGACGCGCTCGCCCACTTCGCGCGCAGACTCGACCACGCCGCGGGGATGGCGCCGATCGCTGCGCGCGTGGTGCGGTCGAGCTGTGGAAGGCTCCCTCGCAGCGCCGCCGTGGCATCCGCGACGGTGGACTCGGGCGCGCGCGGACTCCCGCCCCAAGCCTGCTCACGTGCGAAGTCCAGCATGGCGAAGTAGGCCCGCACGCAACCCTCGATCGACGTGTCGGGCGCGGTCGCTGCGGCGGTGGGCGAGGTGGGCGAGGTGGGCGAGGTGGGCGAGGTGGGCGAGGTGGCGCCCGCCGGGGGCGCGGCGGAGGCGGGAGCGGGAGCGGGCGCCGGGGTGGGGACGACCCCGCCCTGCGCAGCCGTCTCGGACGCCGCCGGAACTGCCGTCTCGATCCTGAGCTGCAGGATTTGCCACTCGTCGTCGGCATCGGCTCGGAGCAGCGCGAGCGAGACGGCGTCCTGGCCGCGGCGCAGCGCGCTCTCGACCTCCTGCGGCGAGCGGACCGGCCGGCCGGCGACGGCGATGACGATGTCGCGGGCTTGCACGCCGGCGCGCGCAGCCGGTCCTCCGGCTACGACGCTCTCGACCAGCACGCCGGTCACGGCGCCGATCTCGCGGAGCACGCGCGCGGAGGTTGCGGATGGCAACGGCACGAGTCGCCACGGCCCTTCGGCGGCGGTGGGTGCGCCGCCGCCGAGCGGGTTGACGGGAGTGGGCGGGTTGACGGGGGCGAGTGGGTTGACGGGGGCGAGTGGATCGACGGCAGTGGGCGGATCGACGGGAGCGCGTGCAGTGCTGCTCGGAGGGGGCCGAGGCTGCTCACCGCCGCAGCCGACGAGCAGTCCCAGGATCAGCACGGCGGCAGTGCGCGCTGCGCGGCGGCCCTGTGTGCCGCTTCCGAACCGCATGAACGGAACCCGAGAAGATCCCACTGTCCTGTACCCGTCCACGATGTCCGCACGTCGTCGCCGGCCCGCCCGGGCCGAACGCGCGTGTCGCTGCGATGCTACGCTCGCGCGCGCCCCTGCGCCAAGGCTGCGCGCTGTTGCGCCGCCCTACGCCGCGGTGGAGAAACGCTCCATCATCCGCGCCACGGTACTGAAGAACTCGGCGGTCGCGAGGGGGGCGCGGAAGACGGCGGCCAGGTCGAGCCGGTCGCGGTCCTTGGGTGACACGCGACCGGCCTTGCCGTGCGTGATCAGCGCGAGCTGCGTGTCGGGCAGAGCGCCGCGCACTTCGTGCAGGAATGTCATGCCGTCGGTGCCGTCCCCGAGCTGTGAGTCGGCGATGACGAGGTCGTAGGCGTGGGCCTCGATCAGGTCGCGGGCGAGATCGCCGTCGGCCCCGCGGATCTCGAAGGACTGTAGTTGCTCGAGCCCGACGCGGATGGCGTCGCGCACCGGCGCGTCAGGGGTCACGATCAAGCAGGTCAGCATGGCGCCTCTCCCGGTACGGACCAAAGGCGCGAGCCGTCCCGCGGCACGTCCGTACCCGTTCGTACCATCGGATCGATGTCGAGACGGACCTGAGCGGGCCTGAGCGGGCCTGCAGGGGCCGCCGCGTTGACGGGAGGAGCGAGCGATGTTGGTCGTGGGCGTGGATGAGGCCGGGTACGGACCGCTGCTCGGGCCGCTCGTCGTCGCCGGCTCCGCGTTCCGCGTCCCGCATCCGGCCGGGCCCGCCGGCGATGTCGTGCCCGATGCGGACGCCGCCGGCTCGCGGGTGCGCCGCGCGCTGTGCGGCCGCGGGCGCGGAGAGCCGCGGTTGCGCGTCGATGACAGCAAGCGCGTCTACTCGCGCGGCGGCCTCGACGCGCTCGAGCGCCCGATTCTGGCGTTGCTCAGCGCCCGGGGCGACGCGTGGCCGGCGGCGTTCGACGATCTTCTCGTGCGGGTCGGCGTCGATCCCGGCGCGCGGCGCGGCCGGGAGTGGTACGCCGGCGAACCTCCGCGGTTTCCGTTGCGGCACGGTCCCGAGGAGATCGACGACGAGGCGCGCGATCTGCGGGTACGGCTCGAGCGCGAGGACGTGGAGTTCGTGGCGCTGACCGCGGAGGTCGTCACGGAGGACCGACTGAACGCGCTCTTCGCGGAGTCGGGGAACAAGTCGGACACGCTGTTCGACCTCTCGGCCACGGTCCTCGCGCGGTTGGCGGCAGCGGCGCAGCCCGGCGAGTCGGTACTCGCGGTCATGGACCGTCAGGGCGGCCGCAAGCGCTACCAGGGGCCGCTCTCGCGGCGATTCCCGGAGTTCTTCCCGTGGACGCTGGCGGAGTCGGCCACCTCGTCGCGCTACCGACTCGATCGTGCCGATGGCGCGTGGCACGTCGAGTTCCGCGTCGGCGGCGATGCGTCGGCACCGCAGGTGGCTCTCGCGTCGATGCTCGCCAAGTACCTCCGCGAGGTCTTCATGGGGCTCTGGAACGAGTGGTTCGCGACCCTCTGCCCCGACGTGCGGCCGACGGCCGGTTACACCCAGGACGGCCGGCGCTGGCTCGACGAGAGCCGCCCTGCGCGCGCGGCCGCGGGCATCGCCGACGACGTGCTCGTCCGCACGCGATGACCGACGCTCGGTGCTCCGTCGCCCGGCGCCGCCCCCAGGCGGTAGCCTCCGCGGCTCGACGTCACCGCCCGGCAGGCTCCCAGCGGCCACGGTGACACCCGAACACCGAGGAGCATGCCCGCGCGATGACCCCGCCGTTCCTGTTGATCGTGATCGACGGCTTCGGCCTGGCGCCCGCCGGCGAGGGCAATGCCGTATCGCTCGCGCGCACGCCGGTCCTGGACCGTCTCCACGCGACGTGCCCGTGGACGTCGCTGTCGGCATCGGGCCTGGATGTCGGGCTGCCGGGCGGCGTCATGGGCAACTCCGAGGTGGGGCACCTCAATATCGGCGCGGGGCGCGTCGTGCCGCAGGACATCGTGCGCATCGATGCGTCGATCGAGAGCGGTGCCTTCTTCGACAACTCCGTGCTGCACGAGGCCGTGGACACGGCGCGGCAGTCCGACGGACGGCTGCACCTGATGGGGCTCTACTCCCCGGGCAACGTCCATGCCTGCGATGTCCACGTGCGCGCGCTCATCGATCTCGCCGCGCGGCACCTGCCTCCCGAGCGCGTGCTGCTTCACCTCTTCACGGACGGCCGCGACACGCCGCCGCGCTCGGCCGACGGCTACGTCGCCGCGCTGCTCGAGGACGCCGCGGGCAAGGCGACGTTCGCGACGCTGAGCGGCCGCTACTTCGCCATGGACCGCGACCGGCGCTGGGACCGTACCGAGCGCGCGTGGCGCGCGGTCGCCTGCGGCGAGGGGCTGCGCGCGAGCGACGCCCTGGACGCCGTGCGTCTCGCCTACGGGCGCGGCGAGGGCGACGAGTTCGTGCAGCCGACCGTGCTGGAGGCCGCCTGGGGGACGGGGCCGCTGATCCGTCGCGGCGACGCCGCCGTGTTCTGGAACTACCGCGCCGACCGCGCCCGGCAGATGTGCGCCGCGCTCGTCGATCCGGCGTTCGCGGAGTTCGCACGCGGCTCTCAGGGAGACGTCGCGCCGCATCTCGTGTCGATGACGGTCTACGATGAGCGACAGACGTGGAGCGCCGTCTTCCCGCCCGTCTCCTTCGACGGGCTGCTCGGCGAGGTCTGGGCCGGTCACGGGCTGCGGCAGCTTCGCATCGCGGAGACCGAGAAGTACGCGCACGTCACGTACTTCCTGAACGGCGGCAAGGAAGCCGTGCTGCCTGGCGAGGAGCGCATCCTGGTGCCCTCGCCGCACGTCGCGACGTACGATCTGCAGCCCGCGATGAGTGCCCCGGAGGTGACCGAGCGCCTGCTCGCGGATCTGGCGTCGGAGCAGCGCGGCGGGATCGTGCTGAACTTCGCGAACCCCGACATGGTCGGGCACACCGGGAGTGTTCCGGCCACCGTGCGCGCCATCGAGGTCGTGGACGCCTGCATCGGTCGCATCGCCGAGGCCGTCGCGGCGGCGCACGGCATGCTCGGGATCACCGCCGATCACGGCAACTGCGAGATGATGTTCGATCCCGCGACCGGACAGCCACACACCGCGCACACGACGAACCCGGTGCCGTTCCTCGTTTGCGGCGCAGCGCCGGGTACGCGCCTCGGCGCGCGCGGGCGCCTCTGCGACATCGCCCCGACCGTACTTGCACTGCAGGGACTCGAACGACCATCTCAGATGACCGGCCACAGCCTGCTGGAGCGACCATGAACAACGACCTGTTTCGCGTGGACGTCAGCGCCGCGACGGTCGAGACCGTCGGCGCCGAGAACGGCTTGCGCGCCGCGGACCTCGATGCGCTCGTGGCCCGCGGCCGCGAGGTCCACGACGACCTGCTGCTGGCACGGGCACGGGGCCAGGTCGGGTTCGCCGACCTGTACATGCTCGGCCGCGAGGCGATGCGCGCCCGCGAGACGGCCGAGGCGCTCGCCGGGCGCTTCGAGAACGTCGCCGTGCTCGCGCAGGGCGCTGAGGCCGACGTCGTCGATGCGCTGCTCGGCGCGCTCGCGCACCCCTTCCACAATCTTCTGCCGCGTGCCGGACGCGCCGGACGTCCCCGCGTGTTCCTCGTGGACTCGATGGGACCGGACTGGCTCGGGGCGTTCCTCGAGTCGTTCGCCGTGGAGCAGACGCTGCTCGTCTCGATCTCGCGCTCCGGCAACGATCCCGGTCCACTCGTGCAATTCGGGATCGTTCGCGACATGCTCAAGAAGCGCGTCGGACCGGGGTTCCAGGATCACCTCGTCGTGGTCACGGATCCGCGCGGCGGGGCGCTCCGCGAGGAGGCGTTGCGGGAGGGGCTGCTCGCGTTCGACGTGCCGTCGAACGTGCCGCCGCGGTTCGCGGCGCTGACCCCGGTCGGCCTGTTCCCGGCGGCGCTCGCGGGTGCGGACGTGCGCGGCGTTCTCGGCGGGGCGCATGCCGCCGCCGAGCGCACCGCCGGCGAGGACCTGCGCACCAATCCGGCCTATCTGTTCGCCGCGGCGCTGCGCGTCCTGGCGGCGGAGCGCGGGCGTCGCCAGGTCATCTTCGTGGCCTGTCAGGAGGCGCTCGGGCCGACGGCCGTGTAGTTCGCGCGCCTCTTCGCCGAGAGCACCGGGCGGCGCGGCCCGGACGGCGGCGCCGATGGGCCGTCCTGCACCGCGGTCAGCCTGACGCGGGAGAGTGCCGCGCTCGCGCAGCGGTGTGTGTCCGGCGCGGCGGACACGGTCGTCGTGCTGCTCGAGATCGAGCGCGCCGCCCGTGATCGCGTGTTCCCCGACGGCGCGCCCGGGCTCGGCCATCTCGCCGGGCGGCAGCTCTCCGACGTCGCGGACGCACTGACGTCCGCCGCGCGCACCGTGTTCGCCGAGGCGGGAGTTCCCGTCCTCGCACTCAGCATCCCGTCTCTCACGGCGACCGCGGTGGGGGCACTGCACATGGCGGCGATGCTCGCCGCGGCGTTCGGGGCCGGGCTGGCGGGCGTCGATGCGTTCGGGCTCGCGGGGGCCGCGCGCATGGACGCCGAGCTGCGGCGAGGGCTGAGCGGCGAGGACTGAGAGGGTGTCCCATAAGGAATGCGGCACCGGTCACGCGCCTTGCGATCGAACCGTTGGTTGCAGCGTCGCGCAGGCTCGCGATCGCAAGTCGCGCGCCCGCAAGCGGCTCGCCCGTGGAGCCCGCGGACTGCGCCCTGCGCGCTCGATGACTCCGTCATGAGTCGCGTTCGCGGCCCCGCCTTGTCCGCAGGCTCCACGAGCGAGTTGGCACTCGCATTTCTCATGGGAACACCCTCTGAGAAGCGCGAACTGAGAAGGTGAGGAGTACACCGTCGCCGCAGCCGCCGCCGGCCGTCCCCGGCACCTGCTACTCTTACCGGCCGGTGCGACTCACAGGGCGTCGTCGGCGGCGTGCTCGCGCGCCGTCTGCAGGAACTCCTGGAGTTCGATCCGATCCGGTTCTGCCATGCTCGTGAAGAAGATCGCCGTTTCGTACAAGGGACCTTGCTCCTCGCCGGAAGCCTCGTCGGGCTCCCCGCCGGAAGTTCGATTCCCGATCTTGCGGCTGCGCACGACGGCGCCGTGGCAGTCGATGGCGGTGTCGGCCTCGGGCAGTACGAGCAGCAGTCCCACCTGCGTCATCACGCCGATCGGCCGCGTCGTCAGGCAGCAGATGCCGGAGAGCGACAGGTCGCACACCTGCGCCGCTGCGCGGGCGTCGGGCGACGTTCCGGGCAGGGATACGCTGCTCTGGGATGCCTCGATCGGGAGTGACAGTTCGATCGGGAAGGCCACCCGGGATCTGGGGGTCGCGCGACGCTCGTCGCGGCGCTCGCCCCCGACCGCACTTCCTGTCGTGATTCCGCCTGTCGTCATGTGCGGTTCCTTCTCGGTGTCGGTGGATCGGAACGAGATCCGGCGCGCGCAAGTACGGTGCGCGCAGGTCTCTGGGAGTGCGACCGAAGCAAGTGATCCGGGCCGAGTGATCGGGCGCCGTGTCGTTGCACCCCCGACGCACCCGAGATACCCATCCATGAATCCGCCCGTCGGCCGAACCTCCGCAGATCGTAAGGACCCGCGCAGGAATACCTTCGGGATTCGGTCGGCTGCGACGACGCGGGGCGGCGTTGCCTCTCCTCCCCGACTCGGCTCCGCAATGAGTCGCGTCGTCGAGGCGCCTTGCCCCGCGCCGCCTCGCTCGCCCTCGGTCCTACGAACGTATCCTGAGGCCCGAGCCCGGTCCATGGTGCAGACCAGCCGGCCCATCCCCCCCAACCGACCCATCCCCCCTAACCGACCCATCCCCCCTAACCGACACAGCGACCATCCGCGACGGGCGTGCGGCTCCCCGGCCCGCGTCGTGCGGATGTCGATCGCGCTGCGAGGAGTGTGACACGTGGCCAACTTCAACAAGGTTCTTCTCATGGGCAACCTCACCCGCGACCCCGAACTCCGGTACGCCGGCGGCGGGACCGGGGGCACCGCGATCTGCAAGTTCGGTCTCGCCACGAACAGGAAGTGGCGCAACCAGGCCGGCGAGCAGCAGGAAGAGACCTGCTTCGTCGATGTCGTCGTCTTCGGCCGCCAGGCCGAGACGTGCAACGAGTACCTCTCGAAGGGCCGCCCGGTCTTTCTCGAGGGGCGCCTGTCCTACTCGACGTGGGAGGACCGCGAGAGCGGCGCCAAGCGCTCCCGCCTCGAGGTCGTGGCCGAGCGCGTGCAGTTCCTCGGTAGCCGCAGTGACGGCGGCGGCGGCTTCGACCGACGCGGCGACTCGTCTGCGGCGTACTCCGATGATCGTCGCGGCGCGGACCGGGCGCAGCCCGCGGCGCCGCAGGCGCAGACGCCGCCGGCAGCCGCGCCACGCGGGACGTCGTCGCCGGCCTCGGGCGGCTACGACTTCGACGACATCCCGTTCTGATCGCAGAGATCACGGAGTCGTTTGCGCGCGGGAACGCTGGAGTCCGGGATCGCTCGCACACGGGGGATCTCGCGCCCAGTCCCCGGTCGCGCACGGTGCGGCATGGTGGCGTATCGTGTCCAGCGGGCGCTGGCGCGTCGCCGGCGTGGATCGGCGTGCGGCCGGTGCGCGTCGGCGTGCGGCGTTCCGCGGAGATGCGTGCCGTTCCCGCGTTCGGACGCGCTCAGCGTGGTGGCGTCGGCGGCGCGACCGGCGCCTGCGGCGCGTTCGGAACGTTCGGTTCCCGGCCAGGCGTGGGCGGCTCCTCCACCTGTTGCTGCGCGTCGGCCAGAACGGCCGCCGCAGCCTCGTCGTCCGGGCGGCGGGCGAGGGCCTGCGTGGCGAGTTCGGCGGCGATCCCCGCGCGTCCCGCGGCAAGGTGCAGCGCCGCGAGACGCACGAGGGCACGGCTCGACGTCGCGTTCATGACGGCCGCCAGGCGGTACCAGTCCGCCGCCTGCGCGGCGTCGCCATCGTGCTCGGAGAGCATGCCGAGATTGAACAGCGTCGGTTCGAAGCCCGGGTCCGCTTGGAGAGCGCTCTCAATCCAGACGCGAGCCTCGTCCAGGCGCCCCTCGCCGACGTACGTGAGCGCCAGCGACACGCCGGCGGCGGTGAGTGTCGGATCGACGTCGAGCGCGCGCGTGTAGGCATCGCGCGCAGCCGGCAGGTCGCCGCGGCGCTCGTGGACGTTGGCCAGGAACATCAGCGGATCGACGAAGCCCGGGCGCTCGGCGTGGGCGTCCTCGAGCATCTCCGCAGCGCGTTCGAGATCGCCCGCGCGCGCGACGCGGACGGCTTCCTGCAGCGTCTCGACAGCCTCTTCTTCGGGGTTCGACGCGCAGCCGGCGGCGCACGATGCGAGAGCCGCCGCAGCGGACGTGAGCGCGAGCCGCCAGCCGCGGAACTTCGGTGTCATGCGCGGGTCTCCGGCGCGGCAGTCATCCGGCGTGGGGGCCGACGAACGAGGGGAGCCGGCAGAGCCGACTCCCCTTCCATTGCCCAGTGTTACCGTTGCACCGTGTCGATGACGCGCGGCGCGTGCGGTGGTGTGCGGTGCTACTCGCCGAGGCCCTGCTCGTCGGCCAACTTCTTCTGAAGGCGCGAGTACGTGTCGTCCTCCATGATGTCGAAGATGGGCTTGTTGACGCCGAACCAGTTGACGACGAGGCCGACCGGAATCAGGCCGGCGATGAAATCGACCGCCTCGAGCGGGCTGGCCGCGACGTGGGCGCCGACCGCCAAGACCTGAGCGCTGGCCCCGATCGAGGTCCAGTCCTGGTCGATGGCCTTGTCACCGGTCTCTTCCATGATGTCCCAGCCGGTGTACTCGTACTCGTGGTCGAAGAGATTCTTCGTACCCCAGAGCGGTGAGCGCTCGACGTCGATCCAGTACCAGGGGCCGAGGCCGCGATGGGTCTTGGACTCCTCCCACATGCCCCAGGCGCGGCCACGCAGGCCCATCGAGGTGCCTTCCCACGTGCCCATGCCAGCTTGCAGGATCTCCGTTGCGTGGGCGTTCACACCGAAGCCCTGACCGAATGCTATGTCGGCTTCCACGACGTCCCAGAGGTCCATCCAGCGGTCGCGGAACCAGATCCATGTCCAGTTGCCGGCGCCCGGGTAGATCTCGTTGAACTGGCGGTCTACCTCTTCGCGCTCGGCAGAGCGCGCGAGCGGATAGGCCTCCTCGTGCACGGTCTCGCCGTGACCTGCCTTCGGAGGCGTGTTGCATCCGGAGAGCAGCGCGCCGGTCGCCATTGTCCCGGCGACGAGGAATGCGAAGCTCTTCGTGCCCATGGTTATCCCTTCCGCGAGTGTGTGGAGGCCGGAGCACCCACCATGAACGGGGAGCCCCAAGCCTGTCAGCCGTGAGGCCGGTGACTGTATCAAGTGCCCTTCACCCGGGCAAAGCGGTTTTTCCATATTCGCCAAGGCTTGTCGGGGGTGTCGCTACAATCCGTCAAGTGCTTGCCAGACCAACACTTTGCGGCGCTCGTTGCGCGTCCCTCGGCCAACCGATCGAGGTACCGCCGGCATGAGTCTTCCGGCCGGTTGGTGGGCGCACGCGTCGGCGATCGTCGATGACGGAGCGCGGATCGGCGACGGGACGCGCATCTGGCACTTCTCGCACGTCATGCCCGGAGCCCGCATCGGGCGCCGCTGCAGCCTCGGGCAGAACGTCTTCGTGGCTGGTGGCGCGTTGCTCGGTGACAACGTGAAGGTGCAGAACAACGTCAGCATCTACGAGGGCGTGGAACTCTGCGACGACGTCTTCTGCGGTCCTTCGATGGTCTTCACCAACGTCGTCAACCCTCGCTCGCACGTGCCGCGGCGCCACGAGTTTCGACCGACGCGCGTGGGGCGCGGCGCCACGTTCGGGGCCAACGCGACCGTCGTCTGTGGTCACTCCGTGGGGCGCTACGCGTTCGTCGGTGCCGGCGCCGTCGTGGCCTCGGACGTGCCCGACTTCGGCCTCGTCCTGGGCGTCCCGGGTCGCCTCGTGGGCTACGCCTGCCGCTGCGGCGTGCGGCTCTCCGTGGCGCCCGGCGACGCTTCCGGCGACCTCGCGTGCGGCGCCTGCGGCGAACGGTATCGATGGGACGGCGCGCGCGTCACGGAGTCGCGAGAGGACGCGCCGCGTGCCTGACGTGACCGTGACCGCTCTCGGGCAGATCGGGCTCGCGTTCACGTTCGTGCTCGGCGCGATCGTCGGCTCGTTCCTGAACGTCGTGGCGCATCGTCTGCCGCTCGAGTTGTCGGTCGTGCGGCCCGGGTCGCGCTGTCCGACGTGCCGCACGCCCGTGCGCGCCGGCGACAACGTCCCCGTGCTCTCCTGGATCTTCCTGGGGGTCCGCTGCCGCGGCTGCAAGGGCCGCATCGCGGTGCGCTACGCGATCGTCGAGTTCCTTTCGGGGCTGCTGGCCGCCGCCGCGTTCCTGCTGCTCGTCGTTGAGCCCGGGCTCGCCGCCGAGTGGCGCGCGTGGGCGCACTGGGCCGTCGTGCTCATCGTGACCAGCGCGCTGCTCGCGGCGTCACTGATCGACATCGATCACCGCATTCTTCCCGACGAGATCACCAAACCCGGGATGTGGGTGGGGCCTGCGATCTGCGCGTTCTTCCCGGAGGTCATCTTCGGCGCAGCGCGGCGCGCCCCGGGTTGGGTGCCGCGCGAGCTGCCCGTGCCGCTGCAGGCGGCGCTCGTCTCGGCGCTCGGTGTGGCCGTGGGCGCGTTCGTGATCTGGAGCCTCGGCGTCGTCGGCA
>JAJRVY010000292.1 GCA_024277065.1 Planctomycetota bacterium
CGTGCGGCGCTCGGGAGGGTCGCCCCCGGCAGCGTCGGCAGCGGGGGCCCCGGCGGAGTCTCCAGTGTCGCGCCCAGTGTCGCGCCCAGTGTCGCGCCCAGTGTCGCGCCCAGTGTCGCGCCCAGTGTCGCGCCCAGTGTCATGTGTCGTCTCGCGCTCGGCATCGCGGGCACCGCCCCCGCCTCCGCCGCCGCGCCTGCCACGGCGGCGTCCCCTGCGGGCACCACCGGTCTCTGAGCTTCCGTCTCCATCCATCCCCGCAACCTAGCCGGGACGCGCGTCGGGCTCAATGTCTCGCGGGCTGGCCGCTCGGTGGATTTATCGCAGGTGCTCGATGAGAGCGTGAATGTCGTCCGGAACGGGGTACTCGACGGTCAGCATCTCACCGCTGTGTGGGTGGCGGAACGTGATGCGTCGTGCGTGAAGCGCCTGGCGGGGACAGATCGGGCGCAGCGCACGGAGGATGCCGCGATAGACGTGATCGCTGATGATGGGATGCCGGATCGAGGCCATGTGCACGCGGATCTGGTGCGTGCGGCCGGTGCGCGGGAAGCAGCGCACCCACGTCGCGCCGCGGAGCCTCTCATGGACCTCGTAGTAGGTCTCCGACGCGCGTCCGATGTCGAGGCGCACCGCCATCATCGTCGGATGCCGCCGGTCGGGGCCGAGAGGCGCGGAGATCAGGTCGGCGTCGAGTTCCACGATGCCCTTGACGACGGCCAGATACTCCTTCTTGACCGTTCGTTCACGAAACTGTGTCGCGAGGGCGTGATGGGTCTGGTCGTCCTTCGCGACGAGGATCACGCCGCTCGTGTCCTTGTCGAGGCGATGGACGATCCCCGGCCGCAGCGGCCCCTGGACCCGGGACAGTTGCCCGAAGTGGTATGCGAGCGCGTTCGCTAGCGTGCCGCCGGACTCTCCGGCACCGGGATGCACCGTCAGCCCCGGGGGCTTGTCGATCAGGAGCAGCCAGGCGTCCTCGTGGAGGATGCGCAGCGGGATGGGTTCCGGACGCGCGTAGGGCTCGGTGCGTTGGCCGAGCGCGACCTGCACGACGTCCCCGTTCTCGATGCGCAGGCCGGGACGGATCTTCTTGCCCGTTCTGCCGTTCACGGCGACCCGCCCCTCCTTGATCTGGCGGGCGAGGTTCGAGCGGCTGTAGCCGGGGAACTTGCGCACGAGAAACACGTCGAGCCGGTCCATGTGGTCTCCCGGCGTGGCTTCGAACGTATGGTCGTAGAGGCGCAGTTCATCCGACATGGTGTGACCGCAGGCTAGCCCGGACCATTGATGAGGCTCGCGCACTTCGTGAAGGGGGGCGATGCGAGACCGAGGCGGAGCGCGGATGCGGGAGCCATCGCCCGCGCCGCGAGGCCCGTCCTGAACGAGGACAGAGTGCCCGAGATCAAGGCGCGCCGGCGAATTCCCAGCCGTAGCTTCGTAGAGCAGGCGCAACGCGGAGATCGGCGCTCTGGTCCGTTCAGGTGTGTGAGTCGTCATGAATGGTGCGGGCTGGCCCGCGCGCCGCATGAGGGCGCGCGCGATCCGCGCGACGCTCGAGCGCCCGTTGGCGCAGCGCCCACCACGGATACGATGGCCCTGTTCGGAGGACTCCATTGGCAAGAGACAGTGACTCGACAGACATGGGCGGCGGCTCGGCCGGGGGCGTGCGTGGGTTCCTCGCGTACTGGGGGCCGCCCGTCGCCATCGGCCTGGTCGTCGGACTGGGCATGGTGTGGGCCTGGCGCTCGCTCGCCATCGGCAGGACCGACGTGGACGAGATCGTCGCGCGCTGGGAATGGGGCGCCGACGATGCCAACGCCGCGCTCGAGGACGAGATCGCAGCCCTCGGTCCGTCGGCCCGCGGCGACGTCCTCGAGGCCTTCCGCAATGTCGATGGCGACTACCCCGATCTCAAGGTGTGGGTCGCCCAGCGCCTCACCGAGGAGCCGTTCTTCGACAACAAGTCACTCGCCGAGGAGGCCCGCGGCGACGACCGCTGGGATCGCCGGACGGCGGCCGTGGCGCTCGCCCTGCGCCTGCGCGAGGAAGCCGATCCGGACGTCGTCATGCCCGGCATCCTGGACTGGCTGAACGACCTCGCGACCGACGACCACGAACTGGCGGTCATGGCGGTCGCGGCGGTCGGGCCGTTACCGCCCGACTGGGAGTCGCGCGTTCGCGAGGCGCTGGTCAGGCTGGCGCGGCGGCGCGATCCGGTCTCCGGCGATGCGGCGGACGACTGGTCCCCGGAGGACCGCGACATCGTCATCCAGCAGGGGCTCGCAAATCTGCTGCGGGATGCCGCCGTGCCCGCTCAGGACGTCCTCGACGTGCTCTACGAGATCATGACGGACGAGGAGGACGACTACGCGCCGCGCGTGGCGGCCGTGCGCGTGCTCTCGGAGAAGAAGCAGTTCGAGCGCTTCGATGCCTGGAAGGCCGCCGCCGCCTCGTCGAACGACGTCGTCCGGCAGGCCGTCGCCGACAATCTGTTCCGGACCCAGGACCGTGCGTTCGGCGAGATCCTGAAGCCCATGCACAGGGATCCGCACTCGCTGGTGCGCAGCGGCAGTCTCGACACGCAGATTCTGCGCCGCCAGCCGACGATGCTCGACGTCATCGACCAGTTGCTCGAGGACCACGACGTCTGGGTGCGCTTCGCGGCCGCGGAGGCCGTCGCCGTGTTCAAGGACGCTCCGGGTGCGCCGCAGCGCGCCGCCATGCTCGTGCGCCTGCTCGAGGAGAGCGATGAGCCCGTGGACGCCGAGGGAGCGATCCTGGCGCTCAGCGCGATCACGGGAGATGTCTTCGGCTTTCGCGAGATCGACGTGCATCCGCAGATGGAGGAGGTCGAGGAGTCGGCGCTCGACGCCTTCATGAAGGACCCCGAGGGACGCGCCGAGGCCGCGGCGAAGTATCGCACGAAACTCGGCGGCGTCGTGTTCACGCGCGAAGACCGCATCGCCGTCCTCGAGAAGCTCCTCGAGCATCCGGACCCCGAGAACCGCGCGCGCGCCGAGAGGCTCCTCGCCGAGCTGCGCTGAAGCCGGGGACGGCAGCTACCAGGCGCGGATGACGTTGTCCGAGTCGCCCTTGTAGCGGAGCTGATACTCGTTGACGCGCCGTTGTACGAGGTCGTCGTGGATGCGCGTCCGGACCGCTTCGAAGCTCGGCGCCGCGCGGCGTTCCTCGACGACGATCAGGTGGTAGCCGACGGAGCTGCGGATGGGGCCTTGCAGCGTTCCGAGCGGCCCCTCGAAGACCGCCTTGGCCAGTGCCTTCTCACCTTCGACGGCGAGCCGCGTCCAGGCCATCGGCTCGCCCGCGCCCTGCCGGCGCTCCTCGTCGGTCGTGAGACGCTTCGCGACGCGCGCGAGCACGCTGCCGAGCGGCGTCTTGGGCCGCTCGGACTCCGGCAGGTGCAGGCCCGCTCCCGCGATCACCTCGACCTTGGCGCCCAGAGCGTTCTCGCGCGCCTCGCGGCGCGTGGGCAGGTCGAACTCGCCGCCGTCCTCGCCGGCCGCGAAGAAAACTTGGCGCACGAGCGCGCGCTCGCCGTATGCGGCGCGGTTCTTCTCCCAGTGCTCGCGTACGTCGCCGTCCGAGACCTCTCCCTCGAGCATGCGGCGCAACGCCAGTCGCGCGCGAAACACCGGATCGGCGCGCAGATCAGCTTCGCCGTAGCCGCGAGTCTCGCGCAGGAACTGGTCGAACGTGACGCCGGTTCCCCTGACCTGGGGCTCGTCCGTGAAGCGTCGCCGCAGGTCCGCCATCGCCTCGTCGAGATCGGCCTCCGAGAGCACGATTCCGGCCTGCGCGGCGTCGTGGCGCGAGGCGGCGGCGATCACCAGCTCGTTGCCCACTGCGGCCACCATCTCCTCCGGCAGCTTCTTGCGGATGCGCTGCGCGAGTTCGCGGCGTGTGACGGCGTGATCGCCGACCTGTGCGACCACGCCTTCCGGCAGGTTCTCGTAGCGCACGCCGGCCTTGCGCCGCTGGGAGGAGAGCCAGAGCTTGAGGTAGTACTCCGAGAGGTCCTCATCCGGCTTCGAGCCGAGGTCCTCGCGCGCCATCTTCTGCCGCAGCAGGAACTCGCGGGCCGTCGCCATGAAGTCCTCGCGACTCGACGACTCCGCGTAGAGATCCTCGAGCGACGCCTTGCCCCCGCTCTGGCGGCGGATCGTCTCGTCCCAGCGCCGCATGTAGCCGTCGATCTCCGTCTGCGAGACGCTTGCACCACGTCGCTCTGCCTCGCGGGCGACGCAGATGTCGTCCACGAGCTCGTTGAGCGCCTCCGTGCCGCGCTCGCTGCGCGCGTACGTGCGGGCGATGCGGTCGAGCAGCGCGTCCTCGGTGACGTCTTCGTCGTAGACGCGGGCGACGACACCGTCCGGCAGGGTCCGGGCGGAGGCCCCGGCAGTGTCTTCCGCGGCGTCCCGGGCCGCATCGCGGCCCGCGTCCTGGGCGAGCGCCACGGACGTCGTGATCGCCGGTGCCGCGGCCAGGGCTGCGAGCAGCACGACGGCTCGCGGCGCGAGCGCGGCGGTGATACGGGAGAGGATCATCGCTTCCTCGGGGTGTCTTCGGCGTCGTCGGCGTCGTCGGCGTCGCGTCCGTCGGTCTCGGAGCCGCTGTTCTTCACGGCAGGCTTCACGGCGCCCTTCTCCGGCGCGGCGCCCCCGCCGGGCGTGAAACCTCCATGCTCGCGCACCCACGCCACGACCTCGTCACGCATCAGGAGGCCCGTGTCCTCCACCGGGGCGTCCGTGACGCGGAAGTACGTCTTCTGCTGATCGCTGACGTAGGAGTTGGTGGCGATGGTGTAGCTCGCCTCGGGGTCGAAGCGCGCGCCGATCTGCCTGCGGGCGTAGTCCGAGAGCTGGCTGCCCTTCAGCGTCACGCGGACGAGCGTGTTGTCGAACGGCAGGACGGTCCAGACGTCGCGGATGCGGATGTCCCCCGGCTCGATCGTGGCGCGGATGCCGCCCGTGTTCTGGAAGCCGAGGTCGGTGCCGAGAAGCTCCTTGTAGATGTGCTCGATGGCGCGCCGCAGCCGCTTCTTGTCGAGGCGCCGCGCGGCCCGGCCGATGACGGTCGCAACCTGGTCATCGACCTTGGATTCCCAGGCCGCCACGAGCTCGCGCACGCGCGCGGCGCTCGGCATCGTCTCCGGATCGATGGTGACCAGGCGCGCGTCGAACTGCGTGATGCGGCCCTCGTCGGCGTCCCAGACGAGATCGACGATGCCCACCCGCTCGCCGTAGCACTTGGCCTGCACGATGCGCGTCGAACCGACCTCCAGGGCTTGCCGCAGCTCCGTGTGCGAGTGGCCGCCGACGATGAGGTCGATGCCCGGCACGGCCCCGGCGAGCGCGGCGTCCGCCTCGACGCCGAGATGCGTGAGCAGCACCACGACGTCGCTCCGTTTGCGCAACTCCGGCACGAGCCGTCGCGCGGCCTCGATCGGATCCTCGAAGGTGCAACCTGCACTCGCCGACGTGACGGTCAGCCGGGGGACCTGCTCGGTGATCAGCCCGAGCACCCCGACGCGCACGCCCGCGACCTCGAACACGCGCGACGGCGCGTCACCCAGCAGTGCGCCCGTCGGCGACCTGGCGTTGGCGCAGAGCAGCGGGAACCGCGCGATCTCGCGGAACTCCTCGATCAACTGCCAGCCATGGTCGTACTCGTGGTTGCCCACGGCGACCGCGTCGTAGCCCATCGTGCTCATGATCTCGAAGATTGGGCGGCCCTTGTAGATGGTGGAGAGCGGCGTGCCGCTGATGCAGTCCCCCGCGTCCAGGAACAGCAGGTTGGGGTCCTTCTCGCGCTCCGCGGCGGCCACGGCGGCGACCGCCGCCGCGCGTTCCACGTGCCCGTGCAGGTCGTTGGTGTGGACGATGCGCACACGGCGCAGGCGCGGGCCCGACGCACACGCCGTGAGGGCCGTGACGAGCAGGAGTGCGAGGAGTAGCGAGCGGCGTATCATGACGCTCACGTTACGCCGCCACCGCTTCATGGCGAACTCCCGCTCGCGGGCCCTTTCGTTTCGACCGTCGTCACGGAGTGCGCGAGCCTCATGGGTGGTTCGGGCTACGATCCGCAGTGCTAAAGGAGTTCCCGATGCGACCGAGAGAGAGCCGTTCCCGCCGTGCCCGGCGCAGTTGTACGCGTCGCTTCGCCCGCGGTCTCGTCCTGGCCGCGACCCTGCTCGCCACGCCCTGGCTCGCCGGTGCGTGCGCCGGCGGCGGCGCCTCGTCGTCGCCCGGCGAACTCGCGCGGCCGGACGTGGGCGAG
>JAJRVY010000293.1 GCA_024277065.1 Planctomycetota bacterium
CCGCGGGCCGACCGAGACCGTCGGCGGGTCGGCCGCCTTCGAGACCACGGTCCCCAGCAGCCCCACCATGAGAATCGCCCCGCTGTACACGTACGCCTTGCGCATCACCGGCTCCTTCCCGAGGGCCGGGCCCCCGTCACATCTTCCCAGCGTACTGCGGCCACGGATCGACTTCCACGTTGCACGCGCCGCAGGCACGAGGATGTAGCCTGGCATCATGGATCGGCCCCGTCACACCGCGTTGATCGGAGTCCTGCCAGCGTTCCTCGTGGCGGCCGGGGCGCTCGCGGCGGACGACGGGCTGCGCGACGGCGAGAGCGTCACGCAGACGTCGGCGGTCTACCCGGGGGCCGAACCCCTCGATGCAGACGGCGAACCGACGATCTGGGCCGTGCGCATCGTCGATGCCGCGACCGGCGACGGCATCGCGGGCGCGCGCGTCTCGGTGCCCTACCACTGGCAGGGCGGTGTCGCTCCCGACATGCTGCACGAGCAGTGCGAGGGCGTGGCCGGCGCCGACGGCTGGGTGCGTCTGCCGCGCGCGGCGGTGCGGGGCTGGGACGACTGCGTGTTCGCCGACGCGGCGGGCTACGCGGCGAACGAGTACTGCAATCCGTACGAGGCGCAGTGCGAACTCGTCCGCGGCCGGGCGTGCCCGTCGTCCTGCTCGACTACCTCGGACGCCCGGTGCCGTATGCGCGGCTCGCGCTGAACCTCGGTTGCGGCCATGTCCCGGACCAGCGGCAGGCGACCACCGACGCAGCGGGCCGCGCGGTGTTCCGCGACATCGATCCGTCCCGCCATCGCGACGTCTGGATCGACGCGCCCGGCATCCACCGTGGGACGGAACCCCTCGGCGGGACGTGGCGCCCCGGCTCGCCGCCGGTCGAGATCCACGGCGTTCCAGGCGAGGATGTCGTGGGGCGCATTCTCGATCGCGATGGAGAGCCGTTTGCGCGCGTCCTCGTCGGCGCCCGCGGTCGGCACCGTCCGTGGACGCGGACCGACGCGGGCGGGCGTCTTCGGTTGCGGGGGGGCGCTCCGCGGTCCGCGATTGCCGTCGCTCTCGACGAGGGCGGCGAGGTCTGGTTCCGGTCACCGCCCGCGGGTGTCGAGCGGACTTTCCGCGTCGGCGAGGTGACGGGTGGCGCGCCGCTGCTGCGGCGTGGCGAGCAGTTGCGCGTCGTGCTGTATGACGACGACGCTCTGCCGCTGGTCGTGCGCGGTCCCGGTCCCGTGCCCGCGGAGATCGCGTTCCCGGCCGGAGTGCTGCGGGTCACCGTGCGCGGCGAGGACGGCGAGGACGGCGAAGAGGGAGCCCTGATCGCGGGCGCCGTCGTTCTGGTGGACGGCGAACTGTTCGAGGATCTGCCGCCCGGCGAGGACGGGGCGCTGACCGTGCGCGGACTGGCCGACGGACCGCACGAGATCATCGTGGCGGGCCGCAGGCGCCTCGCCAAGGTGCACAGCCTGCGCTGGGAACGCGGCGAGACGCGGACGCTGCGCGTGCGACTCGCTCTGCGTCCGCAGTAGTCGCGGCGTGCAAGCACTGTCGCCTCCGTCATCCCGCCGACGGCACGCGCGGCACGATCGTTGAAACGGAGACGCAATCGCTGCTACTGTCTCTGCGCGCTGCCCGCTTTCGCGCCAGCGCGACGGAGGAGGGCACGATGCAGCACGAAGCGAGGATGGTTCTCGTCACTCTGACGGTCGGTCTCGGACTGCTTGCAGCCGGCGACCGCGTCGCACGGGCGGGCGAAGCCGAGGCACCGCCCCGCAACGGCAAGGTGTACGTGAGCAACACCGACTCCGGGACGGTCTCCGTCGTCGATCTCTCGACGCTGACCGAGACGCGGACCGTGGATGTCGGGCGCGAGCCGCGCGGGTGTGACCTCAACCCCGCGGGGACGCTGCTGTTCGTGCCGAACCGCAAGAGCCACACGGTGTCGGTGATCTCGACGAGCAGCGACTCCGTGCTCGCGACCATCGACATCACGGGCCGCGAGCCCTACAACCTGGCCGTATCTCCCGACGGCAACCGTGTCTATGTCGCGTGCAAGTCGTCGAGCACGGTCGTCGTGATCGACACCGCGACGATGGAGGAGATCGCCTCGATCGACCTGTCGTCCTCCGGGGCATCGCCCGAGGGCATCGCGATCACGCCCGACGGCTCCGAGGTCTACGTCGCGAACCGCCAGGACGACTCGGTGGACGTCATCGCCACGGCGACGAACACCGTCGTCGTCAGTGCCATCGCGGTCGTCAACGCGCCGCGTGACGCCAAGGTGTCGGACGACGGGAGCAAGGTTCTCGTCGTCGGTGAGGGCGGCCCGACCGTCATCCGCACGGCCGATCACACGACGTTCTCGTTCCCGTCCACGAACGACTCCCGCGACGTGGACATCGTCGGTTCGACGGCGTACGCGACGATCATGGCCGGTCGCATCGACGTCTACGACCTAGCAGCCTGTCGGAGTAGTCCCGCGGACAACGTCACGCGAGTTGTGATGGCTCCTGGCAGAGGGTGACAGAACGTCGTCCGCAGCGAGTGCGATCCGGCGCTGCCCGGCGATACTGCGCACAACTCGCGCGCCAGCAAG
>JAJRVY010000294.1 GCA_024277065.1 Planctomycetota bacterium
AATCGAGCGCGAGCAGCACCGGACCGACGACCACGAGGACGGGATGGGCGACGGTGAGGGCGCGCCGCAGGCCGCGGCCGACGCGCGTCGTCGCCGGTGGCAGGATGCCCAGGAGCACACCCTTGCGCAGGACGAAGAGCAGGAGCAGCACGACCGCGAGCACCTTGTAGACCGTCCAGAGCATGGCCAGGGCGCCGGCGTTCGCGTAGCCGAGCGCTCCGAGCGCCACGCCGATCGGGACGATCAGGGCGGACAGCCAGAGCACGAGCACGATGCCGGTGCGCATCAGCATGGCGCTGCGCACGTCCATCTCGATCGGGCTCCCCTCGCCGCGGGCGCAGAGCAGCCGACCGGCGACGGCGCAGCCGAAGATCAGGCCGCCGAGCACCAGGCCGAACGTGCGCAGGACGACCCGCCACTCGGCAGGGAGTCCTTCGATCAGGGCCACGGCGAGCAGCCACGGCGCCGCAACGGCCACGGCGGTCACCAGCGACGCGAGGAGGCGGCAGGCGAGGTTCGTGACGCGCGCCGCGTCCGTGTCCAGCTCGTCGGCAGGACGGATGCCACGCCGCATCCTGCGCCTGGCGAGCACCAGCCCCAGGAGCAGCACGAGGGACGCTCCCGCCCAGCGCAGGAGATCGCCCGTGTGGCGCCCGCTGCGCACGGCGCTCATCACGGTCCCGAGCGTGTCCACGCTCCATGCGGGGAAGCGCGAGAGGTCGGCGGCACCGTCCGCGACAGCGCTCACCGTGATCGACGTCGTACCGCGCAGCAGCAGGTTCTCACGCTCGAGCAGCGCGATCGTGGCCAGCCGCCGATCGCGGATGCGCCGCCGCAGCGTGTCGCACGCATCGAGCGTCGTCAGCGCCAGGTTCTGTTCCTCGATCAACCGTTCGAGCCGTGCGTCGTGGTTCTCGCGAGCGAGTTCCACGTTCTCCGTGGACAGTTCCCCGGAGGCCGACGCCCGCGCCATCGATGACGCGAGCAGCTCGTCCAGCTTCGCGCGATGGGCCTCCGTCGCGGCGATCGCGGCGCCGAGGCGCGCATGCTCGACGCGCGTCGCCTCCTCGCTGCCGGTCGCCCCCTCGAGGGCCGCGCGGAGGGAGTCGATGCGCTGGGCCACGACGTCGAGCGGCGGCTCGGGTGGGCTCTCGGCCGCGCCGCCGTAGACCAGCACGAACTGCGCGTGGTCGGCGTCGACGCTGTCGAGCGTCTTGCGCAGCCGCTGGCGTCGCTCATCGAGGCGTTCGACGCGCGCCGCGGCGCTCTGCTCCGCGGCGTCGAGCCAGGCGAGCTCGGCCGTCAGCGCGTCGCCGCGGTCCGCGCCGGCCGCCTCTGCCTGCGGCTCCGCATCCTGCGCCGCCGCCGGCGCCGGCGCCACGACCACGGCGAGCACCGCGAGCAGGGTCAGCGCCGAGGCGAGCAGTTTCGTGCGCATGGCGCTCACGATCCTACGGCCATCCGCGGTCACGACGCCACGGACGCGGACGCGCGAGCGCGGGCGACGCGCGACATCGCGACGATCACCGCCGCTCCCGCCAGTGCCGAGAGCAGCGGCGCCCACCAACCAGCCGTCGGCGCCGTCGGCGACATCGGCCCCTGCCAGGGGATGAACTTCGGCAGGTAGTGGGCCTTCCACGGCCAGAGTGCGGCCAGGCTGCCGAGCATCAGGCCCGAGAGCACCGACATCGTGCGGTCGTGGGCCCGCGCCAGCACGCGGCGCAGCAGCGGCACGAACGTGGCGATGCCGAGCGCGATGCCGGCCAGGAACCACGCGACGACGCCCCATTCCTGTGAGTGGAAGGCCCCCGTCACCGGCTGGTACATGCCGAGCACGAGCAGCGCCAGGCTGCCGCTGACGCCGGGCAGCAGCATCACCGAGATGGCGATGGCGCCGGAGCCCACGAGCGCGACCGGCGACAGCGATCCGGCCGCCGGCGGGCTGAGGCTCAGCCCGACGGCCACGGCCGCGCCGACCAGTGCGAGGAACCAGTCCACCGCACGATGCCCGCGCTTGGCCTTCCAGGGTTCGTTCACGCTCGCCAGGACGAGCCCGAAGAAGAAGGCGAAGACGATCGGCGCCGTGTCCGCGCGCACGAGCCACCCTGGCGGCGGGTTGGCGTGCAGCTCGCGCCACAGCGCCGCGTGGGTCACCGCGTCGGGGCTCGGCAGCTTGCCGACGAGCAGGCGCGTGGCGACGAGGTACGCGGCGCCGAGGCCGCCGCCGAGCGGCACGAGGAAGACGAGCGCCCGGCGCGCCGCGCGCCACCGCGCCGCGTCCCCGGGACGGCGAGCCACCGCGACGACGGCGGCGAGCGAGCCGATGAAACGGTCGTAGATGCCGAGGATCAGCGCGATGGTCCCGCCGGAGACGCCCGGGATGGCGTCGGCGGTGCCCATGGCCAGCCCACACGCGAAGGCCCGGCCCGCGCCGGCCGGCGTGCCGCCGGCGGCGTCGCAGGCCGCGAGCGCGGCCCGCTCGTCGGCAACGTCGTCGGCGGCGGCGTTCGGGGGCGAGTCGAGGTCCGGCACGGGCGGCCATTCTCGGGCGCAGCGCGCAGGCGGGAAGGAACGCCCGCTCCACGCGCGCCGCGCGCAGTCCCTGGCGCTCCCTGCGCTCCACGGATCACCGGATCACGGGCCCGCGTCCGCGGAGGTGTCGCCGCCGCCCCGGCGCACGTCGGCCAGCCGCACCCAGCCCGACTCGCCGTCCAGGCACACGAGCAGTCGCAGCGAGGCGTCCGGCGCGGCGGTCTCGACCCAGCGCAGAGGGCCGAAGACGTCGCCGCCGAGCATCAGGAACCACCGCCGCCGCGCGCCGCCCGACGCCGCCACGGCCACGAGCCGGGCGACCTCGGCGTCGTACGCCGTGCGCTCCCCATCCGAGATCCGGCCGTCGCCGTCCAGGTCCCAGTGCGTGCGCAGCGCCGCGGCGCGCGCCAGCTCCTCGCGTCTCTCGGAACGATCCTCGAGGTCCTCGGCCACGGCGGCGAGATGCATCGCGCCGGCCTCCTCGCCGCTCTCCCGCAGCCGGTGGGCCTCGCGCTGGAGGCGATCGAGGAGTGCCTCCTCGCGCCAGCGCGAGGGCAGGAGATCCAGGCGCCGCAACATCCACGGCGTGAGCAGCATGAACCCGGGCAGCGGGACCAGCGCCGACGCCGCAGCGAGAACGCCGGCGGGCACGGTCCGCACGAGGTCGAGCGCCTGCCCGCGCACGGCATCGACCTCGTCCGGCGTCAGCGCACGGCCGCGCGCCCGCTCGCGCATCAGACGCAGCGCGTCGCGACTCTCACCCCACTCCTCGAGTGCCAGCCGCCACTGCCGCGCCGCCTCCCCCCGCGCCGCCGCCGTCAGCCGTCCGACGATGCCCGCCGGGCGTTCCAGCGCCGCGACGGCGCGGTCCAGCTCGCCCACGGCGTCAGCGCGTTCGGTCAGCCCGCGGCGGCGCAGGCGGGCAATCAGGGACGCGGCGTCGAAGCGGCTCATCGGTCCCGCATCGTACCCCTCTGGGACGGCGGCCGTGCGCGTCGTAACCTCGATGCGTCCAGTCTGGGGGAGGTCGAGATGGTCCCGCGCCGAAGAGCCCCGTCCGCCGTCCGCGACGCCCGACACGTGGCACGACCGAGCTGAGCGAGCGACGTGCCTGAGTTGCCCGAGGTGGAGACGATCGCGCGGCTCGTGCGGCCGGGACTCGTCGGACGCACGGTCACCGGCGCGCGCGTCCACTGGGAGCGTTCGCTCGGCGGGGAGAGCGCCGCCGCGTTCGCGGCGTGCGCGCGGGGCCTCTCCATCGACGGCGTCGGGCGGCGCGGCAAGTACATCCTGATCGCGACCAGCCGCGGCGGCGAGCCGCACGGGGCGTTCGTCGTGCACCTGCGCATGACGGGCCGGCTGCACGTCGAGGACGCGCACGCGCCGCCGAGCCCCTACGTGCGCGTCGCGCTCACACTCGACGACGGGCGCGAGCTGCACTTCGTGGACGTGCGCAAGTTCGGGCGCTTCGTCCACGCGCAGCAGCCGGCGTCACTCCTCGCCCATCTCGGTCCCGAGCCGCTGGAGGACGCGTTCACGGCCGACGCGTTCGCGCGCCTCCTGCGCTCCCGCCGCCGCGCGCTGAAGCCGCTCCTGCTCGACCAGGAGTTCGTCGCGGGACTCGGGAACATCTACGTGGACGAGTCGCTCCACGCCGCGGGGCTGCACCCGCTGCGTCGCAGCGACCGTGTCCCGCGCGGGAAGGCGGACGCACTCCACGCGGCCATCCGTGAGGTGCTCACCGAGGCGATCCGCCGCGAGGGCTCGTCGTTCGACGCCTTCTACCGCACTCCCGAGGGCAGTCCCGGCAGCTACCAGGACCAGTTCCGCGTCTACGGTCGAGGCGGAAAGCCGTGCCGGACGTGTGGCCGCGCCCTGCGACGGATCGTCGTCGCTGGGCGCGGCACGCATCTCTGCACGCGCTGCCAACCCGCGCCGCGACGCGGCCCAGCCCCGGCGGTGCGCGCCCGCCGCGCCGTGCGCGCCGACGCCGCGAGCATCGCGCGCATCCACGTGGCCGCATGGCGCGCGGCCTACGCCGGGCTCGTGCCGCAGGAGCACCTCGACGCACTGACGGTGCGCCATCGCCGCAAGCTGTGGGAACACCTCATCGGCCGGCCGCCGGAGCCGGACCACGCGACGTTCGTGCTGGCGCGCGGGAGCGAGGTCCTCGGCTTCGCCGACGCGGGCCGCAGCCGCGACGCCGACGACGCCCGGGACCGCGCGGGCGAGGTGCAGGCCATCTACGTGCGTCCCGAGCTGATCGGGCACGGACACGGCCGGCGGCTCTTCGCGCACGCTCTGGCGCACCTGCGGCGCCGCGGCTTCGCCGAGGCCACGGTCTGGGTGCTCGCGGGCAACGAGCGCGCACGGCGCTTCTACGAGGCCGCGGGCTTCGCCGCCGACGGCGGCCGGACGGTGTGGCACGGTTCGGGCGCCGCGCTGCCCGAAATCCGGTTGCGCAGAGAGCTCCCCTGATGGCGCTCGAGGAACTGGGGGTCACCCCCGATCCGGCCCCGCCGTCGGCGCGTGTCGTGCGGCTCCTCGCGGACGTGGACGCGCGGTTCGACGGACTGCTCGCCGGTGGCCTGCACACGCGGCTCCCGAACTTCGCGCCGGCCGACTATGGGCAGGTGCACGGCGTTCTGGCGGCGCTCGCGCGCACGAGCGTCCGGGGCGAGCGCTTCCTCGAATGGGGCAGCGCGCTCGGCGCCGTGGCGGGCATGGCGGCGGCGCTCGGCTTCCGCTCGTGCGGGATCGAGCTCGATGCCGAGATGGCGGAGACGTCGCGCGAACTCCTCGCCGCCCACGGGCTGGACGTCGAGATCGTCCAGGGCAGCTTCATGCCCGAGGGCCACGAGATCCCGGCGGATCTCGACGACCCGGACACCGCCACGCTGCGGCCGGGTGTCGCGGCCTACGACCTGCTGGGGCGCGACCTCGACGAGTTCGCCGTCATCTACGCCTACCCCTGGCCGGACATGCGTGAGGCGTTCCTCGACATGTTCGACACCCACGCCGCCGATGGCGCGCTGCTCGTCACGTTCGAGGGGCGCGACGGCTGCCACGTCCACCGCCGCACGGACGGGGCGGCGCGCGACCCGCTCTGAAGGTGCGGCGGCGGTGCTTCTCAGAGCGCTCAGCGGACGCGCACGAGCTCCATGTCGAAGACGAGATCGGCCGACGGCGGGATGACGGGCGGCGACCCGATCTTGTCGTAGGCGAGCTGCGCGGGGATGCGCACACGCCAACGGTCGCCCACGGTCATGTGCGACACGACCATGTCCCAGCCGCGGATGACGGCTCCCTGCCCGAGCGGGAACTCGAACGGCACGCCGCCGCGCGAGGTGTCGAACTGCTTGCCGTCGAGGAGCGTGCCGGTGTAGTGCACGGCAACGGTGTCGCCATCGCGCGCGTGGAGCCCCGTGCCCTTCTGCAGCACCTCGACCTCGATCGGCGCAATGCTGGCGACGCGTGAGGGGATCTCGAACGTGCCGCCGACAGCCGGCACCTCGATGTCGGGAGCGCCGTCCCGGCGGGCGCCGTCGCGCCCGTCGGAACCGGCGGTGCAGGTGGTCAGCCCGAGGGCGAGGATGAGAGCGAGGGCGGTGGTGGTGCGCGAAGTCGTCATCGCCGTATTCTGGCGGCACCGTGTCACAGGACGGAGACGACTCCGAGCGGAATCACCCGCGGGGCTCCTCTGATTCCGCCCCGACTACTGCTCCTCGTCGCTCGTGATCGTCCCGATGGAGATGACGGTGGCGGTGCCCGTCGCGCTGTTGCCGAACGCGCGATCGTAGCCGCCGTCGTTCCAGGCCTTCTTCTGCTGGTCGTTCAGTGTGTTGTCCACGCGCTTGCGATACGCCTGGTCGGCCTCGCGCGTCTTCGCGAAGTCGAGGCGGCGGACGGAGATGCCCGCGTTCCCGTCACTCTCGTCGCGGGCGACGACCATGGCGCGCTCGATGGCCGCGTCACGCTCCACGAGCGCCGACCTGATCTCGTCGATCTGCACGTCGTTCAGGCCGACGTCCTCGCGGGCCTTCTCCCAGCGCTCCTCCTCGGGGAGCCGGCGCAGCGCGAACGAACGACGGAGCCCGGCGAGCGTGCCGCCCAGTTCACCGTTCAGTACGCGCAGGCTCCCGCCGCCCTCGATCATCGTGCCGATCATCCCCCCGCCCGCGTGCTCGCCGAGGCTCTCGGCCAGACCCGCGAGCGCCTTCTCGAGCTGCACCGGCACGCCGCCCTCGCCGGCCGTCGTGAGGTCGAGCACGCCGTCCTCGCCGCTGCGCAGCGTCGTCGCCCCGCGACGCGCGGGGGCTGCCACGTGCCGCCGCCCGGACGCGGTCGTGAGCGCCGCCGCGCGCGCGCCGTTCAGGCGCAGCTCCACGGCCTCCATGCGCCCACGCAGCGCGCCGATCTCGTCACGGCTCTCCGTCAGGATGCCGTTCGTCGCCTCGAGTGAGGCCCCGAGTTCGTCGAGGCGCGCGAGCAGGGCGCTCTGCCCGGCGTCGTTCGCCGGCCCGTCGTTGATCAGCCTGGCGGCGCCGACACCACCCGCGCCGGCCGCAGCAGCCGACCCCACGAGCAACAGCACGAGTTCCTTGCCAGTCATGTCCATCTCCTGTCGTCCATCTCCTGCGCTGAGTCCGTGTGGCGAGCGCGACTGCGAGTCGATCGCCGTCCGCACCATCCACCAGGTGAGACGCGCCGCAGCCCCGGCCGTCGCAGGCGTTCGCGCGACGGCGCTCGAAATGGCTGCGCGGCGGCTGCTGTAGGGGGCACTCTCTGCGCTCCATGGTACGTGAAGACTCTCCGCAGGCCCTACGCCCCGGCATGCAACCCGTGTTCATCATGGCGATGGGCCGCAGCGGCACGACACTGCTACGTCTCAAGCTCGGCGCGCTGCCCGGTGTCGTCAGTTTCCCGGAGTCGAACTTCTGGTCGTTCAAGGAGCGCTGCGCCGCTCTCGACCTCGGCTTCGCGAAGGACCGCGCCGTCGTCGTCGCGCGGCTCCTGGCCCACCATCAGGTCCGCCAGTGGCAGCTCGACGAGGAACGGCTGCGCGAAGAGCTGCTGGCGCGCGCGACGAGCTGGCGCGCGGCGTTCGAGATCCTGGTCGAGCGCTTCATCGCCGAGCGCGCCGCGGACGCCGGCGAGGTCACGCACTGGTGCGAGAAGTCGCCGCCGCACATCTTCCGCCGCGACGCGATCACGGCGGACTTCCCCGAGGCGCGCTTCATCTACCTCGTGCGCGATCCACGTGGCGTCGCGGCGAGCATGAAGAGCTGCCGCTGGGCGCACAACAACGTCTACGCGGCGGCGCGCGTGTGGCGGGCCGCCGTCGCCCGCGTCCGCGACGACGAGCAGTCGATCCTCGTGCGCTACGAGGACCTCGCGGCGCGTCCGGAGCACCACCTGCGCCGCATCGCGGAGTTCATCGGCGCGCCGTTCGACGACCGCGCCGTCTCCGGCGTCACGCCCGACGCGCTCGCGCAGCGGCAGGAATGGATCGCCCAGGCCATGCAGCCGATCTCCGCGCAGAACATCGACAACTGGCGCCAGCGGCTCTGCTACCGGGACCGCGAACTGGAGTTGATCCAGCACGTCTGCCGCCGCGAGATGGAACGCTTCGGCTACGAACTGCGCAGCGAACACCGCGACGCCCGCTTCCGCACGCAACTGGCCGTGAAGTGGACCGAACTCGCGCTGTCCAAGCTCGTCAAGAGCTGACGTCGCCGCTGACCGCCGCCGCGTAGATCTCCGCCAGTCGCGAGGCCGCGCGCCCCGGATCGTGCTCCGCGCGGATGCGCGCGATGCCGGCGGCGCCGCGCCGCAGCACGTCGCCGGGCGCCGCGAGCAGTTCCTCCACGGCGCGCAGCAGACCCGCGCGGATCGCGCTCTCCGCGGCGCGCAGCTCGTCCTCCGTCTTCACGATCACGCCGCCCCGTGCGGTGATCGGCAGCTCGATCGTCCACCCGCACGAGTCCGGGTTGATCTCGGGCAGCGCGCGCACGTTGGTCGTGATGCTCGCGCACCCGGCGGCCTGCCCTTCGAGCACGGAGTACCCGTACGTGTCGGCCAGCGTCGGCAGCAGCAGGACGTGGGCGCTCTCGAGCGCCGCAGCGACGGCCGACGGTGAGGCCCCCGCCTGCCACGTGATACGCCCTTCGTGCCGCGCGATGACCTCCCGGGCGGCGCCGACATCGGCGGACGTGGAGCGCGACCATCGATCGCCGGGCTCGAGCGTCGAGATCACGTGCAGGTGGACGTCCGCGCCCCGCTCCAGGAGCGCGGAGAACGCGGCGAGCAGAGGGCGCCCGCCCTTGCGGAAGAAGTGGCGGCCGACGAACACGAACCGCAGCCCGCGTGCGGGATCGGGCTTGCGCGAGACGTCCTGGACGATCACGCGCTGCGGCGGATGGAGGACCTCGATCTTGCACGCCACCGGAGCGGCGTCGCCGTACAGCCGCGTCCAGCGCGCGAGCTGCCGGGCGCGCGCGCAGTCGCTCAGCGCGATCAGCCGCCGGCACCACGGCGACTCGACGTGGCGGCGTGCACGATCCGGCGGCACGCCCCCGCGCGGCACGCTCGTCTCGAACGTCACGAGCCACGGCGTGGCGGCGGAACTCACCGTGTTGAAGAAGTGCAGGACGTCCACGCTCGGGAAGCTCGGCGGCGCGTGGCTGAAGCGCACGCGCTCGCGCCGCCGCCCGCCCAGACGCGACGAGAGGGCGTGGAGAAGCGCATAGGGGTCGCGTACGCGCACGAAGGCCGCCCCGGGCACGTCGAGACCGAGGAAGTTGCGCTGCTCGTTGTAGCCGCGCCACGGCGTGCCGACGCAGAGCGGCCGCGTGCCACCGCGTGACGCGCCACTCATCACGCTCCGGGTTCCTCGTTGCAGCGGGCCATGCCGCGGGGGACCGTGCCACGAACGCGCGGGGCAATCCCGGAATCTCCCGGCGAGGGTTTCCGGGATCACGAGCGAACGAAACGGCGCGGCGGCCGTCCATACAATGACACCCGTGATGGGATCCCGTCGGCTGCCTCCGCTGCTCGCGCTGCTGCTGCTCTTCGGCCTGATGGCCAGGGCGCTGTGGCTCGTGGTGGACGGGGAGAGTCCGTGGACGCTCCTGCCGGGCGGCACGGAGCCGGTGACGACCGATGCGCGCGGCCGCTTCGCGTTCGGCGACGTGACGCCCGACCGGCCCCACGAACTCCGCGTTGACGGCGACGACCACGCGCCCGTCGCCCGCCCCGGCCTGTTCCTGCGCCCCGGCGAGCGCCTGGACGTCGGCACGCTCTGGCTCGCGGACGGCGTACGTGTGGCGCTGGAGGTGCGCGCCTTCGACGGGCGGCCGCTCCGTGGCGCCACCGTGCGCGCCTTCGCGCCCGGCGCCGGCGCGGGCGCATTCGGCGCGCGGCGGAGGCCGTCGCCGGTGGCGATCGCGAGAACGGGCGCCGACGGAGTCGGCTACTTCGAGGGGCTGCCCCCGGGCACGTGGACGTTCACCGCCGAGCGCGGGGGCTACGCGCGGCGCGGCCTGGTCGGTGCGACGGTGCGGCAGGGCGTCGCGGAGGAGCACTTCGAACTCGCCCTCGAGCAGGGCTATCGCCTCGAGGGCCGCTTCGTCTTCGGCACACTGCCGGCGGCGGACGTCGCGCTCTGGGCCGGCTGGCCCGCGGCCGCCTCGGCGTCGTGGCGGCGGTGCGCCTGCCGGGGGTCAGGGATCTGGACATCGTGCTCCTGCGCGGCGGCCGCCTCGCGGGTATCGTGACGCGCGCCGAGGACGGCCGGCCCGTCACGCGCGCCGCGGTCCTCGTCTCGCTGCAGGTCCTCGGTACGTTCGTGCTCTCGCTCGAGGCCGAGACGGATACCGACGGGCGCTACACCCTCGACCTGCCGATGCCCGGGACGGTGACGAGCATCTCGGCCGAGCGCGCCGGGTACCGCACCGAGTGGGCAGAGCTCGACAACGAACGAACCGTCGGGGCGGGCATGGAGGTCCGCCACGATCTCACGCTGGAGCGCGGCGGCGTGATCACGGGACGGGTCATGGGCCCAGAGGGCGCCCTCGTCGGCGCCGAGGTCGGCGCGACTAACCCCGAGTGGTACTTCTCCGCGACGACGGACCGCGACGGGCGGTTCGTGCTCCCCGGCGTGCCGCGCGAGCGCTTCGTCGTCATAGCGTCGCTCTGGGGGTACTCGATGCCGGACCGCCCGGACGACCCCGACCGCGCACTGGAGGACGGCACGGCTCCGGAGCGCTTCGTCGTGGACCTCACGGAGGCCGCGACCGCCGAGGTCGAGATCGGCATGCTGCCGTGGACGACGGTGCGCGGCCGCGTCACGACGAACGACGGGAAGCCCGCGGCGGGGGCCGTCGTCGCCGCCGCGGGCGGGGGCCCCGCCGCACGAGCGGAGGCGGACGGCACGTTCGCGATCGGACCGCTCGCGGCCGGGGAGCAGGAGATCACGGCGACGGCCGCAGGCGGAGCAGCGGCCGCCGGCGTCACCGTCCTGGTCCCGGCGCCCCGGCGACGGCGGACGCGGTGATCGTCCGCCTGGGCCCGGAACTGCGCGTCCGCGGGCGCCTCACGTCGGCATCGGGCACGGCGCTCTCGGGCGCGTACGTCACGGCCGTGGCGATCGCGCCGGGAACGACCGCCGACGACGTCGGCTACCCCGGCGCCTGGGGCCCGCCGATCGTCGCGGTCACGGACACTTCCGGCGCCTTCCGCGTGAGCGGCCTGGACGAGGGCCCCCACGTGATTCGCGCGTGGGCCACGGGCACCTCGTCCCAGGCCCGCGTCGTGAGCGTCCCCGAGGACTCGGGGGCCACGTTCGTAATCGCCCCGGAGCCCGACACCACCGACCGCTGAACGGCCACCGCACGCCACGGGCGGCAGGGAGACGTCACACCGGCCACTCGAAGTGACGTGGGTCTCACGCCGATCCCGGCGCCCGCGCTAGCCTTGCCGCTGGACCTCCCCTCCGGCACTGCGTACGCGCCCGGATGGGGATTGGGTACATTCGGGAATCCCCCCAGCGACCCGCCGCCATGTGCGGCGCACCCCACCCGGAGAGCTTCGATGATCCAGTTCGAGACCGCGTCCAGGCGCACCCACACCCTCGCCGAGGCAGACCCCGAGGTCGCCGAGCTGGTGACCGAGGAAGACCGGCGTCAGCGGCACGGACTGCAACTCATCGCGTCCGAGAACCTCGTGAGCGCGGCCGTGCGCGAGGCCGTCGGCTCGGTGTTCACCGACAAGTACGCCGAGGGCCGCCCGGGCAGGCGCTACTACTCGGGCTGCGAGTTCGCGGACCAGGTCGAGGAACTCGCCGAGAACCGCGCGCGTGAGCTCTACGCCACCGACTACCACGTCAACGTCCAGCCGCACTCGGGCACGCAGGCCAACCTGGCCGTCTACCTGGCGACGCTCGAGCCGGGCGACAAGATCCTCGCGATGGACCTGGCCATGGGCGGGCACCTCTCGCACGGCTCGCCGTACAACGCATCGGGCAAGCTCTACGAGGCGCACTTCTACGGCGTCTCCCGCGACACAGAGCAGATCGACTACGACGAGCTCGCGCGCATCGCAGAAGAGGTCCAGCCGAAGCTGATCGTGTCGGGCGCCTCGGCGTACGCGCGGTTCATCGACTTCGCGCGCTTCGCCGAGATTGCGAAGAGCGTGGGCGCGCTGCTGCACACCGACATGGCGCACATCGCCGGGCTGATCGCCGCGGGCGAGCACCCCTCGCCCTTCGGCCACGCGGACTTCGTCACGACCACCACGCACAAGACACTGCGCGGGCCGCGGGGAGGGCTCCTCTTCTGCAAGCAGGAGTACAGGAAGAAGGTCAACTCGGCGGTCTTCCCGGGCATGCAGGGCGGGCCGCTCATGCACCAGATCGCCGGCAAGGCCGTGGCCTTCCGCGAGGCCATGACCCCGGCGTTCCGGGCGTACCAGCAGACCGTGCGCAAGAACGCCGCGGTGCTGGCCGAGGGCCTGTCCCAGCGCGGCTTCCGCATCGTCGGCGGCGGCACCGACAACCACATGGTCCTGGTGGACATGAACGGCCGCACGACGGGCGCGGAGGCCGAGGAGGCGCTCCGCCAGAACCACATCTACGTCAACAAGAACCTGATCCCGTTCGACCAGCTCCCGCCGTCCAAGACGAGCGGCATCCGCATCGGCACGCCGGCGATGACGTCGCGCGGCCTCACCCCGGACGACTTCGCCGAGGTGGCACAGCTCATGGCCGACGTGCTGCTGGGCGAGACGACCGACGGCGTGGCGCGCGTGGAGGCGATCTGCGCGCGGCTGACGACGGCCTGAGGCGGCGCGCATGACCGGCCCCACGTACCAGGGCGTGCGACGGCGCACCCCGCGCGAACTGCGCGCCCTGCACGTACGCTCGCGTCTCGGCGCGCTCCGCGATCGCGGACGCTACGACGCCATGCGGCACTTCGTGCTGTTCGTGGGCTACGCACGCAGCGGCCACACGGTGCTGGCGTCGATCCTCGACGCGCACGCCGATGCAATCGTCGCCAACGAGCTCGACGCCGTCGGCTTCCTGGACGCCGGCTTCGGCCGCGCCCAGCTCCTGCACATGATCGCCGTCAACGCGCGCGAGACGGCGGCGAGCGGCAACGAGTGGACGGGCTACGACTACGCGGTCCCGGGTGGTTGGCAGGGCCGCGTGCGCACGCCGCTGCTGATGGGCGACAAGAAGGCCGGCGTGACGACGCGGCGCCTCTCCGCCGACCCGACCCTCCTGGGCCGGCTGCGCGGCGAGATGGCCGTCCCGCTGCGCATCGTGCACGTCGTGCGCAACCCCTTCGACCACGTCGTCGCCCGCGCGCGTCAGCACCAGGATGCGCCGATGTCCGCAGCGCTGGACGCTCTCTTCGGGCTCTACGACGGCGTCGAGACCGTTCGGCGGCACGCCCTCGAAGGCGAGTGGCTCGACGTGCGCTCGGAGGATCTGATCGCCGCGCCGGCCGTCACGCTGCGCACGGTCCTGGGCTTCGTCGGCCTCGCCCCGGACGACGCCTTCGTCACCTCGGCCGAAGGCATCGTCATGAAGACCGAGAGCCGCCGCCGCGACGACCACGAGTGGACCGCGGGCGAGCGCATCGCGATCGACGAGCGCATCGCCCGCCACGACTTCCTGACGGGGTACGCCTCCGACGCCTGACCGCCCCATCGAGGCCGGTGCGCGGAGGCCGGCGCGAGGCGGGAGACGGCACCGGCTGACGAGTGCGGCCGCAGCGCCGTCATCCCCCGATCGGTAGACGGCGAACACGCACGCGCGACGCCTGGATCACGACGACGGCGCCTGCGTGCCCACTACCCACTACCGTGCCAGGCCCGGTTCGGCGGCCTGAGCGCTCCACATCGGATCAGGCTTGCGGCGCTATGCGCAGGCCCGGCGCCTCCTGGTGAAGCCACGCGCCCCGTTGACACGAAGCAACACCGTTGCATCGTGTCAACGGCATGCGGCGACGGCACCCGAAGAAGGAGATCGAGAAGGCGCTCCGGGCGGCCGAGGCGCGTGGGTGGACCGTGGTCGTGAAACCGAAGGGCCACCGTTGGGGCCACATGCGATGTCCACGCGCCGCGCGCGACGGCTGCCGAAAGTCCATCTGATCGACACCGAAGAGCGAGGCCACGCACGCGCGCGACCTGCTCGGCTACATCGATCGTTGCCGACATGCTCAATCACACCGGGGGGACGAGTCCTGATGACATACGACTTCACGCTGATCGTCGAAGGCGAGGAACTCCAAACGGACGAGAACCTCGACGTCCTGTACGAGGCAGGGTGCGACGACGCCACCATCGGTCGGATCAACGGCATCCAGCACGCGATGTTCTCGCGCGAGGCTGCGTCGCTGGAGGAAGCGATCCTCTCAGCGATCCGCGACGTCGAGGCCCTGAAGGGTGCGCGCGTCGTTCGGGTCGCCGATGCCGGCCTCGTCTCGATGGCCGACATCGCGGCGCGCACCGGCCGCACGCGCGAGAGCGTGCGACTGCTCGTCGCGGGAGAGCGCGGCCCCGGCGGGTTCCCACCTCCCGTCACGGCGCCGGACGCTCGCTATCGCTTGTGGAGTTGGTCCGACGTCCAACGCTGGTTGTCCGATGCGCTCGGCGAGCCGGTGCAGGACGCGGGCGATCACGTCATCGAGGCGATCAACGCGGGCCTGGAACTACGGCGGCACGCCCGCTACCTCAGCAAGGACGGGCAGATGCAGGTGCGCGAGATCGCCGCGGACTGGAACGGCGACGAGGACTGACGTCCGCCTACTTCCGCAGGCGGGGGTCCAGCGCGTCGCGCAGGCTGTCGCCGAAGACCTGGAAGGCGAGCACGATGCCGAAGAGCGAGACGCTGGTGAAGGTCATCTGCCACCACTTGCCCTTGGTCAGTTCGCTCTCGGCGTCCTGGATCATCAGCCCCCACGAGGGCTGGTCCTGGATGCCGACGCCGAGGAACGAGATCACGACCTCGGCCTTGATGGCCCACACGAAGAGCAGCGTGAAGCTGATGATGAGCAGGTGCGCGGTATTGGGCAGCACGTGGCCGAGCATGATGCGCACGTTCGAGAAGCCCTGCGCCTTGGCCGCCAGCACGTAGTCGCGGTCCTTCAGCTTCATGAACTCACCGCGCACGACGCGGCACACTCCCACCCAGTACGTCAGCCCCATGGCCAGGAAGACCGAGAAGAACCCGCCGCCGAGCACGTAGGAGAGCGCCAGGATGAGCATGATGGAAGGGATCGACGACACCGTGCTGTAGAGCCACACGACGACCTCGTCCACCCAGCCGCCGAACCATCCGGCGATGGACCCGAGCACCGCCCCCAGCACGATCGCGATGAGCCCGACGAAGAAGCCCAGCCCCAGCGCGATGCGCGCGCCGTTGGCCAGGCGCGAGGCGATGCTCTGGCCCTGGACGTTGGTGCCGAGGAAGCCCCCGTCGGCGCCCGGGCTCACGGGACCGAGATCCCGATCGGCCGCGTCGTAGTCCGCGAAGAGGACGGCGTCGGCGAAGCTCTTCATGCCGTCGCCGACGACGCCGTCGTGGTGCCAACCGTTGACGACGCTGCCGGCGTAGGCCATCGCCGCGACCACGACGTACGCCACGATGATCCAGAAGCACAGCACGGCGAGCCTGTCGCGCTTGAGACGCCTGTAGCCGTCGCTCCAGAACGACTCCTTCGACGCGTCGTAGACGAACGGCTTGCCGTCGTCGCTCATTGCAGCCGCACCCGCGGGTCCACGATCGTGTAGAGGATGTCGGTGAGCAGGTTGCCGATGATGAACAGCACGGCGAACACGAACGTCATCGCCCGGATCACGGGCATGTCGTCTCTCAGCACGCCCATGACGGTGATCCCGCCGATGCCGGGGATCTCGAAGAACTTCTCCAGCAGCAGAGAGCCCGTGAAGAGGAAGGGCAGCACGACGACGATGCGCGTCAGGATCGGGATCATCGCGTTGCGCAGCACGTGCACGAACAGCACCTTGCGCGCGCTCACGCCCTTGGCCTTGGCCGTCCGCACGTAGTCCTGCTTGATCTCCTCGAGCACGGCGGTGCGGTAGAAGCGCAGGTCCGGTCCGACGGTCAGGAACACGAAGATGATCCAGGGCAGCGCCAGGTACCACGCCATGCGCGCGTCGTACGCGAATCCGGCCACCGGGAAGGGGCCGTGGTACCCCAGCACGTACTGCCCGAAGATGATGTAGACGAGCGACGAGACGCTCATCAACGCCACGGCCCCGACGACGATGGCGCGATCGAGCACCCCTCCACGCCGGGCTGCGCAGAGCAGCGCCAGCGAGATGGCGATCAGCGTCGCCAGCAGGAACGCCGGAGTGGTGAGAGCCAGCGAGGGCCCCACGCCGCGGGCTACGATCTCGACGACGTCCAGCTTGAACTCTCGCGAGCGGCCGAACTCCAGCGACGCGATGTCACCGAGGAAGCGTCCGAAGCGCTCGGGTGCCGGATCGTCGAAGCCGAGGTCCGCGCGCAGAGCAGCCAGTTCCTCCGGCGTCGCGCTCTTGCCGACGAGCTTCTGCGCGGGATCGCCGAGAATGCCGCTGTCGAACACCACCCACACGATGAGCGCCACGCCGAATACGAGCGGGATCGTGTAGAGCAGACGGCGGATGATGTACGCGAGCATCTCAGTCCGCTTCCCCCGCACCGCGTCCCACCCGGCGCGCCTTCGCCTCGCGGTCCACGTCGTAGTACTTCAGGGGCCAGTACGTCATGGCCTGGTACTTGAAGTTGCGCAGCCACTCCTGCACGTACGTGTACTGCACGCGGTAGTCGGTGTAGCTCCACGGACAGTCCTCGTTCACGATGGCGATCATCTCGGCGATGATCTCGTCGCGCACGGGGCTCGGCTGCATGACCTTCATGCGCTCGTAGAGCCGGTCGTAGGCGGGGTTCCTGTAGTTGGAGTTGTTCGGCCCCGGTGACCCGTTGGGGCCGTAGAAGAGCTGCAGGAAGTTCTCGGCGTCGGGGTAGTCGGCCACCCAAGCCATGCCGTAGATCTGCGCGTTCTTCTTGCGCACCTTCGCCAGGAACTGGCTCCAGGTCTGGCTGTTGAGCTTGAGACGGATGCCGATGTCCGCGCAGGACGACTTGAGGATCTCCGCGCCGTTGCGCGAGACGGCGGTCGAGCCCGACATCTCGTAGACGAGTTCGGGCAGCCCCCGTCCGCCGGGATAGCCGGCCTCCGCGAGCAGTCTGCGCGCGCGGTCGAGATCGCGCGGCTGGTAGGGGTTCGGGACCTCCACGCGCCCGGCGAGATCGGGCGGCACGGGACCGTCGGCGGGAATCGCCCAGAACCCGTTGCGCATCACCTTGATCCAGCCCTGCTGGTCGTACGCGAGACAGATCGCCTGGCGGATCTTCTTCCCGCGCTCGCCGGCCGGCGCCCCGATGATGGGGTCCTCCATGTTGAACCCGGTGTAGGCGATGTCGGGCTTCTTGGAGATGTCCACGCGCACGCCCGCGGCGGCGATGTCGGTCCGCAGCGCGCCCACGGCCGTCATCGCCTCGTCCCAGATGTCCTTCTCCGTCTCGACGCGATCGAGCTGCCCCTGCAGGAACTGCAGCCAGCGCGGCGAGGAGTTCTCGATGATGCGGATGTCCACGCGGTCGAGGATCGGCAGCTTGCGGCCGGCGTCGGCGAGCAGCCCGTTCGCGCGGTCCTCGGCGGTTCCCTCGGACGGATAGCGGTCGTCGCGATACGTCGGGTTGCGCCGCATGCGCACACGCAGATCGAACGGCCAGTACTCGTCCACGATGTAGGGGCCACTGCCGACGGGGTGCGTCTGGAAGTCCATCCCCCAGTAGTCGAGGGCCTCCTTCGGGTAGACACAGGAGTAGATCATGGCCAGCGTCAACACGAACTGCGGGTACGGCTCCGTCAGCGTGAACTCGAGCGTGTAGTCGTCCAGGGCGCGCAGGCCCGGGATCTCCTCGGCCACGATGGCGTCCAGCGCCGGGTGCTGGAACGGGTAGTACTCGTTGACGCGATCGTAGAGCTTGCGGATCTGCTCCTGACAGCGCCGCGCCCAGTCGTCCAGACCGACGAAGCGGCCCTCGTACAGCCACTTTCCGGTGGACGACGGCACGCCCATCAGACGCTTGAAGCACCACACGAAGTCGTGGGCCGTGACCTCGCGGCCCTTGCCGCCGGGGAAGCACGGACTGTCCTGGAAGAGAACGCCCTTCTTCAGCCGGATCGTGTAGGTGAGTCCGTCCTCGGAGACCTCCGGCATGCCGTCGGCGAGCATCGGCTTCAACTCGTACGGCCGCTTGAGGTAGTGGTACTCGTAGAGGCAATCGTAGACGTTCGCCTGGGCGCCGCCGGCGACGACGTCGCCCGCCGTGATCGGGTCGAAGCCCTTGATCATCGAGCTCGAGACGAACGTCGCGTCCGGCAGCGGCTCCTTCTCGCACGCCCCCAGCGCGCACGCCACCCCGAGGAGCAATGCTCCTCTCGCCAGACATCCCGTCCTACGGCTCGTCCTCATCGCGTGGATGCTACCCCGCGGGGACTCCCGGCGCCCGAGGCGGAATCCGGGCCTCCGATGTGACCTTCTGGCTTCTCGTGCGGCCCGGCAGCCTGTCGGAGTCGTCCCGCGGACGACGTCACGCGAGTTGTGATGGCACCCGGCAGAGGGTGACAGGACATCGTCCTCGGCGCGGGCGGGCCGCGGGCGATCTCGACGATCAGCGGGCCGGCACGAGGGGCGACGGGAGAGGGGCGGCTTCGGCGGCAGCTCGGTACAGGTCGCACGCCTTCTGAGCGTTCAACCAGAAACCGGGTGAAGTACGGAACGCTGCCCCGAGCCGCAACGCCATCGCGGGGGTGACAGCGCTCCGCGCGTTCACGATACGGTTGATGACCTTCACGTCGCATCCGAGGTGATCGGCGAGTTCCCTCTGGGCCATTCCCAGCGGCTCGAGGAACTCCGATCGGAGAATCTCGCCCGGAGTGGTCGGCGGTCGGTTGCGTCGGCGAATGGTCATCGGCAGCGTCCTAGTGGTAGTCACACACATCGACATCCACGGGCCCGCTCGGTGTCCAACGAAACACGATCCTCCATTGGTCGTTCACTCGAATGCTGTGGGAGCCCCGAAGATCTCCCTTCAGCGCTTCGAGCCTGTTCCCGGGAGGAGAGCGAAGGTCAGTGAGCAACTCTGCGTAGTCCAAGACGTCGAACTTCCGAGCGACGACGCGATGGACGTTGCCCCAGCCGGCGCGCCTCGGAATGCGCCCGTCACGGAAGAACCGCTCGACCGCGACGGATGTGAACCCCTGGATGGCCACCCATGCACTATACCGGCGATCGGTATACCGGGTCAAGGGTTCCCTCAGCCGGCCCGCGCGAGCGCGGGCCGGCTGAGGGCGCGAGCAGAAATCCCGGGTGCGCGCCGATTGCGTCCGACGGGTTCGCGGCAGGGCGGCGCGACGAACCCGACTCAATGGAGCGAGTCATGGAGGAGCGCCAACGCCGCAGCGCGCCCTCCGGGCGTAACAGTTTGCTGGCGCGTGGTTTGCGCTCGTCGCTCGGAGACGGTTGGCCTGCGTGCGGTGCCCGTC
>JAJRVY010000295.1 GCA_024277065.1 Planctomycetota bacterium
CGGCTGCCGGCTGTCGGCTATCGGCGGTCGGTGATGAAGCCGATCAGGCCGCCGCAGACGGTGAGCACCAGGAGAACGGCGAAGTCACCGTGGAGCGACACGATGCGCTCCTTGCTCAGGTGGCCGACGACGACCGAGGAGTCGAAGCCGAGTTCGCGCAGGAAGATCGCGCCCATGTAGGCCAGCCCGAAGAGCCCGGTGCCGTTGAGGAACCCGCCGCGGACGCGCGCCAGTGTGTAGCCTGCCATGCCGAGCAGGAGAACCTCCCAGAGCGGCGAGAACCAGTGGAACGCCTGGTGCTCGAGCACGCTGACGGCGACGACCGCAGCGACCGCGAGAATGCTCGCGAGCAGAGCCGTCTTCGCCTGCCGTGCGCGCGAGCGCACGGAGAGGCGCATCGTCTGACTGCGCTGGCGGTCGCGGAACTCGCGACCGAGCCCTGTCGCCGTGTCCCCGTTGCGAAGGGGCGCGCTCGGGTGGTTCATGGTCCACATACGTCGGACATCGGCAGTTCTCGCCGCACCACGAGAGCCCCGAGCCCCGGAATCCGTAGAATCCTCCCCGGGATTGCGGCCGCGGGCAGACCGCCGGGCACGGTCGCGTCCGGCTATCATGCCCGTGCCGTGCCGCAACCACCACATGACCCGGACGATCCCTACTCCCGCGTGCAGTACCGGCGCCTGATCGCCTGGGAGAAGCGGCTGGAGCGCGAGGGGCCGCTCCTGCGGCGACTGCTCGCGGCGGCGCCGGAGCGCTCGGTGCTCGACCTCGGCTGCGGCACCGGCGAACACGTCGCGTTCTTCGCGGATGAGGGCGCGCGCGCGGTCGGGATCGATCGCTCCGCGTCCATGCTGGCCGCGGCACGCGAGTACGAGACAGACGGGCGCGGGCGGTTCGCCGAGGGTGATCTTCTCGAACTCGGGGCGGCGCTCGGCGGCGAGCTGGCGTTCGGCCTCGCGATCTGCCTCGGCAACGTCCTGCCGCACGTCCGCGACGACGCGCAACTCGAGCTGCTGCTCGGCGGCGTCCACGATGCGCTCCTGCCGGGGGGCACGCTGCTCGTGCAACTCGTCAACTACGAGGGCATCCTCGCGAGCGGCAGACGCCATCTGCCGATCAACGTGCGCCCGGGCGAGAACGACGGCACGGAGGTCGTCTTCCTGCGGCTGCTGCGGGACGCTGGCGACGGACGCATGCTGTTCTTCCCGACGACGCTGGAACTCGTCGCGGACGACGAGGACGAGCCCGTGCGGCTGGTGCGGTCGCGGCGCGTGGAACTGCGCGCCTGGACCCGCGACACGCTCGGGCCGGGGCTGCGCTCCGCCGGGTTCGAGGCGCAGTGGCACGGCGACATGGGCGGCGGGCCGTTCGAGCCGCTGACGTCGCCGGACCTCGTCGTCGTCGCCCGGCGCTGACCGCGTTCGTCTGCGACATCGCACGTCGCGGCGTCCTCGCGCGCTGCGGCGCAGCCCCCCGCAGCCCTCCCGAACCCCGCGTGACGTCCCCCGCGTCACGTCACGTGCGGCAGCACTTCTTGTACTTGCGGCCGCTGCCGCACGGGCACGGGTCGTTGGGCGAGATCTTCGGCGCCGCGCGACGGACGGGCACGCGCGGTGCGCCGGCCGCGTCCAGGTAGGCGCGGCGCGCGGCGCGCAGGGCGAGCCCCGCGGCGCGGCCGCCGGCGAGACGCCCGGCGCGTTCGAGTTCCTCGAGGAACGCCGCGCACACGTCGGGCACACGAACGCGGACCGAGCCGGGGAGCGCCACGGCGGCCACGTCGCGCACGAACGCGGCGCGCAGTTCCGCCTCGCCGAGTTCGCCCGGCTCGCAATCGTGCTCGTCACACGGAGCGAGCAACAGCGGGACGAGGAACTCCGGTGCGTACTCGCGGACCACCGGCTCGAAGGCGCTCGCGCCCTCGCCCGCGGCGAAGTCCGCGGCCCAGTTCTCGATCGTCTGCCGTGTGAACGGACCGGACATCGCCGTGCGCCGTTACTTCGCGACCGGCCGCGACGGCATGCCGAAGCCGAGCGCCTTGCGCCCCGCCGTGAAGGCCGTCACGACGTAGAGCCCGCGGCGGCGCAGCACGGCGCCGCGCTGCAACGGGAGCGACTCGCCGTACGAGAGGTCCTTCTGGATGCGATAGCCCGCGGTGTCGTCCACGGTGCGCGCGTCCACGAACGGCACGCCCGAGGCATCGGGCAACACCAGGAACGAGGTCCCGCGCGCGCGGAGCCCGCCCGTGCCGTCGTGGACGACGTCGAGGTCGAGCAGTCCGAGTGCCAGAGCGGGCGGCCCGCCCGGGCTCACGCTCGCGAACGTCGAGTCCACCGAGACGAACTGCGAGCGCCCCGCGAGGTCGCCGTCGCTGCCGTGCGCGCCGGCGCGCACCAGGATCACGAGCCGCGCCATGGCGGCGCTCAGGTTCTGGACGTCGCCCACGAAGCCGCCGGTGGTGCCGATGAGCATGTCGCCGCGGACCACGGGGTAGAGTTCGATCGACGGCAGGTCGCCGGCCGCGCCGACGTCGAGCGTCAGTCGCGCGAGCTTGCCGCTGGGACGCAGCGTTCCGGGCTTCGCCGGCTTGCGGAAGCGATCCGACGTGTGGGTGCCCGCCGGGTAGGTCATGCGCGAGACGAACATGTCGGACGAGGTGACGACGGCGCGACCGGCCGCGCCGACGCTCAGCTCGAAGCGCTGGCCCGTCGTCGCCACGACGAACTCCCCGGGTTCGCGCGTCGCAGCCATCTCCAGCACGATGCCGTGCCAGTCCCCGCGCAGGGCGCCCTGGGTGGGCGCGCCGCGGACGCGGCGCAGGAGCACGGACAGATTGGTGCGGTCGGACACGGCGTCACCGTGCAGGAGCACGTCCGAACTGCGCCCGCGCGCGTACGAGACGACCTCCTCGCCGAACGTCAGCGACAGCTCCCGATCTGCTGTTGCGCGGCCGGTGTCCGAGGTCCTCTCGCGCCGGCCCGTGAGCGTCGCGCCGCCCTCGTCCCCGCCGAACAGCATCGTGCGGCGGTCCAGGTCCCGCGCGACGACGTTGCCCGTGCGCGGTCCCTTCAGACCCGTGAGCGAGTTGAGCGCGAGCGTGAACTCTCCGCCGAACTGGGCGTCGATGCCGGCGATGACCTGGAGTTCGACGAACCCCCCGCGCAGGGGCCGCGGCCGGGGGGAGACGGCCTGGAATCCCGAGAAGTGCGGCGTCTGGAACGTCACCGTCCCGGCGAGGACGTCCACCGCCCCGGTGACGACCGCGACGTCGCCCGTGTCGCCGTCGCGAATCGCGATCTGCACCTCGGAGCCCGGGTCGTCGAACGACTGCGCGTCGAACGGCACGGTCACGGTCACGTCCTCGCTGAACGCGACGCCGAGGGACCGAGCTCGAACGTCGCGCCGCCCTCGTGGAGTTCGTCGTCCACGAAGAACGGCTCGGCCGGGGAGATCGTGAAGAGCGTCGGCTCGCCGACGGCGCCCGGCGGCACGTCCACGGACACGCCGAGCAGGTCGCCCGCATCGCCGGTCGGCGTGACGACGCCGCCCGGGGCGCCGATGGCCCGCGCATAGACGGCCTGCTCCCCCGCGAACTCGCCGGCGAGCACGTCGTCGGTGATCGTGACGGTCAGTTTGCGCGTCTTCGGGGTCTTGAGCCGCACCTTGGCCGTCCACCCGCCGGGCAGGGCGCCGTCGTTGCGGAAACGCACGGTGTAGTCGCCGCTCACCGGCAGCACCGTGCCGCGCAAGACGTGTCGCGAACCGGGGCGCTCAGGCGGCGGCACGGCGAGCGCGAAGCCGCCCGGGCCCGTGATCTCGAGCACCGTCGGCACGAGCGGCGAACGCTTCGCGGCCGCGACGGTGATCGTGGCGCTCGCGCCGGCGCCCGCACCGAAGGTGAACGTCGCCGTGGCGCCCGGCGCGAGATCGACGTCCGAGGCGGCGGACGCGGACCTCGGCATCTTCGCCTTGACCTTCAGCTTGTAGTCGCCGTCGAGGACGCCGTCGCCGTGGACGCGGACGCGGTGCGTGCCGCTCTCGGTGGCCGTGATCCGCGGCGTCTTGACGGACTTCGACGACCTGCCGGACTTGGCGGGCGCGGTGGTCGCGAGCAGCGCGTCCTCTGGGTCGAACACCGAGATCACGAGACCCGGGGCGTCGCCGCCGAGGCCCTTGGCCGACGCCTTCAGCTTCGCGCCCCGAGGGAGCACGATCGGGAAGGTCTCGCGCTCCTCTGCCGGCCGCAGCGTGCCGAGGACCGTGTCGCGCCCGGTGACCTCGACGTCCACGGTATCGATGAACGCGGCGCCGCCGTCGGCGAACAGCGCGTGTATCGTGGGGAAGCCGAGTACGACCGCGAGCACGACCAGGACGACGGCCGATCCTCTGCGCTTCGGGGAGGTGTGCGTGGACATGGCGACAGTGTAGACGAGAGACGGGCGGTGGCCGCGGGAGCGAGCGCGGCGCGGTATCCGGGCGGTAGGTGTAACGGCGGTCTCACACCGCGCGCCGCGAACCGGGTATCCTGCGCGGCGTCGGCCGCCGCCTGCGGCCGGGACGGGAGGACTCCATGCACATCCTGACCGCAGCCCTGCTCGCCGGCGCGCTCATCGGCGCCACCGCCTGTGGCGGCCCGAGGAAGTCGGCCCCCGCGCCGACACCCATCGAGACGGCCCCGCCGGCGCGACCGGCCGGCACGAAGTTCACCATCGACTACATGAGCCCCGGCTTCCCGCCGGTGCAGGTCGAGGTCCTGCGCGCCGGAACCGGAAAGGTGGCGAGCATCGGCGCCGACGTCGTGATGAACTACGTCGCGAACGCGCAGGGCAAGACGCCCTACGCCAGCTCCCGCCAGGCGGGCTCCGCGCCGTTGGAGACCACCGTCGGCGTCGGCAGGCCCGGCATGATCCCCGGGTGGGACGCCGCGGCCATCCACATGCGCTAGGGCGACCTCTGGAAGCTCACGATCCCGCCGGAGCTCGGCTACGGCAAGAACGGCGGCCCGAAGGTGCCGCCGAATTCCGTCATCGAGATCGAGGTGGAGATGATCAAGGTCCTCTGATCCATGCGCGAACGGCGCAGCCCACTCCGCGCGGGCGTCAGAGCACGAAGACGACCGCCGGATGGCTGTGGAGTTCGTTCGCGAGCCCACGGCGTTCGTCGTGGTCGTGAACGGTCACCTCGACCTTCAGCGACACGTACTTCCCGCCGCGGCTGAGCCGCGACAGCGTCACCTCGTGCGCGCGCTCCGCCACGACCCCCGCGACGGCGGCGCGCAACGCCATCTCGCTGGCCCCCACGACCTTGTAGGACCAGCGGCAGGGGTAGTCGATCTGCGGTTCCGGGGGACGTTCCATGGCGCCAATCTACCCCCCGCCGCCGTGGACCGGGAGCGCCGGCGCGGCCGCCCCCGTGCCGCGCAGGAAGCGCCACGCGAGCGTCACGTAGAGGGCCACGCAGAGCCACATGTGGAAGCCGAGGTCGCGGGCGGGGCCGATGGCCAGACCGGCCAGCGACACCAAGCCGATGAGCACGAACGTACGGGGGCGTGCGCGCAGCGCGACGACGCCGGGCAACGCGAACAGGAAGTAGTGCGTCCAGACGAGCGGCGACACGAAGAGCATGCCGAGGGCGGCGAGCGCGGTGACGACGAACCACGACTCACGCTCTTCCCGGCGCTGCCTGGCGCGCACGACGCAGGCGAGCCCGATGAGCGCGAGCAACGCCGACAGGGTCGTCGCGGCGGCCCA
>JAJRVY010000296.1 GCA_024277065.1 Planctomycetota bacterium
CACGAGGAGATCGCGCGCACGGTGCGCGGCCTGCTCGCCGGACGCAGCGTGCTCGCGCTCGATCATCTCGGCGGCCGCTGGGTCGTGGGCGATCCGCTCGGCAATCTCGCGGCGCTGCTGCCCGCTGCCCGCGCGCGCTGGGGCTGCGCCGTGCCCGCGCCCCTGGACTTCCTGGTGACGCGCATCCGGCCGCCCCTCGACCGTGTGCTCTACCAGGCGGAGAAGGGGCTCAAGAACAGCGAGCACGCCGTGCGCGACGGCGGCGCGATCGTGATCGACGCGGCGTGCGCTGGGGGCATCGGTCCGCGCCGCTTCATGGATCTGCTCGAGCGTGCGCCCGATGCCGCCGCGGCACGGGCGTTGATCGACCGCGACGGCTACCGACTCGGCGACCACAAGGCCATGCGCTGGCGCCTGCTCCAGGGCCGCGGCGTGGCGATCGGACTGCTCGCGCCGACGTTCCCGGCGGACGCGGCGCGCGCCGCCGGCATCGAGATCCTGCGCGACGCGGCGGCGGCGGTGGCGTGGCTGCGCACGCGCCTCGGGGAGCGCGCGCGCGGGGCCGTCGTCGAGGACGCCGCGCACACCATCGTCGAGATCGCGCCGTGATCCACCGCATCGTGGCGCGCGCGCCACGCGGCGACGTCGTCGCGCCGCGCGAGATCGACGTGACCGAGCGCTGGCTCGTCGATGCCGCGTACTTCCCCGGTGGCCGCGCCGAGCGCGTCGTCGTGCCGCGCACCGAGGGCGAGGTGGCGCATGTCGTACGCACCTCTTCGCCGGTACTCGCCGTCGGCGCCATGTCGTCGCTGACCGGTGGCGCGACGCCGCTCGGGGGCGTGGTGCTGTCCACCGAGGCGCTGCACGAACTGTCGATCGACGCTGCGGCACGTACGGCGTGCTGCGGCGCCGGGACGGCGCTGGCCACGGTGCAGGACGCGGCGCGCGCGCACGCGCTCTTCCTGGCGCCCGCGCCGACCTACGACGGTGCGTGCGTGGGCGGCGCCGTCGCCACCAACGCCGCGGGCGCCGCGACCTTCAAGTACGGCGCGATGCGCGCGGCGGTGCGGGCGTTGACGGTGGTGCTCGCGGACGGCTGCGTGCTCGACATCGAACGCGGCACGGTGACAGCTCACGGGGGGCACGCGGGCGGCTGGTTCGAGATCGAGCGGCCGGGCGGCGACGTGACGCGCGTACCGCTGCCGACCTACCGCGACCCGGTTGTCCCCAAGTGCTCCGCCGGCTACCGCGCCGCGGATGGCATGGATCTCATCGACCTCTTCTTCGGCAGCGAGGGCACGCTGGGCATCGTCGTAGCCGCAACGCTCGACCTCGTCCCGCAGCCGCCGGCGTCGATCTCCTGCTGGCTGCCGGTGCGTGACGAGGCGGAGGGCCTGCGCCTCGTCGGCGCGCTGCGCGACGCGTCCCGCGAGACGTGGCGCAGCGGCGATCGCAGTGGCCTCGACGTGCCGTCCATCGAGCACTTCGACCGGCGCTGCATCGAACTGCTCCTCGCCGATGGCGTGGACCGCGAGCAGCGCGTGCCGCTCGATGCGCGCGATGCGCTCGTGCTGCTGTTTCGCGTGGAGCTGCACGAGGCGCTCGGGCCCGAGGCCGCCGTGGAGCAGTTGTTCGATCCGCGCGGCGCGGACACGCCACTGCGGCGCCTGTCCGCGCTGCTCGGTCCGCACGTGGAGCGGCTGGAGGCGGCGCTGCCCGGGGAGTCCTCCAAGGCCACGCGCTTCGCCGCCGTGCGCGAGGCCGTGCCGCTGGCCGTCAATCACCGCGTGCGCGACGCGCGGCTGCGCGACCCGGGGGTGCACAAGGTAGCGGGGGACTTCGTCGTGCCGTTCGATCGTCTCGGCGAGGCGTTCGCGCTCTATCGCCGGGCGTTCGCGGAGCGCGATCTGGACCTCGCGATCTGGGGCCACATCGGCGACGGCAACGTGCACCCCAACGCCGTGCCGACGTGCGCCGCCGACGTCGCCGCCGGGAGGGACGTGCTGCTCGCGCTGGGGGCCGATATCGTGCGCATGGGCGGCTCGCCACTGGCCGAGCACGGGGTGGGCCGTCACCCTGTCAAGCAGGAGCTGCTGCGCCTGTTGCGCGGCGCGACGGGCATCGCGGCGATGCGCGCGACCAAGCGCGCACTCGACCCGGACGGGCGACTGGCGCCCGGCGTGCTGTTCCCGTGGACGTGACGGCACGCCGTCCGTGGCGCATCGCCGTCGATCGCGGCGGCACGTTCACCGACGTCGTCGCGACGGCGGCGAACGGCGTCGTCGTGGTGCGCAAGGTGCCGACCGACGCGCGCGGCAGTGGACACGACGGCGCGCTCGCGGCGATCCGCGAGGTCGTCGGCGCCGGCGGTCGCGGCGGGCCCATCGCGGCCGACGTGGTGGCGTCCGTGCGCTGTGGCACCACCGTCGCGACGAACGCCCTGCTGGAGCGGCGCGGCGAGCGCAGCGCGCTGCTGGTGACCCGGGGCTTCGGCGATCTCCTGACGATCGGGAGCGGCGAGCGGCCCGCGCTCTTCGCGCTGCGGATCGTGCGTCCGGAGCCGCTCCCCGAGGTCGTCGTCGAGATCGAGGAGCGCGTGCTCGCCGACGGCACCGTGCGCACGCCCCTCGACGAGGACGGGGTGCGCACCGCGGGCCGCGGGCTCGTGGCGCAGGGCATCGCGTCGGCGGCCGTCGTCTTCATGCACGCGTATGCGCACCCGGCGCACGAGCGGCGCGCCGGTGAGATCCTGCGCGCCGCGGGCCTCGCCCACGTCGCCCTGTCCCACGAGGTGGCTCGCGAGGTGAAGATCGTGCCGCGCGGCAGCACGGCCGCCGCCGATGCCTACCTGACGCCGCTCCTGCGGCGCTCGCTGGGGCGTTTTCGCGAGGCGTTCGCGGCGGACGTGGACGTGCGCTTCATGCAGAGCCACGGAGGACTCTGCGACGTGCGCCACGCCGCCGGGCCGCGCGCCGTTCTATCCGGCCCCGCGGGCGGCGCCCTGGCGACGGCGCAGGTGGCGCGGGACATGGGCGTGGCGCAGGCCATCGGCTTCGACATGGGAGGGACCAGCACCGACGTCTCGCGCTGGGCCGGGAAGGCGGAACTCGTGTACGAGACCTGCGCCGGGGGCGTGCGTCTGCGCGTCCCCGCGCTGCGCATCGAGACGGTCGCGGCGGGGGGCGGATCACGCCTTGCCTGCGACGGACGCCGCCTGCACGTCGGTCCCGAGAGCGTCGGCAGCCATCCCGGTCCCGCGGGCTACGGACGCGGCGGCAGCGCCGCTCTCACCGACGCCAACGCCGTGCTGGGACGTATCCGCGCGGATCGGTTCCCGCGCTGCTTCGGCGTGGATGGGCGGCGACCGTTCGACGTCGCGGCGTCGCGGGAGGCGCTGGTCCCGCTCGCGGCCGCGGCTGGGCTGACGGTGGAACGGGCCGCTGCGGGGTTCGTGCGCGTGGCGGTCGCGCGGATGGCGCAGGCGATTCGCGCGATCAGCGTCCAGCGCGGCCACGACGTGCGGGAGCATGCGCTCGTCTGCTTCGGGGGCGCCGGTGCGCAGCATGCCTGCGCGCTCGCCGCGGAACTGGGCATGCGACGTGTACTCGTGCATCCGCTCGGCAGTGTCCTGTCCGCCTGGGGCATCGGTCGGGCGCGCTCGGCACACGAGGAGGCCGTGGCGCTGCCGCGACCGTGGGACGAGGACGCCCGGCGCGCCGCGGTCGCCGCCGCCGACGGACTCGAACGCTCGGGCCGTGCCCGTCTCGCCGACGAGGGCGTGGCCAGGACCGGTCTCGTCGTGGAACGCGTCGTGGAGCTGCGCCATGTCGGAGTGGACCACGCGCTCGCGGTCCCCCTCGGCGACGTCTCCGCGACGCGCGCCGCGTTCGATGCCGCTCACGCCCGGCTCTACGGGTTCGCGCGCCGCGCCGCGCCGGTCGAGATGGTCAGCGTGCGTGTGACGACTCGCGAGGCCGCACGGGAGCCGCCTCCAGCATCGCCGACGGGTGTCGCAGCCGGCGTTCGGCGGTCGGGAGACTTCGTGGCGCAGGTGTGGTTCGACGGACCCGGCCGAGGCTTCCGGGCGACCCCCGTGATCGACGTCGAAGCGGTCCGGCCCGGCCGGGAGGTCGCCGGCCCGGCGCTGATCGTGGACGACGTGACCACCATCGTGCTGGAGCCCGGCTGGACGGCGCGCGGGACGGCGTCCGGCGTTCTGACGCTCGATGCGGTAGACGTCGCCGTGCCCGCTCCGGCCCGGATCGCCCGCGATCCGGTGTTCCTGTCGCTGTTCGCCAACGCCTTCATGTCGGTGGCCGAGCGCATGGGGGCCGTCCTCGAGCGCGTCAGCCAGTCGACCAGCGTGAAGGAACGGCTGGACTTCTCGTGCGCCGTGTTCGACGGCGACGGTGCCTTGATCGCCAATGCGCCACACATTCCCGTTCATCTCGGCGCGATGGGGGAGAGCGTGCGGGCCATCGCCACGGCGCGCGGCGGCGACCTGCGCGAGGGCGACGCCATCGCCACCAACGACCCGTATGCCGGCGGCTCGCACCTGCCCGACGTCACCGTCGTCACGCCGGTCCTCGTGCGCGACGGGCGCCCCGCGTTCTTCGTGGCCAGCCGCGCGCACCACGCCGACGTCGGCGGCATCACGCCGGGGTCGATGCCGCCGCTCTCGCGGACCATCGAGGACGAGGGCGTGCGGCTCCACGATCTCCTGCTCGTGCGCGACGGGGACGTGCGCGAGGCGGCGATCCGCGCAGCACTCAGCACGGGCGTCCATCCGGTGCGGGATGCGGACGAACGGCTGGCGGACCTGCGCGCGCAGGCCGCTGCCAACGCGGAGGGTGCGCGCCTCCTCCGCGACCTCGTCGAGGAGCACGGCCCCGACGTCGTCGCCGCGTACATGCGGCACGTCCTGGACGACGGGGAGGAGGCCATGACGGAGATGCTCGGCGCGCTGCCCGACGGCTCACGGCGGTGCGCCGACGCACTCGACGACGGCACACCGCTCGTGGTCGCCGTGACGGTGGACGGCGGCCGCGTCACGATCGACTTCGAAGGCACCGGTCCGCGCAGTGAGGGCAACCTGAACACGCCCCGCGCCGTGACACGGGCCGCGGTCCTCTACGCCCTGCGCGTGCTGGTCCGCCGCGACGTGCCTCTCAACGAGGGCTGTCTACGCCCGGTGACGATCGACGTCCCCGCTGGTTCGTTGCTCGATCCGCGGCCGCCGGACGCGGTCGTCGGCGGCAACGTCGAGACGTCGATGCGCATCGTGGACATCGTGCTCGGTGCACTCGGCGCGTGCGCGGCGAGCCAGGGCACGATGAACAACCTCGCGTTCGGTCGCTCGGACGGCGGCACGTACTACGAGACGATCGGTGGCGGTACGGGCGCCGGACCGGACTTCGACGGTGCGTCGGCGGTGCAGTCGCACATGACGAACACGCGCATCACCGATCCCGAGGTGCTGGAGCGACGCCGGCGCGTGGTTCTGCGGCGCTTCGCGGTGCGGCGCGGTAGCGGCGGCGACGGTGCGCACCGCGGCGGCGACGGCATCGTGCGCGAGATCGAGTTCCTCGAGCCCGTCCGCGGCGGCATCCTCTCGGAACGGCGCGCGGCGGGCGCCTTCGGTCTCTCGGGCGGGGACGCCGGGGCGCCCGGGCGCAACGTGCTCGTCCGGGACGGGGTCGAGAGCGTGCTCCCGGGACGCGCGGAACTGGATCTGCGTGCCGGCGACGTGCTGCGCATCGAGACGCCGGGAGGCGGCGGCCACGGCCGGGCTAGCAGCCTGTCGGAGTAGTCCCGCGGACAACGTCACGCGAGTTGTGATGGCTCCTGGCAGAGGGTGACAGAACGTCGTCCGCAGCGAGTGCGATCCGGCGCTGCCCGGCGATACTGCGCACAACTCGCGCGCCAGCAAG
>JAJRVY010000297.1 GCA_024277065.1 Planctomycetota bacterium
CGAGGAGTTCCTGCTTCGCGACGAACCCCGGCACAACCTGGTCCTCGGGCTGCTGCACACGCTGATCGAGCGGCCCGAGGTCTACCCGGAGTTCCGCCTGTGGAGGGTCGCGGACGCGGACTGCAGGACGGCTGCCCGATCTGCCTCGTCGGCTGCACCGGCCGCACGCCGACCGGCATCCGCATCGGGCCCGTCTTCACGCCGCCCGAGCTGCGCAGTCGCGGCTATGCCACGGCTCTCGTGGCAGAGTTCAGCCGGATGCTGCTCGACACGGGCCGGCGCTTCTGCTTCCTCTACACCGACATGTCGAACGCGACGTCGAACGCCATCTACCGGCGCATCGGCTATCGCCTGCACTGCCGCTCGGCCATGATCCGCTTCACCTGTAGGACGCGATGGTCACGGCGAGCGCGGGATTCGAGGGCGTCGGGCGGTAGCATCGGGGGCGCCGCCCGTGGGAGGGAGTCTCCGGAGACCGCGTGGCGCGAGAGCAAGGGGAGCGAGTGAGCACCTCCGAGGACCGCCAGGGAGCCGACGCCGCCGGACGCCGTTCGCGATTCGAGCGCACGGACGACGACTTCGTCTTCGACGCGATCGTCGCGGACGAGGGCGACGAGGAGAGCGAGCGCGGTGCCCCGGAGACGCACTTCGACGTGCCGGGACCGAGGCCCCCGCGCCCGGGCTCGGCCGCCACCGAGGTGCGCATCGACGTGCGCTACGAGTGGGGCTCGCTGCCGGCCGCCGCCGACCCACCGCTGAACATCCTGGTCAACGTCACGCCCTACGGAGCGACGCTGTCCGAGATCACGGGCGGGCCGGACATCCACCTGGTCCTCGCGCTCGACATCTCCGCGAGCATGGACCACCCGGACAAGCTGCCCGTGCTCCTCGACGCCCTCCGCGGGCTCGTGGACGAGTTGCAGACGGTCGAGGGCGGCGAGGTCCTGCTCACGGTGATCGTCTTCGCCAAGGGCTCCAAGACCCTCTACCGCGCCATCCCCGCGTCGCAGCTCGCGGCCGACGACCTGATCGCCGCCGTGCGCGCGTCGCCGCTGCTCTTCACGCGCTACTCCGACGCCGTCGGCGCACTGTCGCGTGCCACGCGCATCGCGCTCGAGAGCCACCGCCGCAACCTCGCGCTGCCGGTGCGCATCGTCCTGCTCACCGACGGCAAGCTGCAGGACGAGGGCGGCGCCGCGCACAAGATCGCGCGCATCGCGCACATGCCGATCGACATCGGCGCGCTCGCGTTCGGGGCCGACGCCGACGTGACGTGCCTCAAGCGCGTGGTCGCCGGGCGGCGCGGCGGCACCGTCAAGCACGTGCGCAAGGAAACGCTCGAGGACGCGTTCCGGCGGCTCGCGACCACCGGCCGGCGCGTGGCGTCGCGGCTGAGCCTCCTGCGCTTCGAGACGGGCGCGGGCGTGGTCGGCGGCGCGGCCTTCCGCTTCCGTCCCGCGCGCCACTCCTATGGGGAGTGGGCCTTCGGCGACGGCCGCGTGTTCGAGACCGACCTCGGCACGCTCGAATGCGGCCGCTCGTACTCGCTGCTGTTCCAGGTCCGGCTGCCCGAGACCGAGGGCCACGAGTCCGAGATCGGCGAGATCATCCTGCGCGTCCCGTCGTTCGGCGGCCCCAAGGAGTTCCGCCGCATCCTCGGCCTGCCGCGCCATCACGACCCCGTCGAGATCCCCGCCGATCCGGTGGTGGCCGAGGCGCGCTCCATCGTGGACACCATCGACGGCACCGGCGCCGAGACGCTGCTGCAGGGCCTGCGCGCCCGCCGCAAGCTCTACGTCGAGGAGCGCCGCGACCCCTACCTGCTCGGCGTGCTCGACAAGGCCATCGCCGAACTCGAGGCGGCCGGCGACCTGGACTCGCTCTCCAACCAGGAGCGCGCGGCTCTCGAGGCCCACACGATCACCGTCGATCTCGGCCGCCCCCCGACGCCCGGCCGCCGCGAGTACACGTTCGGCTGAAGAGGCGACCATCGTCACAAGGCGCCGGTCACCACCCCACGGCGGCATCGGGCATGCGGCGCGCGGTCGCCGGGCCGCGCGGCAGGCGCCGTGACGATCGTCGATCCTCCGACCGTCCGCGGTCCCCCGGTCGATGCACCCTCGCGGTACGCATCGTAGGGGCGACCCTACGTGGTCGTCCCCGCAGGTCCCGTGCCCGCCACGGTCTGCCGCCGATCGCGGGCGCGAGGCCGCCGGGAGCAAAGCGAGCACCCTCGGCGGAGAGGTCAGCGACGATGCGACGCAGGGAGGGCCAGAGGGGATTCACGACGATCGGAATCGGTCCGGCACCGAGCGCCCATCCGCATCGCCGTGCTCCGCTCCGGGTCGTTCGCGCAACCAGGCAAGGAGGCGCCGCTCGAGTGCTTCGTCGTCCGCGTCGGGGTGCTCGCGGCGAAGCCGCTCGCGCTGCACGTCGATGCCCAACTCGCAAAGATCGATGCACAGCCTGAGTCTGTCCGCGACCGTCAACTCTCGCTCGTTCGTGATGGGGATCGAACTCACCGACTCAGGATACAGCATCCGGCATCCGGCGCCGCCTCGGGCGACCAGAGCCGGCGGTTCCGCAACCCCGTCCGGCAACCAGGAATCATGCGGGTTCGGGGCCGATCCGCGTGCGTTGCCGACGGTCCCACCTCCCGCGCCGCCGGGCGGGGTACGCGCAGGCCCGGTCGGGTACGCGCGGCGTCAGCCGGGGGCGGCGCTGCGGCCCGCCTCGCGGTGCAGGCAGGCATGGACGAGTCGCACAACGTGCTGGAGCGACTCGCGTGCCCGACGGGCGGGCTTGACGGCACGTCGGTAGAAGGCCCGCATCACGTTCATCGTGAGCAGCCCGAGCAAGAGGATCGCTGGCATGGCGTGGCCCCCACACACACACACCAGGTCGCGTGAGAACGGCAAAGGTCTCATCGGGAACCCGAACTTCCTTCGCGCGCGCCGCGGGCCGAGCCTGGGCCGAGATGGAACCGCGTGAGCCGCCGGACTGTGCACGGTATCGCGGCATGGCGGTATGGCGGCGGCCATGGGGCCGTCGGCCCCGATGGCTACGCTCGAGGCGTCATGCCGGACACCGCCGCGCAATTCACGATCACCATCGATGACCGCGAGAACCGCTCGGGGCTGCCTGCCGCACTGTCGCGCCTCTGGTCACGCGTCGCCGTCGGTCGGCTCCCGGTCGGGGACATCGAGATAGGCTCTCGCATCCTCATCGAGCGCAAGACCGTCGGGGACTTCGTCGCCTCCCTCGCCGACGGACGCCTGTACTCCCAGGCCTACGCACTCAACGGCGCCTGCCACAGGCCGCTCCTGATCGTCGAGGGAACGGACGCAACGCCGTTCATGGACATCTCACCCCGATCGCTCCGCGGCGCGATTCTGAGCCTCGCCGTAGGCTACCGCATCCCTGTCCTGCGTACGGACGACGTCGAGGAGACCGCCCAGTTCATCGCTCACGTCGCGGAGCAGGAGGTGCGCCGGCGCGAACGGTCGGCACAGCGCACCACGGACTCGCCGAAGCGCCGGCCGCAGCGCGTCGCGATGGATGTCCTCGGAGCGATCCCGGGCGTGGGAGACCTCCGTGCACGGCGGCTCATCGACCGCTTCGGCGCCGTGGGTGCGGTCCTCGCGGCGACCGACGCGGAACTCGAGGACGTCCCAGGTGTCGGTCCGGCGGTCGCACGGTCCGTGCGACGCGCTGCCGCACCGCCGGAGGACGAGGTTCGCGAGACGGCTCCGGGATACGCCCGGCGCCCGCCGTGCGCGCGCCGGACGTCGATGAACTCGCGGCTCTGACCGTGGAACTCGTCACGTCGGACGACGCGCGGCTGGTCGCATCGCTCCCGTGCCTGTTCGTGCTGCACGACGGCGTGGCAGCCGAGGCGGCGCTGCGAACCTCACGATCGACCTCGAGCCTGTTAGTTGCGCTCGAGCCTGTTAGTTGCGGCCGTCCCTCCGGACGCTGCGGGAGTGCGCTAAGTCACAGCGCGCGTGGCGCAAAACCGTCACTCTGTGGGGACCTCGCGAGGGAATCGAGACTCTGGTCTCAATTCCCGTGGGGCGAACTTCCCCAACAGGGCGACGGGAGGACGTGGCATGACGGCAGCGGCAGGCGGCAGGACGATCCGGGCCTTCGACATGACGGCCGTGGGCGAGCCACTTCAACTCGTCGAGCGCGAGGCGCCGGCGCTCGCCGCGGGAGACG
>JAJRVY010000298.1 GCA_024277065.1 Planctomycetota bacterium
ACGGCGCAAGTCGCGCGCCGCAGCCCCGCTCGTCCGTGGAGCCCGCCGGACTGCGTTGCGCTCGCTCGATGACTCGGTCAGGGGAGTCACGTTCGCAACCGCGCCTTGCCGGCAGGCTCCACGAACAAGCCGACACTCCCTATTCTCTTGTCCACACCTTCTCAGTCACGCGCGATCGGCTTGGCGACGAGCAGCGACGTGTCGAGGTGCGTCAGCACGCGCTCCGCGGTGTCGCCCAGCAGACGGTGCTGCGTGTCGTGGTCGCCGCGCGTGCCCATCACGACGAGGTCGGCCTCGAGGCGTCCCGCCAGGTCCAGGATCGCATCCGCGGGCGTCCCGGCGAGAAGGTGGCGCACAGCGCTCTCGGGCTCCTTCAGGTGGCGCGCGAGGAGGGCCTCGAACTCCTCGCTCGCGGCGGCCTCGCGCTGCGCGTGATACTCGGCGATGAGAGCTTCGTCGGCATCCCCTGCGCGCAGGACGTTCTCGGCCGAGAAGTCGATGGCGTGCACCACGTGAAGCTGCGCGCCGACGTCGCGGGCGAAACTCTCGGCCAGCGTGAGCACCTCCTGCGCCGTGTCGTCGAAGTCCACCGGGGCGAGCACGTTGTCGAACGCGTGGTCGGGGCCCTCGCGCGCGATCCACGCCGCGATGGGGGCGCGCACGATCATGCGCAGGGCCGTACTCCAGAGCAGTCGCCGCGCGAGCGAGCCGCGGGCGCGCGTTCCGATGACGACGAGGTCGCGCCCGTTCTGCTCGATGTCGTCGAGCAGGCAGGCGGCCGGATGTCCGAACTGCACGTCGGTCGTCACGGTCAGGCCCGCACCGCGGGCGGCCGTCGCGAGGTCCTCCAGCCGGGACTTTGCGGTGTCCAGGACCGTGGCGCGGCCGGCGTCGGCGGCGCGGCGGATCAGTTCTTCGGCGTGGGCATCGACATCGAGGCTCGTGATCATGTGGAGCCGGGCGCCGTTGCGCTGCGCGACCCACACGGCCTTGGCGATGGCGGCACGGCTGTAGCGGCCCAGCCCGCGGCCCGAGACGAGGTGCTCGCGCCCGGCGAGGTCGATCCCCACGACGACGTTCTTGAAGCGGTTCATCGGCGTCCTCCGGTGCAGAGAGTAGCAGCCGCGCGGTGATTCGCACGAGCGCGGGCCGCTCGCGGGACACGGGCTCGCAGAGAGCGACGGTACCGGCATTGACGGACGGGCCGTGACGGCTACGCTCGAACGATCGGGATCAACGGTACCCCGCGAGTGCGGGCTCCGGAACGAGGTTCAATGGCTCGCAGCATCGCCTGGATCGCCACGCTGACCGTCGCGCTCTCCGCGGGCGCGGCGTATGCGCACGGCGGCGCCTATCAGCCTCCGCCGCCGCGCTTCCCGCCCGGTGGGGCCGTGCCTCCCGGGTCACGGCTCGGCGGGCCCACGACGCCGAGTGGCAATCCCGGTCCGGGCCCGACCACGGGTGGCGGTACGGTCGGCGGACCCACCACCGGTTCCAAGGATGTCGGTGGTGGCGGTCCCGGCAAGGGCCCCACGACGGGCGGCGGTGGCACTCCGACGCCGGCCACCGGGGGCCCGACGACCGGAAACGGCGGCGTCGGCGGCCCGACCACCGGCGGCGGCCCCTTGCGCCCGGCGCCCAAACGCTACTCCGGGGCAGGCATCGGCAGCGATCACTGGACGCGGTGGTGGTACCCGAACCGCCGCCACATCCTGCGCTGGAGCGCGCGCGTCGCCGACCGCGCGGCGCGCGACGCCACGCCGAGTGGCGACCGGGCGCGGGGCGAGGGCGGTCTGTGGCGGGCCGAGGTCCAGGCCGCGCTCCACGGCGTCCTCGGCAGCAGGAACGAGGATCTGGCGTCGGGGGCCATCGTCGCTCTCGGCAAGCTGGGGGACATGTCCGACGCGCCGGTGCTCGTCGGGCTCATGGACGACGACGCGCGCCAGCAACCCGTGCGTGAGGCGGCCGCCCTGGCACTCGGGCTGCTCCCGCCCACCGGCGTCGCCGCGCGCGACGCGCGCATGGCCCTCGAGCGCCTGGTGCGCGACGAGGGAGAGCCCGACCGCCTGCGGGCCGTCGCCGTGTACGCGCTCGGGATGCGCGGCGAGGCCGCGTCGGTGCCGCTGCTGATCGCGCAGGCGCACGCCGGCAGCCCCACGTGGGACGTGCCCGCCGCGGCGGTCGCGGCGCTCGGCATGGTCGGCGTCGATCTGGTGCAGCCGGACCTCGTCGAGCTGCTCGAGGGCCCGCGTCGCAGGAAGCGGCAGGAATCCGTGCGCCGCGTGTACGCCGCGCAGGCACTCACGGCGCTGCCCACGGCGGGCACGCTCGAAGCGCTGCGTACGGCGGCGCAGGACTCCGATGAGAACGTGCGGCGGGCGGCGGTGCTCGCGCTCGGCGCGACGGCTGCGGCGGACGACGACGCCACGCTGGACGTGCTCGTGCGCGTCCTCTACCGGGACAAGGACAACGCCTGCCGTCACGTCGCTGCCATCGCCCTCGGCCGCATCGGCCACGAGCGCGCCGAGGCGGCGCTGCGTCACGCCTACCTCAAGGGCGACAGCCTCTTGCAGCCGTTCGCGGCGCTGGGGCTGGGGCTCTACGCCCGCCACGACGGCAGGAGCGGCGCCGCCGACGTGGTTCTGGCCGATCTCGAGCGGCGTGCCAACGCCGAGCTGCGCGGCGCCCTGGCGGTGGCCGTCGGGCTGTCGGGCAACAGCGCCGGGGCGCCGATCCTGCGCGAGCTGGCGAGCGACCGCGGCGACCCCGCGCTGCGTGGACATGCCGCCATCGCGCTGGGGCTGCTCGACGATCGCGCCGAGGGCGCGCCGATCCTGCGCGGGCTGCTCACGGAGGTCCACGATCCCACCGTGCAGCGTGAAGTCGCGCTGGCGCTCGGCATGCTCGGCGACCGCGATGCCACGCGTCTTCTCGTCGGGCTCGTCGAGGACGGCGGCAGCGTCTACGTCCAGGGTTCGGCGGCGATGGCGCTCGGGCGCATCGGCGGCGAGGAGGGGGGGCGCGCGCTGCTCGCCCTGTTGCAGGACGAGAGCCGCCCGGACGTGGCGCGGGCCATGGCGGCGGTCGGGCTGGGCCTCGTGCTGGACCGCAGCGAGGGCCGGCGCATCGCCGCGATCGGCGCGGACCTCAACTGGTACCTGTTCACGCCGACCGTCCACGAGCTGCTGACGATCCTGTAGCAGCCTGCAGCCCCTCCCGTGGCCCCGTCGTCCGTCGTCCGTCGCCCGTCGTCCCGGCCCGGCGGCGGCGGCGGCGCATCGCGCGCGGCGCGGCCGTCAGCGCTCGCTGTGTCCCTGCTCGCCGATCAGCGGGACGTAGCGCACGTCCATGAGGAACTCCTCGTCGAAGGCGCTGCCGCGCCGCGTCAGGCGCACGAGCCGTTGCTCGAGGCGATTGCCGACGGGGGCCACGATGCGGCCGCCGTCGCGCAGTTGCTCCTTCCAGGCGGGCGGGATCGCGGGGCCCGCGGCGCCGGCGATGATCACGTCGTAGGGCGCGTGCTCGGGCCAGCCCACCGAGCCGTCGCCGAGGCGCACGCGGACGCCGCCGTAGCCGAGCCGCGCTAGCCGCCGCTCCGCCGGCCGCGCGAGATCACGCAGGCGTTCGACACTGAACACCTCGGCCGCCACGAGTGAGGCGACCGCCGCTCCGTATCCCGAGCCGGTGCCGATGTCGAGCAGCCGGTCGCTCTCCGCGATCCGCGCCGCCTCGAGCGTGGCGGCCACGACGTACGGCTGTGAGATGGTCTGGCCGGCGCCGATCTCGAGCGGTTGGTCGGCGTACGCCGAGCGCCGCATCCAGCGCGGCACGAAGTCCTCGCGCGGGACGTGGGCCATGGCGCGGAGTACGCGCTCATCCGCGAGACCGCGCCCGCGCAGGTCCCGCTCCACCATCTCGTGCCTCGAGGCGGCGAAGTCGATGTCATGTCCTCCTCGTGTCGCGCCGGACGCGTGCCGATCCCTGCACCGTCCGGAGTGTGCCCGTATAGTGGCTCTACCGAGGGAGAAACCATGACTCGAGTCACATTCGTTCGGATTGGCGCGGCAGCGGCCGCCGCGATGCTCGTCGCGACGGCCGCCGGTCGGCCCGACGTGCAGCACGCGGCGCCGCCGCCGATCTCGGTGGCGATCTCCGTGGAGCGCGGCGCGTCGCCGCCGCTGCCGCCGCGCGGGCTGCGCGCGGCGACGACGCAGTACGCGCACGGCGATCCGACGGACGACGAGCAGTTCTTCCTCGAACTGATGAACCGTGCGCGTCTCGACCCGGCGGGCGAGGCGGATCGCATCCTCGCTGACTACGACGATCCGAAGGTGAGCGATGCAGTGGACTTCTTCCTCGGGGAGCGTCCGGGCGTCGAATACACGCGCAAGCAGAACCACGATGCGTTCGACGCACTGTCCGCGGCGCCCCCGCTGGCGTTCAACGCCGCCGTCGCGGCGGCGGCCCGCAAGCACTCCGTCGTGATGCGCGCCCTGGACCTGCAGGTGCACCAGGCGGTGGGTGAGCTGGGACTCGGTCCGCGCGTGAGGGCCGAGGGTTACGACTGGGCGGGACTCGGCGAGAGCATCTTCGCCTTCGCCAAGGGCATGGTGCACGCACACGCGGGCTTCGCGATCGACTGGGGCCAGGGCGTGGACGGCAGCACCGGCAAGCCTACGACGGGGCACCGCGACTCGCTCATGAACGCCGCGTTCGTCGAGTGCGGGATCGGTGTCATCAGCGACGGCGACCCTGACACCGCGGTGGGGCCGCAACTCATCACGATCGACTTCGCGAGACCGCGGGACCCGTCGCTGCGGTTCGTGACCGGCGTCGTCTACGACGACGCGAACGGCAACGCGTTCTACGATCCGGGCGAGGGGCTCTCCGGCGTGCGCATCGAGACCGATGCCTCGGACTTCTTCGCGATCTCCTCCACGAGTGGCGGCTACGCCGTGCCCGTACCGCCCGGCGCCGGCGAGATCGTCGTCTTCGCGGGTGGCCAGGTGGGGACGCCCGGTGAACTCGTCGGTTCGCAGCAGGTGCGCGTGACGATGGCCGGCGAGAACGTCAAGGTGGACTTCGGTCCGCTGCCCGAGCCCCCGTTGCCCGTGGCCGTGGCCGTGGCCGGAGCGAGCGGCCTCGCCATCGGCGACGGCGCGGTGGTCATCGACCCCGTGGCCGTGGGCGGGCTCTCGGCCGAGGACGAGACCGTCGGCGACATCGACGTGCGCGTCGCCCTCGCTCATGGCGCGCGCGAGGAACTGCGGCTGACACTCACCAGCCCGCTGGGCACCGAGGTCGTGCTGTTCGCGGGGGCTCCCGGCGGCCGCGACCTGCGCGGCGCGTTCGACGACACGCTGCGTCCGGCGCAGCCGCTCGCGGCGTTCGTCGGCGAGCCGTACGAGGGCACGTGGCGCCTGCGTGTCAGCGAAGACGCCGGCGGCGTGCCGGGCGGCACCCTCGAGAGCTGGAGCCTCGTGATCCGGCCCGGGTGGATACGGCCGCTCCACGCGGCCGCGTCACCGCTCGCCGTGAAGACGCTGAAGGTCAAGGACTCGAGCGTGCCCGGCAAGGACAAGGTCATCCTGAAGGCCGACCTCGATACCGGCGGCGCCCTGCTGGACGCGGCCGCGCCGGGGGGCACGCTGCGGCTGCTGGATGCCGCGTCCGGCGCGGCGTTCCTGGTCGTCGGGCTGCCGGAGCCGGGTGCGGATCCCGATCCGCGGGCGCCCACGGTCAAGGCCAAGCTGGGCTTCAACCGCGGCGGATCGTCGCGGTCCGTGCTCGTACTCAAGGTCTCGGGCCTCGACCTGCCGGGGCCGGTGCCCGCCACGGTGCGCGTCGAACTCGCGCTCGGCGGCGCCATCGCCGCCGAGGACGTGGTCGTCGCGCGTGGCAGGTCCACGGGCGCCGCGGGGCCGCTCTTCTTCGTCGATGCCGTGAAGAGCAAGGACAAGGGCGGTGTGCGCTCGACCGTCGTGAAAGGTCGCTTCGCGGCCGCCGCGCCGCTCGGGACGCCGGCGGGGACCGTCGAACTGATCATCGGCACGGCGCGTTTCACGTTCGACGCGAGCGATCTGACTGTGAAGGGCAGCAAGCTGGTGTTCAAGAGCGGCGTCGGCCTGCGCAAGCTCGTCATCGACACCGTGAAGGGCTCCTTCTCGGCGAAGGTGCAGAGCGACCACGAGCTGCTCGTGGACGGCGTCACCCCCGTCGCGCTGCGCATCGGCGACGCGTTCTACGGTGCGACCAGCGTGCGCCCCTACGCCAAGGGCGCCAAGACCGTCTACTGATGGCCGTGCTGCGTCTCGGCGGCGGTGTGCGCGGAGGCTTGCGGCGGGAGACCCTGCGCGGCGGCGAACTCACCTTCGAGAGCCCGCGCGGACTCGCCGCGGCGACGTTGTTCCTGATCGAAGCGCTCCCGCGGCGCCCCGCCGCGCGCGTGCTGACGGGCATGGACACCGAGGGCGCCGTGGCGCTGGCGGCGCGCGCCCTCGGCGCATCGTCCGCCGTCACGTGGTTCCACCTCGACGCCTACGTGGCCGCCAAGGTGCGACGCGTACTGCATGCCAACGGCGTCGCGGACATCGCGGCCCGTGTCGCCGCCGAGGTCCCCGCGGGGCCGTTCGATCTCGTCGTGCTGCCCTTCCCCGCGTCGTCCGAGAGCCAGCTCATGTGGGATCTTCTGGAGGCGGGACACGACGCGCTCGTCGCCGGTGGGCGGTTGATCGTCGCCACGGACGGCAAGCCCGACGCCCTGCGCGCGGCGGTCAAGAAGGTCTTCCGCAACGTGACGCCGGGCGCCTTCGGTCGCCGCGGCGGCGCATCGTTCTACGCCACGCGGAGGCGCGAGGGGGCGGTGCTGGCGGACCGCGCGCACATGGGCCGCGCGGTCATCCGGCCGGCCGACGGCGCGGCGCCGCTCTCCCTCGATCTCGAGACGCGTCCGGGGACGTTCGCCTACCGCCGTCTGGACGCCGGGACGCGGGCGCTCGCCGAGGCCTGGGCGCCCGCCGCCGGCGGACGCGCGGCGGGCGCCGTCCTGGACGTCGGGGCGGGTTGCGGCGCGCTGGGGATCGTCGCCGCGCTGCGCCTTCCCACGGCGCGTGTGACGCTCGTGGACAGCAACGCCCGCGCGATGGACTGCGCGGGGCGCAACGCCGAGCGCATGGGCGTCGGCGCGCGCGTCACGACGTACGTGCGCGCGGACTTCGAGGATCTGCCCGAGGCGGCCTTCGACGTCGTGCTCGCCAACCCGCCGTACTTCGGGGACTTCCGCATCGCGCGCTCCTTCGCCGGCGCCGCCCGCCGCGCCCTGCGACCGGGGGGACGCGCCCACTTCGTGGCCAGGACCGGCAAGGCCGCCGCCGCCCTCGCGGAGATCCTCGGCGCCGCGCTCGGGCCCGCGACGTCGGCCGAGCGCGGCGCCTACACGATCGTGACCGCCACCCGCTGATGCGCCGTCCCGCGCCGTTGCGATCCCCGGGCGGCGCGTCGTTCGTGGCAACACCCTCTATGCGAGATGGCAGTGGAGGAACTCGATCGTGCGCTCCCACGCGTCGCGAGCGGCCGCCGCGTCGTGGACGTCGGGGCGTGTGTCGTTCATGAAGGCGTGATCGACGCCCTCGTAGGTCTTGAACTCGTGGGGCCTGCCCGCTGCGGTGAGGCGCGCGCCCAGGTCCGCGACCACCTGCGGCGTGACGAAGCCGTCGCGCGCCGCGAAGATGCCGAGCACCGGGCCGTCGATCTTCGTGACGTCGGGTCTGATGTTCGGGTGGACGCCGTAGAAGCCCACGCACGCGCCGACCGAGTGTGGGTTCTCGCACGCGCCGTACAGCGCGAGCCGGCCGCCCAGGCCGAAGCCGAGCGTCGCGATGCGCGCGCTGCCGCAGGCCTCGTGGCCGCGCAGGTAGTCGATCGCGCCGTGCAGGTCGGCGGCGACCGCGGGGAGATCGAGCGCCATCATCATGCGCCCGGCCTCGTCGGGGTCCGTCGTGCAGCCGCCGTGATAGAGATCGGGCGCGAGGGCCGTGAAACCCCCTTCGGCCAGGCGATCGCACATCTCCTTGATGTGGTCCACGAGGCCCCACCACTCCTGGAGCACGAGGACGCCCGGGCCCGAACCCGTCTCGGGGATCGCGAGGTAGCCCTTCAGGCGGGATCCGCCGACGGGGAATTCGACGAGCACGGCTACTCCTTCTCACTGCGCTTCGCGAGAGCGAGGCGTGTCTCGTAGTTCGTGAGGATCACGTGGTGCACGTCGCGCACGTTGCGTCCGCGCACGTTGTAGCCGTACTGCTTGCCGAAGCGCGCGGCGACGCGCCCGCCCGCGTGCCGCGGGGCGCCCTCGACGTAGATGCGCTCGACGTCGGGTGTCTCCTTGATCACGAGCAGCCAGCGCGCGGGGGAGCGCGCCATCGCCGCCGCCAGGCGCTCGTGGTCCGCGACGGCGAACAGGTTCGTGCCGTACGTGCTGAAGTCGCTGTCATACGGCGGGTCCAGGAAGACGAAGTCGCGTCGGTCCAGCCGCGGCGCGAGACCATCCAGGAAGACCTCGAAATCACCTTCGTGGAACGTGGCGCGGCGCAGTCCGAGGACGGCGTCGCCCGAGCAGAGCCGGCGCACGTGCTTCGCGAACGACTTGCCGTTGTAGCTCGCGCCGCCGTAGGGGATGTTGAACTCGCCCTTGGAGTTGGTGCGGAACATCGATCCGTAGCAGAAGTCGCGCACGAAGACGAAATCGGCGGCGCGTTCGGCTCCCGTCGCCGTGTGCTCCCGCGCGCGCACGAGCGTGTAGTAGGCGGCGCGCACGGCCGTCTCGCCGTGACGTTCGCAGCCGCGTTCGTCGAAGTGGGTGGCGTGCTTGCGCTCGAGCCGCGAGAGGCGCAGGGCCTTGTTTGCCAGCGATGCCGCCAAGAGCGCCGGGAACGCGGCATCGGCGGGCCTCGAGCGACCACGCAGCGCGGCGCCCGCGGCGGCGCGCGCGTCGGGCGCCGCGTCGCTGCGGCGGGCCTCGGCGAGCAGTGCCACGAAGGGCCGGCGCAGAGCGGCGGACAACGGGCCCAGAGCGTCCCAGTCGTCCGCGAGCCGCGTCAGCGCCGCGTGCAGCGCGGCATCCTGCGCCTGCACGCGGCGGTGCAGGTCCACGAGCAGCGGATGGCGGTCGTTCAGGAACGCGCCCCCGCTGAACGGCGTCAGGGCGAACGGCGCTAGGCCGCCCATGAACGGATCGACGAAGTGCCGCGCGTCGTGCGGCACGTGCGGGCCCAGCGTGCGCCATTCGCGCCTCTTGCCACCGGGCCACTTGAGCAGCGGCCGGAACGCGGCGTCCTGGAGTCCCGGAAAGAGCGTCACGCCAGGATGAGCCGCACGACGACGGCCAGCACCGAGATGCTGACCAGATCGTTCATGGTGGTGATGAAGGGCCACGACGCGACGGCCGGATCGCGCCCCAGGCGGTGCAGCGTGAGCGGCACGAGCGTGCCCATGGCCGCGCCGGAGAGGATCGTGCAGAGGATCGCCAGACTCGGGATCAGCGCCACCCACGTCGGATCGTGACCGAGCCAGTTGACGGTCTTGAGCTGCGGCAGGATGAACAGCACGTACGCGTACAGCAGCAGCCCGAAGAAGACCGCGAACGCCAGCCCCGACGCCAGCTCCTTCCAGATGACGCGGCCGAGGCGTCCGTAGTCCACCTCGCCGACCGCGATGCCGCGCACCGTCACCGACGACGCCTGCGTGCCGACGTTGCCGCTCATGCCGGCGATGATCGGCATCACGGCGGGGACGAGCGCCAGGCGCCGCACGAGGTCGTCCTCGAGCGACGTGATCAGGTAGATCGTGACGAGCCCGCCGAAGAACGTCGCGACGAGCCACGGCAGGCGGGCGCGGATCGTCAGGCCCACCGAGCGGCTGTGGACGTCCTCGGGCCTCGTGCCGGCCTGCAGCGCAGCGTCCTCGGTGGCCTCCTCTTCCACGACGTCGAGGATGTCGTCCACCATGATGCGGCCGACGAGCTGCTCACCCTCGTCGATCACCGCCACCGTCGCGACGTCGTAGTCCTGGACGAGGTCCGCGATCTCCTCCTGGTCCATCGTGACGGGCACGGCGCGCACGTCGCGCGACATGATGTCGCGGATGTGCGCGCCCGCCGGCGCCGTCAGGAGCTGGCGGCTGCGCACGCGGCCGCGCACGTGTCCCTCGTCGTCCACGACCCACACGTCGAAGAGATCGCCCATCTTCGGGCTGTACTCGCGGCGCACGACGTCCGTGGCCTCGGCCACGGTGAGATCCTCGCCGAGACGCAGCAGCTCGGTCTGCATGATGCCGCCGGCGGTCTCGGGATGGTGCAGGCTGAGCTCGCGGATCTCAGCACGGCGCTCGGGTTCGATCTCGGCCAGCACGCTCTCGCGGCGGTGCTCGGGCAGTTCCTCCACAAGGTCGGTGGCGTCGTCGGACTTCTGGGCCTCGGCGATGTCGGCGATCTCGTCGTCCGACAGAGCCTCGATGATGTCCTCGCGGACGTCCTCGTCGTCGATGGCGCGCAGTACGTTGGCCTGACGCAGCGTGCCGAGCGCGTCGAACGCGCGCGTGCTGATCTCCTCGGGCAGTTCCTCGAGGAGGTCGGCGACCTCCTGCGGGTCCTTGCCCGCGAGGACGAGCACGATCTCCTCGTCGGTGCCCGTCTCGAGGAGGCGGCGCAGGGGGTCGTCGGCGGTGGACGGCGGTGCCATGAGCGGCCCGGAGTCTACCCGCGGCGCGGGCGAGCCCGCCCGCCGAATGAGCGACCGGCGCGGCGCGGTCCCTTCGTTGTGGGGGCGGCGGGGGACGGGTAGAAGAGGTGACCCCACCGCGTGAAGGAGCCTCCCATGATCTCGCCTCGACAGGACCCGTCCCCGGAGGACGGCGCGCGCCAGGAGAAGGTGCCGCAGGCCGGGAGCCTCGCGGCCGCGCCGTTCCCGCGCAGCCGCAAGGTCTACGTCACCGGCAGCCGCGACGATCTGCGTGTACCGTTCCGCGAGATCGCGCTCGACGGCACACGCAGCCCGGTGACCGGCAACGAGCGCCCGAACCCGCCCGTCTACGTGTACGACACGAGCGGCCCGTACACCGATCCGGACGCGCGGCTCGACGTGCGGCGGGGCCTCGCGTCCTTGCGCGGGCGTTGGATCGAGGAGCGCGGCGACACCGAGGAGCTCTCGGGATCATCGTCGCGCTTTGCGCGCTCACGCGAGGCCGACGAGGCTCTCGACGCGCTGCGCTTCACGCGCACGCGGCGGCCGCGCAGGGCACTGCCGGGCGGCAACGTCACCCAGATGCACTACGCGCGGGCGGGCATCGTCACGCCCGAGATGGAGTTCGTGGCGATCCGCGAGAACATCAAGCGGCAGCAGGCGCGCGAGTACCTGGCGCAGCACCCCGGCGAGGCCTTCGGCGCGACGATCCCGGACGAGGTCACGCCGGAGTTCGTGCGCGACGAGATCGCGCGCGGGCGGGCCATCATCCCCGCCAACGTCAACCATCCCGAGAGCGAGCCGATGATCATCGGCCGCGGCTTCCTCGTGAAGATCAACGCCAACATCGGCAACAGCGCCGTGGCGTCCACCATCGAGGAGGAGGTCAAGAAGCTCGTCGATTCCATCCGCTGGGGCGCCGACACGGCGATGGATCTCTCGACCGGCGCCAACATCCACGAGACGCGCGAGTGGGTGCTGCGCAACTCCCCGGTGCCGATCGGCACGGTGCCCATCTACCAGGCGCTCGAGAAGGTGGACGGCAAGGCCGAGGACCTGACCTGGGAGGTCTTCCGCGACACGCTGATCGAGCAGGCCGAGCAGGGCGTGGACTACTTCACCATCCACGCCGGCGTGCTGCTGCGCTACGTACCGCTCACGGCGAGGCGCCTGACGGGCATCGTGTCGCGGGGCGGCGCCATCATGGCCAAGTGGTGTCTCGCGCACCACGAGGAGAGCTTCCTCTACACGCACTTCGAGGACATCTGCGAGATCATGAAGGCGTACGACGTGGCCTTCTCGCTGGGTGACGGGCTGCGTCCGGGCTGCATCGCCGACGCCAACGACGAGGCGCAGTTCGGGGAGCTCGAGACGCTCGGTGAACTGACCAAGATCGCCTGGAAGCACGACGTGCAGGTGATGATCGAGGGCCCCGGCCACGTGCCGATGCAGCTCATCCGCGAGAACATGACCAAGCAACTCGAGGTCTGCGGCGAGGCGCCCTTCTACACGCTGGGGCCGCTGACGACCGACGTGGCGCCGGGCTACGACCACATTACGAGCGCCATCGGCGCGGCGATGATCGGGTGGTACGGCACGGCGATGCTGTGCTACGTCACGCCCAAGGAGCACCTGGGGCTGCCCAACGCCGACGACGTGCGGCGGGGCGTCGTCACGTACAAGATCGCGGCCCACGCGGCGGACCTCGCAAAGGGCCACCCCGGCGCGCAGGCATGGGACAACGCGCTCAGCAAGGCGCGCTTCGAGTTTCGCTGGGAGGACCAGTTCAACCTGGCCCTCGACCCGCCGCTCGCGCGTGAGTTCCACGACGAGACGCTGCCCGCCGAGGGCGCCAAGGTGGCCCACTTCTGCTCCATGTGCGGTCCGCACTTCTGTTCGATGAAGATCACCCAGGACGTGCGCGACTACGCGGCGGCGCAGGGCATCGTCAGCGAGGAAGAGGCGCTGCAGGCGGGCATGGAGGAGATGAGCGAGGAGTTCAAGAAGCGCGGCGGCGAGATCTACCACGCCGAAGAGGAGATCGCCGACGCCAAGGCGTGAGGGGCCGCTTGCAGCGATCGCGGGCAGCGGCGGGGAGCGCCGCCCGCTGCGCGTCCTGATCGTCCTCGTCGCGGCTGCCCTGCCCTTCCTGTTCGCGCTGGGAGGCGGCTTCCTCGACTGGGACGACCGCATGCTGCTGGTGGACAACCGGCAGTGGCTCGGGCCCGGCGGCTGGCGCTGGATCTTCTTCGAGTCGGCGGGCAGCGACTTCGGCCCGTACATGCCGCTCACGTGGCTCTCGTATCGCCTCGGCCACGCCGTCCACGGCCTCGACGCGCGCGCGTTCCTGCTGACGAACGTGCTGTTGCACGCCTTCTCCGCGTGGGCTCTCCTGGCGATCGGCGAGCGGCTCCTGCCGCTGTGCTCGGAGCGCCTGCGGGCGCGGCCCGCGCTCGCCCGCGGCGCGGCGCTCGCGGCGGCGCTGCTCTGGGCCGTGCACCCGCTGCGCGTCGAGGCCGTGGACTGGATCGCGGAGCGCCGCGACGTTCTCTGCGGCGCGTTCCTCCTGGCGTCGTTCTGGCTGTGGCTGCGCCACGTGCGCGGCCGTCGTCGCGCGTACTGGGCCTCGGTCCTGCTCTACGCTGCGGCGCTGCTGTCCAAGTCCACGCCGCTGGCGTGGCCGCTCGTGCTGCTGCTGCTCGACGCGTGGCCTCTTCGCCGCAGCGTCACGCGCAGGACGCTGGCCGAGAAGATCCCGCTCGCCGTCGTCGCCGCGCTGGTCGCGGCGGCGGCGTGGGCGGGGCAGACCGACACCGGCGCGCTGGCCGACGTCTCGCTGCCGGGCCGCCTGGTGCTGGGCGCACACGGCGCAGCGCTGCTCGCCATCAAGAGCGTCCTGCCGGTGGGACTGTGCGCGCACTACCTGCGTCCGATCCCATTCGACGCCGGCGACGCCGCGTTCCTCGTGCCGGCGCTGCTCGCGGTCGCCTTGACGGTCGTCGTCTTCGTGCGGGCGCGCCGCGCGCCGGCGCTCGCCGTTGCGTGGTGCGCCGCGCTGCTGCTCCTCGCGCCCGTGTCGGGGCTGGTGCCGATCGGCTCCCACGCCTTCGCGGACCGCTACACCTACCTCGCGGCGATCCCGCTGACGCTGCTCGTGGCCGGTGGCGGCGCGGCGGCACTCGCCGCGCGTCCACGCGCCGCAGCGACGATCGCCGCCGTCGCCGTTCTCCTGCTCGGCCTCTTCGCGGCGGGGCTCGCCACCACGTGGCGCAGCACCGACGCGCTGTTCGAACGCGTACTCAGGGAGGACCCGCAGAACTGGTTCGCGCACTACATGCTCGGCGCCCTCGCCGAGGGACGCGGCGACGCCGCCGCGGCGCGCGCCCACTACCGCGACTGGGTGTGCCTGACCGACGCGCCCGACGCGCACACGCATCTCGGCGCGCTGCAACTGGCGGCGGGCGACGACGCCGCGGGGCTGGCGAGCGCCCGCCGCGCCCTCGCGCTCGACCCCGGCAACGCGATGGCGCACCAGTTGGTCGGCGTGTACCTCGTGCGCAACGGCGACCCCGGCGGCGCCGAACGCGCCTGGCGGCGCGCCCTCACCGCCGATCCCGCGCTCGTCGTCGCACACGTCAATCTCGCCACGCTCCTGTCCCGCACCGGCCGCGAGACCGAAGCCGCTGGGCACGTCCGCGTCGCCCTCGCCGCCGAACCGCAGGACGAACGCGCCCGCGCCCTCGCCAGCCACCTCGGAATCGCCCGGTAGCAGGGCGAGCACCGTACCGCCACCCGCAGCGGACACCGGCCGCGAGACCGTCGGCGCGCGTGTCCGACCGTCGGCGTCCGCACGCGTGGCGGATCGTAGCCGGCACCCGTGGCGGGTCGTCGTCGGCATGCGTGGCGCATCGTCGCCGGTACGCGTGGCGCATCGTCGCCGGTACGCGTGGCGCATCGTCGCCGGTACGCGTGGCGCGTTGTCGCCGGCATGCGTGGCGCGTTGTCGCCGGAATGCGTCGCGCATCGTCGCCGGAATGCGTGGCGCGTCGTCGCCGGTACGCGTGGCGCGTCGTCGCCGGTACGCGTGGCGCGTTGTCGCCGGAATGCGTCGCGCATCGTCGCCGCCATGCGTGGCGCATCATTGGCGGGGCGGCGTGGCGGATCTTCAGCGGTACGCGTGGCGCATCGCGTATCCCATCGTAGGGGACGCCCTACGTGGCGTCCCCGCGTGTCCCCGGCGGCGACGGTGTCCCGAGCCGCCTCGCGACGTACTCCCCTCCGTGGACCCGGACCGGCCAACGTGAGTCCCCCGGTCGATCGTCGCGTACCGCCACGACCAGCGAAGACACGACGGCCGGGCTCCACTGCCGAGCGCTGAACAACTCCGCGCTCATTGCCGCATCAGGGACGACATGCCAGCATGAGACGGTCGCGGATGCGGCCTGAGAGCGTGAGCAGGAATCCCGGGTGCGCGCCGATTGCGTCCGGCGGGTTCGTTGCAAGGCGGCGACGTCGCGCACGATGGCTGCGAGCGTTCCGACGGCGAGCGCACGGTGGGCGGGGATCGTGACGTGGTGCTCCTCGCCCCGGAGGGTGCTCGTCAGCCGCATGTGGCTGCCCGCCTGGCGCGTCGTCTCGTAGCCGTAGCAGCGCAACGCCCGGGCCAGCTTCGAGCCGGAGACGTCGCGCGGGAACTTCAAACCCGGAGCACCTCGTCGTGGACGACGTGCAGGCGGACCACCCGCGGGCGCTCGTCCTCGTCGAAGTGGCAGCGCACGGCGTCGAGGACCATCGTGCGCAGTTCCTCCATGGTGTCGGCCTCGGTGTGAATCGCGTGGCCCAGCGCGTGCGCCTCGAAGCCGCCCTCGGGCGCCTCCTCGACCTGGAAGATGATCTCGGACATGGTTCGCGTGCTCCTTCGCGCCAGTCTACAGGGCACGCACGGCGTGGTGGCCGCTCCGTTCACAAGAGGCGATGAGCGCCGCGGCGCAAGGGCGGACGCCGCCATCGCTGCTGCCGGTCGTTCGGTAGGGGCCCGCGCAGGAATAACTTCGGGATTCGGTCGGCTGCGACGACGCGGGGCGGCGTTGCCTCTCCTCCCCGACTCGGCTCCGCAATGAGTCGCGTCGTCGAGGCGCCTTGCCCCGCGCCGTCTCGCTCGCCCTCGGTCCTACGAACTTATTCATGCGCGGGCCCTAACGACTACCCACGTCGTATGACCCGGTGAGTTCCGGATCTCGAGGTCGGGCGACTCCTGGACGTCCATCGCGAAGCTCGCGCCGCTGCCGATCGAGTTGCCCACCCACAGGCCGAGGTTCGCCGAGGCGAATGCGCGCACGTTGATCGGCGCGCTGTGGAAGGTCTGCGCGCCCGAGAACGCGGTGAACCGCGGCAGGAGAACGATCTTGCGGACCTCGA
>JAJRVY010000299.1 GCA_024277065.1 Planctomycetota bacterium
GGCGTCTCCCGGTGTCCCGGAGTCCGGCCGGCGGGGTTGACCGCAGCCACGCTTCGCCTTGGGGCCCGCGCAGGAATGAGTTCGTCGTCGCGGACGACGGCAGCGTGCGCCTCGGGCCCCTCAAGGTCGATATCCGCGACCTGTACGGGATGATCGAGTCCGACAGCCACCTGACGGTCGAGGAGATGAACGAGGTCACGCGCGACTGTGGCAGCAGGATGCCGCGATGATCGCCGTGGACGCGAGCGTGATCGTGCGGCTCCTGATCGACGACGATGACGTGCAGTCTCCGATCGCCCGTGCGCTCGACGAGGGCGCGTCCCTCGTCATCTCGGACGCCGTCCTCTGCGAGTTCGCGTGGGTGCTGCTGCGTGGCTGTCGCGTGCCGAAGGCCGCCGTGGCGGACGCGCTCGCCGGCCTGCTGGCGACGGAGCAGGTGACGATCCTGGACCGCGACGTCGCGCTCACGGCGCTCTCCGCCTTTCGCGACGGCCGGGCCGACTTCGCGGACTACCTGATCCGCGAGCGCGCGCGTGCCCAGGGCGCAGCGGCGGTCGCGACGTTCGACGGTGACGCGCTCGGCGAGCCCGGTTTCGTGCATCCGGATCCGGCGCATTGGCCCGAGGATCTGTCCCTGCACGAGCGCCCGACCCGTTACGGGCGTCCTGCACGTCGCCGTGCCACGCGGACGCTCCGCTGAGGGGCTGATCGTCGCAGCGGACGAGAACGGAGGACCGACAGTGCGTATCCCATCGTCCGCCACGGCGGCGCTGCTCCTTCTGACCTGCGCGCTGACAGCGTGCGTGTCCACGTCGGGTCCGGACGCCGCGGACCTCGCGGCGGTGAAAGCGTCCAGGAGCACGATCGTACTGCTGCGCGTCGTGACGACGTCGAACGCCGGCCCGGTGCCTCCCTTCGACGACGCGCTCGAGTCGCAGTGCATCAGCGTCGGACTGGGCGGGGCGGGCGACGACTCGCGCGTCGAGCAGATCGACGGGCTCGAGTCGTTCTCCGAGGAGTCCCTGGCCGCGGGCTGGCTGTACCTCGTGCTGCCGCCCGGCAAGCACGTCGTCGCATTCAATCCGCCGACCATGTGGGACGCGCGCAGCGACGCGGAGCGCTGGGCGGAGACGCCCAACTGGCAGTTCCTGATCCCGGTGGACACGCCCGTCGCCTACATCGGAACGATGCAGCTCCACTGCCGCGCGGAAGCGTCGGACTTCGGCGGCATCCGCCTGCGCGACATCCGCGCACAGAAGCTGCACGACGAGTCGGCGGCGGCCGCCGCGCTCGTGGCGCAGTACCTGCCCGGGCTGCCGCCACCACGGTCGCTCACGATGAAGCGTCTCTATGCGCGCGAGTCGGACATCCTCAACGCACCACGCTGACGGGCCGGTGACAGGACGCCGTAGAGTGCGCCGCATCGCGCACGACGCCGCCCCCGTCGCCCCTCGCCGGCTGCTTCCCCTGCCGCCCCTGCCGCCGCTGCCGCCGCCGCTGCTGCTGCTCCTCCTCCTCGTCGCGGCCGGCGGTGCGCGCGGCCAGGACACCGCGCCGATCGCCACGCCGCACCCGCTCCGGGCGATTCTCACGGAGAGACTGCGTACGCAGCAGGTCCTCGCGGCGCAGCGCGTCGTGGATGCCCGGCGCGCGCTGGTCCATGCGCAGGCACTGGCCTACGTGGACACGGACGGCGACGGCAGCGGCGAGTTCCCGACCCTCGCGGCGATGCTGGGGCTCGCGCCGTGGCGCGGCAGCCCCGACGACGCCGCGGCCGGGATCATGGGCTGGGGCCGCGCCGTGGCTCGCGGCGATGGGGTCGTCGAAGCCGACGGCTATCTCTTCCGCGTCGTGCTCCCGAACGCCCGCGGCGAGCCCGCCGCGACACGTGGCGACGTGGACGCCGACCGCGCCGAGAAGAGCGCGCTGGTCCTGGCCTGGCCGGTGCGGCAGGGCATCTCCGGGCGTTGGACGTTCGGCGCCCATCCCGCCGGCATCCCCCTCGCGACGAAGTCGGCCGCGTACTCGGGGATCGGCGCGCCGCCGGACGGCGACGCGTTCCTCGTGCCGCGGGAACGCGCGGACCGGGCCGGCGACCTCTCCGAGCCGCTGCCCGCCGCCGGCGAGGGCAGGGACGGCAACGCGTGGCGACCGCTGGGCGAGATCATCGAGCGGCTGCGGCAGGACGAGCCGGACCTCGCCGCGCCGCCGGGCCTCGCGGATGCCACGGGGTTGCGAGCGCTGGTACGGGACGGCTGGGCGGCGGTCCTCGCGGACCGCGGGCGTCACGCCGACGCGGACGCGTCACCTCGGGCGCCCGCCGTCAGAATGGCGACCGCCCGTGAGATCGCCGCAGCGATCGCCGCGGAGTTGCGCGGCCCGATGGAGCGCACGGGACAATGGGAGCGGCAGTCCGCGGCGTTCGAGATGATCGGCGCCGCGACGCCCGCGAAGTACGTGGCGCAGGACAACGTCATCCTGGTGTGCCCCGAGACGTTCGTGATCGCCTGTCACATCGTGGGCATCCCGCCGGAGCGCATGCGCGACGCCTTCCGTTTCCTGATCGCCCACGAGTGCGCGCACGCACTCGACTTCCAGAGCCATCCGCTCACCGACGCGCTGGCGGCCTGCGGCGACGAGTCGGCGATCGCGGCGTGGAGCGCCGTCGTCGAAGGGCACGCGCAGCAGGTGGCACGCCGGATCGCGAGGGCGGCGGGACGCTCGCGCGCGTTCGAGGATCTGGCGCTGCTCACGTCGGGAACCGCCGGTGCGGACGTCGATGCGTCCATCCCCGCCGTGGCGCGCGCGGCACTCGCGGGGTTCGCGTTCCCCTACGGCGACGGCGAGCGCTTCATGGACGCCGTTCTCGCCGCGCGCGGGACCGCGGGAGTCGCGGCCGTCCTGGACCACCCGCCGACGCGCCCGATGGCGATCGAGGCGCCGCGGGTCTTCCTCGCGCGCACCCCACGAGCCGCAGGCGTGCCCTGGGACACGATCATCGCTCCGATGGCGGCGTTCGAGCCTCCGTCAGCCGCGGTGCGCCGCGCCCCGATGCTGCGCCGCACGCTCCGCGAGATGCTGCGCGCGGCGCCGCAGATCGACGCGGACGCACTGCTCGCCGCGCTGATCGACGCCGAGTCGCGCGTGGCGGTGGCCCCGGACGGCCGGGCGCAGGCAGCGTCCACGATCCTGCTGTTCGGCGACGCCGCCGCGGCGCGGGCGTATGTCGCAGCCAGCCGCGCACTCCAGCAGGCGCAGGACGCGGCATACGAGGCCAACCCGCTCGTCGCGCCGGACGTCGCGTACGCGCCGCCCGACGACATCGACGACATCGACGCGGGCTATCACGCTCGCAAGGTGCTGCGCTCGAGCGGCGGCGACGTCCACGGCTTCGCGCTCTCGGTGGCGGCAGGGCGCTGGGTCGTCGAGGCGGCGGTGACACACCTCGGGAAGCCCGAGCCGGGCACCGAGCTACGCGTGCAACGCGCGGTCGAGCGCGCGCTCGCCGTGATCCACGCGCGCTGACGCCCGCGACCGGGCAGGCGCCGCGGGCCGGGAGGGGCGTGGCGTGTGGCGGGGCTTCCCGCCGTCCCCCGGTCGAACGTCGTATCGCCCATGCACGCTCCGGGCTTCAGCGAGGCTCGCTTTTCTCCCGATGAGAAACGCGCTGGGAGGGAGCCTGCGACGGGCAACCCTCGCTCATCCGCGAATCGAGGGAGACGCCTGATGTCGCACTGCATCCGTTGTGGCGAGGAGCTAGCGTCGGCCGGAGCCGAGTGCCCCAAGTGCAAGATCGCCTTCGACGAGTTCGTCGAGGACTCGACGTTCATCGATGACGATGATGACGAGGAGGACCTCGAGCAGGCGCCGCTGCGCAGCCGCGCGGCGCGCTGGGAGAAGGTGCTGGACGCCTCTCCCGTGTTCGCCGGCCAAGAGGACGCGCCCGAGCCCGTCGTCGTTCCCGAGCCCGTCGCGCCCGAGCCGGCCGCGCGGACCGCACCAGAACCGGAACCCGAGTCCCCCCTCCCCGCCGCGCCCGCAGCGCAGCCGGACGGTGAGCACGTCGCTGCCCCCAAGCCTCTCCCGCCCCTCACCATTCCGGCCGAGGTCATTGCCGCCTCCCCGATCGTCGCGCCCATGAGCGTACCCGTCGTCGAGCCGATCAGCGCGCCCGTCATCGAGCCCGTCATCGAGCCCGTCATCGAGCCCGTCA
>JAJRVY010000300.1 GCA_024277065.1 Planctomycetota bacterium
CGTCGTGATCGTCGCCGCCGCGGCGCTCGGCGTCCTCTCCGTTCATGCGGCCGACTGGGGCCCGCGCGTCGTGATGGCGCTCTGGCCCCGCACCGTCGCCCACGTGATCGCCGGATCACTGGGCTACGCCACTCCGGAGGATCGTCAGTGTCGCAAGGTCTTGCGCCTGGAGCGGGCGATGGGATTCGAACCCACGACTTGCAGCTTGGGAAGCTGCCACTCTACCACTGAGTTACGCCCGCTCCGTGGGGTCAGGATTGTGGCGAACACGGGGCCTGCGGCGAGAACATTTCCCTCTGCGGCGCGCGGGCGCGCATCGTGGGGGCACGGCGCTCGGCGTACCGCTCGGGCGCACGGCGTGAGACCTCGGGAGGAAGGCATGCTCGGACGCGGACGGAGCGATGTGCGAAGGCAGGTGGCGGTCGCGGGGGCGTGGCTCGTCGTGGGCGCGTGCGTGTCGGTGCCGCCCGGCGGCTATCCGGGGGGGGGCGTGCGCGAGCCCGCGTCGCTCGTGGAGGTCGCGCCCGCTGCCGCCGTGAACGCTCTCGGAGAACGCGTGCTGCTCGTCGCCACGGCGCGCGACGACGGCGGCCGGCCGGTACCCGGTACGGCCATCGAGTGGGTGCTGGTGGCGGGTAGCGCCGTGACGATCGATGCCGTGGACGGTGGCGACGGGCGACCGGCGCGCGCGCAGGGAGCGCACCGCGCCGCGTCGTCCGTGACGGCGGCGCTGCCGTACGAGCTGTCCTGGGACGGCGACGACGTGTTGATCGGTGTCGGCCAGACGTGGTGCGTCGTGACGTCCGCCGCCGCCGGCGACTCCGACGTGCTCGTGTACTCACCGCAGACGCCCGATCGGCTGTGGGGCGAGGTCCGCGCGCGCTGCTCGTGGGTGGACGCGGCCTGGGAGTGGCCGCTCGCCGCCGTGAGCGACACCGGAGCCCCGTACACGTTCGCGACTCGCGTCGTGCGTGCGCGTGACGGCGCGCCTCTCGCCGGGTACGTGGTCACCTACGAGGTGCGTCCCGGCGTACCGCAGGCGGCGTTCGGCGGACGTGCGCAACGTCTCGTCGTCGTCACCGACGTCGATGGCGTGGCGTCCGCCGAACTCATCCAGCGCAGGCCCGAGACGGGCTGGAACGACGTGGACGTGACGATCCGCGCTCCCGCCGGCGAGGGCGGCGCGCCCGGACGCGTTCTCGCGACCCACGTCGCCCGTGTGACGTGGACCGTGCCGCGTCGCCGGGACTGAGGCCGAGCCATGTGCGGCCGCTACTCGCTGTCGGCGCCGGGTGACGTGATCGCCGAGGTCTTCGCCTTGGCGGCCGTGCCCGACCTGCGGCCGCGCTGGAACATCGCCCCGACCCAGGAGGTGCCCGTCGTACGCGCGCCGCAGGCCGGCGAAGGCGCCGGGCGGCGCCTCGATCTTCTGCGCTGGGGCCTCGTACCTTCCTGGGCGCGGGACCCGTCGATCGGGAGCCGCATGATCAATGCGCGTTCCGAGACGGCGCACCGCAAGCCCTCCTTCAGGGAAGCGCTGCGCCGCCGCCGCTGCATCGTTCCGGCAGACGGCTTCTACGAATGGCAGAGGGCGCCGGGCGGCAAGGTCCCGACGCGCATCCAGCGGCGGGACGGGCGGCTGCTGGCGCTCGCCGGGTTGTGGGAGAGCTGGGCGCGCGGCCCGGCCGAGCCGCTGGTCACCTTCACGATCCTGACGACGGCGCCGAGCCCTCTGCTGCGACCGATCCACGATCGCATGCCGGTTCTGCTGCGGCCCGCGGACCGGGACCTCTGGCTGGACTCCTCGGTGCAGGATCCCGCACGCCTCGCGCCGCTCTTCGTACCGGGCTCGGATGACATCCTGGAGACCTTCGCGGTGAGCCGCCGCGTGAATTCGCCGGCCCACGACGACGCCGGTTGTGTGGCCCCCGTCTGAAGTCCCGCACCCGCGCGCGCCGAGGCCACGCATGTCTGCCACGGGGAGGTGCTACAATGACCAGTCCGGTGGAAGGACGCAACGCATCCGGCGCCCGACTGGCGGGGCCGACGACGCGCGACCCGCCGCAGAAGGAGGCCCGATGAAGCCTTTCACGGTGGCCCAGTTGCAGCAGCTCCTCGTGGCCCACGAGAAGCCCTGCATCTCCATCTTCCAGCCCACGCATCGCTCGCCGCAGCACGCGCGAGAAGACGCGATCCGCTTCAAGAACCTGGTCGGGGAGGCCGAGCGTCTCGTCGCGACCGCCGTGCCGAGTCGCGAGGCCGTCGCGCTCCTCGAGCCGCTCCTGAAGCTAATGGAGGAGGAGCCCCGGGCCTCGCGGTCCGACGGTCTCGCCGTGTTCCGCTCACCCGATCGTCTCGCGGTCTACTCGGTGCCCTTCGCCCTGCCCGAGCGGGTCGTCGTGGCCGACTCGTTCCACGTTCGGCCTCTGATCCGGTATCTGCAGTCGGGTGCACGCTTCTACGTGCTGGCGATCAGCCGCAACGCCGTCGCGCTCCACGAGGGCAGCGAGAACGGGCTGTCGCGGGTCGTCGCCGACGGTCTTCCCAGTTCGCTCGAGGAGGCGCTCGGACGAGGCGACGCGGCGGTCTTCACCAATCGCCACTCGGGTGCCGCGGGCACCGGCGCTGCGTCGTTCCACGGGAGCGGCGCCGGCGAGGAGGACCGCAAGGAGGAGCTGGATCCGTACTTCCGGGCCATCGACGAGGCCGTCTGGGAGATCCTGCGCGACGAGCACGTGCCCCTCGTACTCGCTGCGGTGGGCTACTACCACCCGATCTACCATGCCGTCTCGCGTTGCACGCATCTGCTGCCCGACGGTGTCGAGGGCAACTTCGACCACGCGACCCCCGCGGAACTGCACGCCAAGGCGCTGCCCATCGTGCGCGAGGAGATGCGCCGCCGCGAGGCGCGGGCCGTGGACGAGGCCGCCGGTCTGCGCGGTCGCGGGCTGTCCAGCGACGATCTCGACACGGTCGCTCGCGCGGCCGTGCAAGGGCGTGTGCGGCGCCTGCTGCTCGCTCGCGGACGGCATGTCTGGGGTCGCCTCGACCGCACGACGGGCGCCGTCGTGCTCCACGAAGCGCAGCGCGACGCCCACGACGACGACATCCTGGACGACATCGCCCAGGCCGTGCTGTCGCGTGGGGGTGAGGTCCTGCTCCTCGAGCCCGAGCGTCTGACGAACGGCACGAAGTTGGCGGCGGTCCTGCGCTGGTAGACCTGCCGCGGCGCGCCGGGCGCAGAAGATGTCGATCTCGCGGGTTCCCTCGCGCTCGACGTTGGCGATAGACTCTCGGTCATGGTGTCCGAGTACGTCCTGCCGCTGGGGCTCCACGTCGATGCCGGCGTCGGAGCGCCCTGCGACGAGGGCTACGAGGTGCAGTGGCGCGACGAGGACGACCCGCCGCACTACTTCTTCCACGCCCAAGTCAGTGTGCTGCGCCTCGAACGGCTGTTGCCTGCGGCCCTGCGCGCCCTGCCGCGCTTTTGCCATGCCGTGCTCGAGGTGCGCCGCTCGGACGCCGAGATGGAGTCGGACCCCGACAGCCCGGCCGTCGATCGCTTCGTCAGCGAGCTGCTGCCGCGCGGGGACATGCTGGCCGTGCTCGAGCGCTACAGTTTCGCGCTGCTCCACGACGGCATGGTGGGGTTCGGTGCGTACGATCCCGGGTCGGCGCTCGAGGTGTTCCTGGACGACCACAAGCTGCTCTCGTTGTTCGCGCCCTCCATGGAGCCCTTCGAGCAGATGCTCGCCGCGCACCGCGTGCCCCATCGCCGCGAGCTGCACACCATGCTCGACGTCGATCATGAGCACCACACGCTGCCGGCGGTCCCCGATCGTTGCCGCGTGCCGCGAGCGCGCGCCCTGCAGCGCCAGCGGCTCGACGTGCGCTGGTTCGCACCGGCGATTCGGCGGCGATTGGGGATGCAGCCCGAGCGGCTCTATCAGGACGACGACTCCTGATCGCATCCCAGCACGCCCGAATCGTGCCGTCGCACTCGGCGCGTCGGTAGGATCGCGAGGGGCGACGGCGGGCCGACCGCCGACTGGGAGGACGATCCATGGACGATTTGGGAGCGCGGGTGAGGACACGCATCACCGTCCCGCGCGTCGATTTCGACCTCTCCGCTCTCGTCGTCGCGATGATCGGCTGGTTCGCCTATCAGGTCTCGTGGCGGCTGCTCGCGCCGGCGCTCGGCTACGCCGCCGAGTACGGCGTTCAGATCAACGATACGGCGACGGGCAGGATCCAGGGTTTCCAGCTCCTGCGACGGGCCTTCGCGGAGCGCGTGCTGAACCTCGTGCGGCTGCCGCATCTCGACTCGCTGCTCGACCAGCTCGGGTGGGCGCAGGTGGATGTCGTGGCCGCCGGCCCGAGCGCAGCGGAACTGATGCCCGCGTCGGGCGTCGTGATCCCGTGGTGGCACCACGCCGTCGTGGCGCTCGTCCTGCTCGTGCTCTGGTCGATCGTCGGCGGCGCCATCGCGCGCGTCCACGCGGTGCGTATCGCGCGTGATCGCAGCATCTCGTGGGACGACGGCTTCGCGTTCTCGCTCAGCAACCTCCGCGCCTTCGTCCAGGCGCCCCTGTTCGTGCTCCTCGCCGCGCTGCTCTTCTTCGCTCTAGACGCTGCGGCCGGCGCCGCGATCGCGATCCCGTGGGCGGGGGCCATCCTCCAGATCGCCCTGCAGCCTCTGGCTCTCCTTGCCGGTCTGGTGGTCACGATCATCGTGCTGGGCGGAGTGTTCGGGTTCCCGCTGCTCCAGTCGGCGATCGCCGTCGAGCGCGGCGGCACGCTCGATGCC
>JAJRVY010000301.1 GCA_024277065.1 Planctomycetota bacterium
AACGTCAGGGTCACGCGCGTCCCCTCGCGGAGCGCGAGGACGGCATCCGCCACGTGCGCGGGCGTCTCGCGATGCACGCGCCGTGCGCACCCGGGACACCACAGCGACGCCGCCTTGGCGAAGAGCAGCTTCAGGTGATCGGTCAGCTCCGTCATCGTGCCGACCGTCGAGCGCGATGTGCGCACCGGGTTGCGCTGCTCGACGGCGACGGCCGGCGGCAGGTCCTCGATGCGCTCCGCGTCCGGCCGCGGCATGCGATCGAGGAACTGGCGCGCGTAGGCCGAGAACGTCTCGACGTAGCGCCGCTGTCCCTCGGCGTAGAGGGTGTCGAACACGAGCGACGACTTGCCGCTGCCCGACACGCCCGTGACGACGGTCAGCGCGTCGCAGGGGATGTCCACGTCGATGCCGCGCAGGTTGTTCTGCCGCACGCCCCGCAGCCGGATGGGCGGCGGCGCGGCGGATGGCGGCGACGGTGGTGGCTCGCTGTGGCTCACGGGATCGGGCAACGAGGCTACCGGCCGCCGTCGTCGCATGCACCGCAAGTGCCTTCTCGTTCGGGCCTTCGGCTCGGAAACGCCACGATTGGCGGAACATCCGGCCCGCGGTAGCGGTTGACGCAGCGGCCCGAGGTGGGCCGCCGGAGGGCTGGATGACGCCGAGAGAGCGCCCCTACGAGTTCTACGACACGGCGGTCTCGATCTGCTCGACGTGCCTGCGACGCGTGGACGCGAAGATCGTCTTCGAGGACGGCGGCGTGTAGATGCGCAAGCGCTGCCCGCGGCACGGCCCCGAGCGCGTGCTGCTGGCCGACGACATCGCCTACTACCGCCGCGCGCGCGAAGTCTTCCTGAAGACGCCCGAGCAGGTGCAGCACTACAACACGCCCGTGCGCTGGGGTTGCCCGTATGACTGCGGCATCTGCCCCGACCACGAGCAGCACGGCTGCAACGTGCTCGTCGAGGTGACCGACCACTGCAACCTGCGCTGCCCGACCTGCTACGCCGGCAGCGGCCCCGAGCGCCTGGCCCATCGGCCGCTTGAGCAGATCGAGCGCATGATGGACCGCGCCGTGGCGAACGAGCAGGAGCTCGATGTCATGCAGATCTCCGGCGGGGAGCCGACCATGCACCCGCGGCTGTTCGAGATCCTCGACGCCGCGCGCCGCCGGCCCGTCAAGCACCTGATGCTGAACACCAACGGCGTACGCATCGCGCACGAGGACGGTTTCGCGCAGCGCCTCGCGAGCTACACGCCCGACTTCGAGGTCTACCTGCAGTTCGACTCGCTCTCCGCGGCGGCCACGCGCACGCTGCGCGGCGAGGGCGGCGGCGGTGAGGACCTGCGCGATGTGAAACTGCGCGCCCTCGACCGCCTGGACGAGGTCGATCTGCCGACGACGCTGGTCGTCACGGTGCGCCGCGGCGTGAACGACGACGAGCTCGGGGAGCTGCTGGATCTCGCCACGTCGCGGTCGTGCGTGCGCGGCATCACGTATCAGCCTGTGCAGATGGCGGGGCGCCTCGAGCAGTACGAGGACGGCTACTCGGTGCAGCGCGACCGGCTGACTCTGACCGAGGTGCGACGCCGCATCCTCGAGCAGAGCGACCTGTTCGCACCCGAGGACATCATCCCCGTGCCGTGTCACGCCGACAGCGTGGCGATGGCCTACGCGCTGAAGACGCCGACCGTGTTCCTGCCGCTCACCGGGCTGGTGGATCCGCAGATCCTGATCGACGGCGCGCGCAACACCGTCAGCTACGAGAGCGAGACGGCGCTGCAGGAGCGGCTCTTCGACCTCTTCTCGACGCGCCACTCCCCGGACTCGCAGTCGGATGCGCTCGGGGAGTTCCTCGGGCACGCTCTCGCCGGCGACGCGGTGTCGGACCTCTCGTACGCGAACAGCTTCAGGCTGCTGATCCTGGAGTTCATCGACCCGCACTCGTTCGACCTGCGCTCGATCCGCAAGTCGTGCGTCCACATCGTGCATCCCGACGCGCGGCGCGTGATCCCTTTCGACACGTACAACATGTTCTACCGCGATGACCTGGAGGAGACCGTGCTGGGGCCGATCCGTGCCGAGCGCGAGCTGCTGGACGGGGCGATCTCGGCGCGGGACGGGGACGCCGGGAACACCTTCTGATCCATGCGCTGCCGCCTGCTCATCGCCGCTCTGCTCGCGTGGCCGTCAAGCTGCTGACGATGGGTTGCTCGGTCGTGAAGTGGGGGCTCGGCGGCCAGGTCACGAGTGTCAACGCGGCGTTGCCCGAGGGCTTCTCCGAGAACGGCTTCTCGCACGCGGCGTTCGAGTCGCTCCTGCGGCGCTACGTCTCGCCGAGCGGGCTCGTGGACTACGAGGCGTGGCACGCCGACGCCGCGTCGCTCGCGCAGCTCGACGCGTACCTCGCCGCGGTCGCGGCCTACAGCCCTGACAACGCACCCGAGCGCTTCGCGGGCGACGACGAGACGCTCGTGTACTGGGTGCAGGCGTACAGCGCGTTCGTGATCAAGGCCGTGCTCGACCGCTGGCCGCTGGACAGCGTCACCGACGTCAGGGCGACGCTCGAGATCAGGCGCGGATTCGGCTTCTTCTACACCCTCGACTTCGTCGCGGGCGGTGCGCGCATCAATCTCTACGACCTCGAGCACGACAAGCTGATCCGCGACGACGTCGATGCGCGCGTGCACTTCGTCCTGAACTGCGGCAGCCAGGGCTGTCCCGTCATCCGCCCGGAGCTGCCGACCGGCGACGAGCTCGAGCGCGTGCTCGCGGATGCGGCGCGTGACTTCGTGGCCGACCCGGCCAACGTGTACGTCGATGACGCGGCGCGCGTCCTGCGGCTCTCGCCGATCTTCGAGTGGTACGCGGACGACTTCCTGGCGGACCTGCGCCGCCGGGGCATCCCCGCCGAGCGCGGCATCGTGGACTATCTCGTGTTGGTTGCGCCGGCAGATCGCCGCGCGGACCTGGAACGCGCTGCGCAGTACGCCATCGAGTACGGCGAGTACGACTGGGGCCTGAACGCCGGTGGCGGTGAGCGTTGAACGAGATGGCCCCGGCGCCGCGTCAGATCAAGTCCTGCTGCGCGGGGCTGTACGAGATGCCGCTCACCGAGCTTCTCCTGGGCCGCAGCTTCCACCCGGGCGGCGCCGAGCTGACGGCGCGGCTGGCCGAGGCGGCGCTCGTACACCGCGGCGCGCGCGTGCTCGACGTCGCCTCGGGGCGGGGCGCCACCGCCGACGTCCTGACGCGGCGCTTCGGCTGCCGCGTGACGTGTGTGGACTATTCGCGCGCCAATCTGGCGCGCTCGCGCGCCGACGCGGGCGGCGGTGGCGCGCGCGGGACGGTGGCGCGCGCCCGGACCTCCCACGCGTGCGGCGACGCCGAACGACTGCCGTTTCGCGACGGCGCGTTCGACGTCGTGTTCTGCGAGTGCGCGCTCTGCACGTTCCCCGACGGCGGCGGCGCGGCGGAGGAGATGCGCCGCGTGCTGGCGCCCCGGGGGCGCGTGGCCATCAGCGACATCACGCTCGAGCGCGAGGTACCCGAGGAACTGCTCGGCGTGCTCGGTCACGTGCTCTGCATCGCCGGTGCGCGCTCGGTCTCCGGCTACCGCGAGCTGCTCGCGGCGGCGGGCTTCCAGAACGTCCGCGTGCGCGATGCCGGTCACACCCTGCTCGAGACCGTGGATCGCATCGAACGGGGCCTCGCCCGCGCCACGAGCCTCGCGGCCGCCGGCGCGCCGGACATCGACATCGACCGGGCCGAGGCCGAGACCGCGCTCGCCGCCGCCCGCGACTTCGCCCGCTCGGGCGGCATCGGCTACACGCTGTTCACGGCCCGCGCCCCGGGCTGACGGGGCCGGCCCCGGCCGGCCCCCGATTCCTCGTGCCGCGGCGCCACGCTTGCTGTGAACTCCGTCGATGGACGGCTCCGAGGACTCCCGGGCGAGCGGCTCGTGCGACGGCGGGCTCCGTGACGTCGCCCCGCTGCGACCGGGCGATCATGTCGTCGTCATCGGCGCCGGGCCCGCCGGGCTGACGGCGGCGCACCTGCTCGCCGAGGACGGCGTCGCCGTGACGGTGCTGGAGGCGACCGGCGCGGTGGGGGGGATCTCGCGCACCGAGGTCTACAAGGGCTATCGCTTCGACATCGGCGGCCACCGTTTCTTCACGAAGATCCGGCGCGTCGAGGCGCTCTGGGACGAGCTGCTCGGTGACGAGTTCCTCGACGTGCCGCGTCTGTCGCGCATCCTCTACCGTGGGCGCTTCTTCGACTATCCGCTGCGGGCGCGCAGCGCGCTCGCGGGCCTCGGCGTGTGGACGTCCCTGCGCATCGTGTGCAGCTACGCGATGGCGCGCGTGCGGCCGATACGGCCGGAGACCAACTTCGAGCAGTGGGTCACGAACAGATTCGGCCGGCGTCTCTACGACATCTTCTTCAGGACCTACACGGAGAAGGTCTGGGGCGTGCCGTGCACCGAGATCCGCGCGGAGTGGGCCGCGCAGCGCATCCAGGACCTCTCCCTCGGCCGCGCGATCCTGGACGCGGCGTCGCTGAGCCGCCGCTCCGCCAAGATCAAGAGCCTCATCACGAGCTTTCGCTATCCGCGCCTCGGGCCGGGCCAGATGTGGGAGGCGTGCCGCGACCGCGTCGTCGCGCGCGGCGGCCGCGTGCTGCTGGAACACCGCGTCACGAGCGTCGAGATCGAGGACGGCGTGGCCACCGGCATCTGCGCCGCGGGAAAGGACGGCGGTGTGCGCATCGCAGCGGACCACGTCATCTCCAGCATGCCCCTGCGGCACCTGGTGCGCGCCACGGCACCCCCCGATGCGTCCGAGGTGCGCGCCGCGGGCGAGGGGCTCTCCTACCGCGACTTCCTGGTCGTGGCGCTGATGCTCGACGCCCGTGACCTCTTCCCCGACAACTGGATCTACGTCCATTCGCCGGGCGTCAAGGTGGGGCGCATCCAGAACTTCGGGAACTGGAGCCTCGACATGGTCCCGAACGCGGACACGACGTGCCTCGGGATGGAGTACTTCTGCTTCGCCGGCGACGACCTCTGGAGCGCCCCCGACGACGAGCTCATCGCGCTGGCGACGCGCGAGATCGACGCGCTGGGCCTCGCCCGTGCGGGCGACGTACTCGATGGCCGCGTGATACGCGTGCCGCAGGCGTACCCGGTCTACGACAGCCGCTACCGCGAGCATCTCGCGACCGTCCGCGCGTTCCTCGATCCGATCCCGAACCTGCATTGCGTCGGCCGGGGCGGCATGCACAAGTACAACAACCAGGACCATTCGATGCTCACGGCCATGCTCACGCTCGAGAACATGCGTGGGGCGCGGCACGACACGTGGGCGGTCAACACCGACTTCGAGTATCACGAGACGCAGAAGGTCGGCCGCGGGGCGCGTGAAGCGGCCGGCGTGCGCCCGGGGAGTCCGTCGCCGTGAACGAGCACGTCGCAGCAGTAAGGAGCCACGCGTGAAGGTCCTCATCACCGGAGGAGCCGGTTTCATCGGTTCGCACCTCGCCGACCGCCTGCTGGCGGGCGGTGCCGGCGTCCTGGTACTCGACGACCTCTCGACCGGGCGTCTGTCCAACATCGAGCACCTGATCGGCCGGCCGCGGTTCGAGTACCGCATCGGCTCGGCGCTCGACGAGAAGCTCGTGGCCGAGTTCGTGGATCGCAGCGACTGCACCGTGCATCTCGCCGCAGCGGTCGGCGTGCGGCTCATCGTCGAGCAGCCGGTCCACACGATTCGCACCAACCTGGGTGCCACGGAGATCGTGCTCGAGGCGTCGGAGAAGGCACGCAAGCTCGTCCTCGTGGCGTCCACGTCAGAGGTGTACGGCAAGAGTACGCGCGCGCCGTTCTCCGAGGACGACGACCTGAGTCTGGGCCCCACGTCGCGTTCGCGCTGGGCGTACGCCTGTTCGAAGGCGCTCGACGAGTGGCTGGCGCTGGCGTACATGCACGAACGCGGCGTGCCCGTCATCATCGCGCGCCTGTTCAACACCGTCGGTCCGCGGCAGGTCGGGCAGTACGGGATGGTGCTCCCGAACTTCGCGCGCCAGGCGCTCTGCGGTGAGCCCATCACGGTCTTCGGCGACGGCACGCAGCAGCGCTGCTTCGGCCACGTGGACGACTCCGTCGAGGCCCTGGCGCGCCTCTTGGCGACCCCCGGTGCGATCGGAGAGGTCTGCAACCTCGGCGCGACGCACGAGGTCTCGATGCTGGAGTTGGCGCACCTCGTGCGCGCGCGCGCCGGCAGCGAGTCCGAGATCCGGCTGGTGCCCTACGACCAGGCGTACACCAAGGGCTTCGAGGACATGCCGCGGCGGGTGCCCGACATCACGAAGATGCGCCGCCTGATCGACTTCGAGTACGGCATCTCTCTCGAGACGATCGTGGACGACGTCATCGAGGATCGGCGCGGCAGGCTCGCGCAGCAGGAGTCCTCCGCGGCCTGAGCGGTCCCCGGGAACGCGTTGCGCCGGAGAAGACGGCGCGCAGGGCGTGCTGCACCGTGACGAACGCGAGCGTCACCGCGCTGTACGTGAGGTGGTGCTGGTGGAACAGCCACGCGCGCGCGGCGAACCACATCCCGCGCTTGCGCACGAGGAACCCGTAGAAGCCGCAGCCGACGATGATCGAGAGTGCGAGGACGGCGAGTGGTAGCGGCAGCCACCGCGCATCCAGCGCGGCCGCGGCGGGCACGCCGACCAGCGACGACAGGGCGCACGGCGCGAGTGCCGCGGCCACGCGCTGCGAGGAGCGCAGATTCAGGTCGTTCGGAAGCTCTCCGCGTTCGAGGATCAGTCGCGACCAGGGCAGCGCGCGGCACAGGAGCTCGGTGGCGACGAGGGAGCGCAGCGTCCAGCGCTTGAGGTGCGTCACGTGCAGTTCCGGGTCGAGGTGCGTGTCACCGTGCTCGCGCAGTCGCAGGCCGAGCTCGATGTCCTCGATCATCGGCCGCGGATAGCGCGCTGCGTCGAACCCCCCGACGGCGTGGAAGGCGTCGGCTCGAACGGCGCTGCTCGCCTGACGTGCTGCGACGCATCGTCATGCTCATCGCACGGCGCTCCGCGCTCGCCTGCGAACGCCGTCGCACGACGAATCCGAGACCGTTGATCCTCGCTGCATCGCCGTGTCGTGCCCTTCCCCGCGCCCGCCCCGAGGTGGCGCGATCATGCCGCGCGAGCGCGGCCTTGAGAACCGTGGATTGTCGGGCGCCGGCGGATCTCGTCCCAGAGGCTTTCGCGCCTGGGACTACCGCGGAAGGCGCGATTCGATCTCGCGCAGGTGCGCCGACTCCGGTGCCAGGTCACGAGCGCGAGCCATGCGCGCAGCCGCCGCGGTCGTGTCGCCGCGGAGGGCCGCGACGAGGGCCAGGTTGGCCCAGAGCCGCGCACGCAGATCGTCGTTCAGAAGAGCCGGGGCGAGGTCCGTTCCGAGTCGCTCGGCGGCCCCGAGAGCGGCCGGGTCACGCCGCCCTGCCTCCGCCAG
>JAJRVY010000302.1 GCA_024277065.1 Planctomycetota bacterium
AGCGCGACGTGTCGCCATCCGTTCATCCATCCGTCCATGCGCGCGTCCATGCGCGCGGAGCCTCGGTGACGCACGGACTTTGAGACTTGCGTCACAGGGTAGAATGGCGATGAACCGTTGCGGCCGGTTGCGGCGGGCACTGCCACGAGAGGGGCGTCGTATGGGACGCAGGTGTGAGCGAGTCCGGGGTTCTGAGACGTGGGGTTCGTCGGCGCGGCACGCGCTCGCAGGACCGGCGAACGCCGGCGTGGGTCTCGCGTGGCGTCGGCGGGCAGCGCTGTTCCTGGTCGCGGCCGTGATGTCGAGCGGGCTCGGCGGCGGCGCCGTCGCGGGAACGCCATCCGACCCGCAGAAAGAGGACACGGAGCAGATCCGCATCCCATCCCGGTTTCGCACCGTGAGGGCCCCGGTCAGCCCCGTGGCGCTCGCGAAGCTGAGGCGCACCGCCGCACGCTGGGCCGGTACGGAGTTCGAGTCCTGGTTCACGATCACGGATCCCGGTGCCGTGGGGCTGGTTCTCGAGTTCGAACGCGTGCCCGGCGCCGAGCGTTACCTGATCACGTACGATCGCGGAGGCGAGCCGGCCTTCGGCGGGTCCCCGCGGGTCCATTTCGACGACGACTCCCTCAACTTCCAGTTCGCCGAGGGCCCACGCGACTACCTCTTCTGTGAGACCTTCGAGTGCGCTCTCGAGTCGCCGCTCGTGCCGCCTGACGACGACACGCACTGGCAGACGATCTTCGTGCCCAATGCGAGCGCCAAGGCGGACGCCTTCGGGGGGAGCCTGCTCTAGCGGGTCTCGAACCCGGTCGTCATCGCCGAGGTCGGGGACACCGAGCGCGTGTCGCTCCGGTATGCCTCCGCCGGCACCCAGAGGGCCGGGGAGGCCGCGGAAGGCGAGCAGGTCCAGGTCGCACTGACGGCGACTCCGGGAAGGAGGGCGACGAGCATGACGATCGTCAACCGGCTCCCTCGCGGAGCCAATGTCGTGGCGAACTCGATCACCCGTGGCGGCGTCCTGAAGCGCGGCTCGATCACGTGGGAGTTCGGCGAGACGACGGGCGAGACGATGACGTTCTCGTTCACCGTGGGGAAGCAGAAGAAGGGCACGCTCTTCGTGACCAACCGGGGCAGCGCGCGTGCGGCGTTCCCCTCGGCTGCGGTGGCAAAGGACGAGCAGAACCACTCGCTGCGGTACCTCGCGGACTACGCCTTCGTCGAGGTCGCCGACGCGAACCCGCTCGAGCGCGGGGGACTCCTGCTGCCCGACGAGGAGAACGCCGCCGCGCTCCCGGACCTCGACTTCGGGCGCTTCCGCGCGGTCGAGGGCGTCGCGGCCGATGGCGTCGCGCTCCTGCTGATCCGCGCGCGCATCCGCGAGCCGGACCACGGCACGGTGACCCTGCGTGTCTCGCAGGACGACTACGCCGGCGCGGAGACCGGCGATCTGTGGTCTCCCGACGCCGTGGAACTGCTCGACACGACGAGCGACGGCGGCGCACGTGACAGCATGCCCGCGGGACCGCTGAAGCTGACTCTGCAACCCGAGCGCAACCCCTTCAAGGGTGCCAACAAGAAGGAGGAGGTGGCGTTCGTGCTGTACCGGGCGCCGCGCAACTTCGATGCGGGCGCCGCCACGGCGGGCGTCCGGACGCGGACCGTCACGCTGACGCTCGACGTGTTCGACGAGGACGACGAGCAGGTCGTGCAGAGCGAGGAGGTGGAGCTGACGGTCGTGCGCCCGCTCGTCGTGCTGCAGCACGGCACGTTCGACTCGCCCGCTGGCTGGGATCTCTTCCCGGTGTGGACCGAGGGCGGCAGTTCGGCGGTGGGCTACGAGGGCGGCACGGCCGAGTATCCTTTCCAGGTGGCCCGCAGCGACTTCAGCCGCTACCTCAACGCGGCCGGGCCCCTCGTGGAGAGCGCTCCGTACGCCTACCGCTCGCTCTTGTGGGCGCTGGACGACTGGCGCCGCCGGACCGGCTACGCGGGCGCGCAGGCGGACGTCATCTGCCACAGCTACGGCGGCGTCAACATGCGCTGGGCGGCGCAGACCCAGCCGGATGCGGACCCCCTGACCATCTACGCGGACCAGAACTTCCGCAGCGCCGACAACTGGGGCCACGGTTCGTTCCACAAGCTCATCACGATCGCCTCGACGCATCGCGGCTCTGCCGTGAGCAATCAGCTCGCCTACCTGAACCGGTTCGGGGCCCTCGAGGGCGCCATCCGCACCGCCGCGACGAAGCAGAAGTCGTGGATCGATCGCGGCGCGGTCGAGGATCAGATGGTGGTCAGTCCGCTGCTGAGGCAACTGCGGCGCACGCGGGTTGCGGGCCACGCACTGGCGGGCTCGGGGCTCGCGCACTTCAACCCCGACTACTCGAACCGGCTCGCGCTGCTCTACCTCGCGGACAAGCCGGGTGGCCCCTTCTCGCAGCAGGGGTTGCCCTACTCGCAACTGGTTCCGAGCGTCGTCTACGACCCGGGTGCCCTGCGGCGGCTCGCCACGTACGGCTTCAACCTGGTGCCGGACTTCGTCCGCGACGACACGACGCAGGATCCCAACTTCGACCTCACCGTCTCCAGCTACAGCAGCAAGGCCAACCTGCCGCGCTCGGCGATCAGTGACTACCGCGACATCGAGCAGACCGCGGGCCTGCTGCCGGAGTCGCTGAACGGGGCGCTGACCCACGGCGACCAGATCGGCATCGGCGGCGGCAACGTCGGCACCATGCGCGCCACTGCAGGGCGCATCGCGTTCCTGCTGCGGCAGCGCGTGGACAGCGCGTTCTTCGCGGAGTTCCCGGGCGTCGGCGAGACGCCGCTGACGAACCTCGAGAGGGAGTTCTCGAGCGTGGAGACGTTCAGCCCGAGCGCGCTCTACCTCGGCATCCCGTCGCCCGTGAGCGCGAAGCCGGGGCGTGGTCCGGGCGCCAAGCCGACGCAGCCGACCATGACGGTTCTGCCCGACGTCGCGGTGGTCAATCCCGGCGACGCCTTGCAGGTGACCATCGATTGGTCGGAGGTCGGAGTGGACGGCGGCTTCGTCGTGCTCCCGGGCGGCGTGCCCGGCGGCGGCGACGTGCTGCCGCTGACCGACGAGGGGACGTCGCACGTCGTCGTCGTGCCCGCCCGGAGCCCCGAGACGTTCGAGATCGCGGCGTTCGTCATC
>JAJRVY010000021.1 GCA_024277065.1 Planctomycetota bacterium
CCATGAACGACGCGGCGCCGCGCTGCTCATGGGAACACCTTCTCAGCGAATCTTGGCCAGCGCGTCGCGCGCCGAGTTGCGGAGGGGCATCCACGTGCCCGCGTTCGTGGCGATTGCCTCGAGCAGCGGGACCGCCTCGGCCGATGCCTTCCCGTGCCGCGCGAGTGCCTCGACGAGTGCGAACCGGGTGGCCGTGCCGCGCTCCCTCTCGAGCCGCGCCGCCAAGGCGGGAACCACCGTCGCCGCGTGCCCGCCGAACTTCGCCAGCGACTGAGCCGCCGCGATCCGCACCGCGGTGCTGCGGTCGTCCAGACGATCGACGACGACGGAGACCCACGCCGCGCCGGGGTGGCGGCCCAGCCCCTCGACGAGGCCGCGGCGGATGCTCAGCGCGTTGCTGATGCGGAGTCGCCCGATCGTGTCGCGGGCGGCGAGCCCGGGAGGATCGACCGCGATGAGGGCCACGGCCACGGCCAGGCGCACCTCCTCCGCGTCGTCCGCCAACCGGCCGGCGAGGGCCGATGTCGCGGTCACGGCCACCGGCCCCAGCGCCTCGAGCGCGCGCGCCGCCCGGACGCGGACGGAGACGTCCGGATCGTTCACGGCGCCCGCGAGCGCGTCCACGGCCGCGGCGGCGTCCGGGCCGATCTCCCCGAGCGCCTCGGCGGCGGCGGCGCGCGCCACGTCCGGGCCCTCGGTCAGTTCGCGCACGAGCACGTCGAGCACACGGTCCCGCGCCCCGCCGGTGCGCGCCGCGGCGATGAGCGCCGCGCGCCGCACGCGCGCGTTCTCGTCGTCCGTGAGCCGCAGCAGCGTCGGCACGGCCGCTGCGGCCGTGGGGCCCAGCCTCCCGAGGGCCTGCGCCGCGGCGCTGCGCACGTCGTCCGACGCCGAGGCCAGCGCCGCGTCGAGCGCTGTCACGGCCGCCTCTGCGAACGCGCCGTCGGCCTTGACGGCCGCGGGCACGAGCGGGATCGTGAGCGCGCGCACGTCGGCGCTGTCACTCGCAACGGCCGAGAGCAGTGCCGCCGGACCGAGTCCCGCCAGCGCGCCGGGGATCGACCCGCGCCAGCGGCCGGGGTCCTCCGCGAGCAGCGCGACGAGCGTGTCGGTCTCGCCCCGCGCCTCCGGTCCGATCAGCCCCAGCGTGCGCGCCGCCGTCTCACCGACGAACATACTGTCGTCGCGCAGCGCGTCGTGCAGCGCGGGGACGGCGGGGGCGGACTTCGCGCCGTACATCAGCAGGAGCATCATGGCCTGAGAGCGCACGCCCTCGTCCGGATCGGAGAGGGCGGTGGCCACGACGGGCACGATCACGGCGGCGTGCGCCCGCGCCCGGTAGAGCGCGCCGATCGCGCGTCCACGCACATCTGCGTCGTCGCTGCCGACGAGCCCGAGCACGGCGTCGATCGCCCCGCGCGGGGGGGCCACCAGCGCGCCGATGCCCTCGAGGCCGTGGTTGCGCACGGCAGCGTCCTCGTCACGCAGCGCCTCGAGCAGCGTCGGCACCGCGGCAGAGCCGATCCTGCCCAGTGTGAACGCCGCGGACCACGCGCGGTCCTCGTCCCGTCGCAGCAGCCGCGCCATGGCGGGAATCGCGCTCTTCGCGCGTGGGCCGAGTGACTGCAGGATGCTCATCGCCCAGCCCCATCCCGGCGCCTCGGGATCGGGGTTCGTCGCCCACTCGAGCAGGATCGGGACCGACTCCGCCTCGTCGAATTCCCACAGCGCCCGCTGCGCCTCCATGCGGTCCTTCCAGGCGTAGCCCTCGCCGCAGGCGATCTCCATCCACTCGCGGATCCACCGCAGACGCTGCCCGCGGGTGACCGGTCCCTCCGGTTCCGTGGCCGGCTCGGCGGCGGCCGTGACGTCGCCGGCGGCGCCCACGTGCCGGCGGCCGTCGCGCGGCGCCGCAGCGGGCTCGGGGCCGCGCGGCGCGGCGCCCGGGCGCGGCGCCGGATCGACGGTCGCGTCGTTCCCGGCCCACAGCGTGAGAACGAGCGCCCCGCCGCCCGCGGCGATCACGGCCACGAGCGCCGCGGCGAGCAGGGCGGCGCGCGCCCTCATCGCGCTTCCTCGGCGAGCCGCAGCAGATCCGCGATCCATGAGATGCGGTCCGCGCGCTTCTCCGCCGCGGCCACGCGGACGAGCGGATCGAGGGCGGTGGCGCCCATGCTCGCGAGCATCTCGTAGGCGGCGCCGATGACGCGCGAGCGCTCCGGCTCGTCGTGCAAGAGCCACGCGACGTGCTCGGCCCAGGAGGTCGGCGGCTGCTTCGTCAGGCCGCGGTAGAGCTCGACGCGCAGTGCGGCACGGTCCCGGTACGAGCGCAGGATCGGCTCGACGTCCGCGGCCGGCGGCGCCACCGCCCACACGGCCGGCGCGGCATGCAGGCGCACGCGGTCGTCGGGAGTGTGCAGGAATTCGCGCAGCGCCGCAGCGATCTCCCGGGCGCGCGGCCCCTCGGCGGCGACCAGGTCCAGGATCGCCACGCGCCCCCCGGCGCCCAGGCCGGCGCCTGCGGCGAGGCGCTCGCGCAGCCAGGTGACGCTCTCCCGCTCGCGCCTGCGCGCGGACGCGATGTCCGACAAGGCCCGCGCGGCAGCCGTGCGCACGTCCGCCGACGGATCGCTCGCCAGAGTGTCCAGGGATGTCACGAGCCCTTCCTCTCGCCCGTCGCGCTGCCAGAGCATGGTACCCGCGCGCGGCGCGAATTCGGCGCGAACGCGCGGCCGGTCGTGGGAGAGGGCCGCGCGAAACGCGTCCGGCGAGATCGCGAGCACCGCTGTGGGAACCGCGGCCGCGTACGCCGCGGAATCGCGCGCGAGCAGAGCGAGCAGTGTGGGGACGGCGGGGCGGGCGGCGGGGCCGATGGCCCGGAGCGCCGCGACCACGGCATCACTGCCGCGCTCGCGGGGGTCCGCGATGAGGCGCACGAGCGCCGGCACGGCCTCGGCGGCGCGCGGGCCGTACAGCGCGAGGGCGAACACGGCGTCGAGCGGTGCCTCTTCCCCCGGCAGGGGAATCCGCGCCGTCAGAGCCCGTACGGAGAGGTCGGGGGCTTCGTCATGCGTGGCGCGCACCTCGACCGCCGTCGCGCGCACGTCCGGGTCCGGGTCGGCGAGCGCGGCGACGGCGATGGCGACGATCTCGCGGCGGCGGTACGTCGCCTCCGACAGGGTCCGCAGCCCCCTTCGCGTACACGTGGCCGCTCGTCGCCCACCGCACGGCGCACGGTGGGCAAGGCGCCCGGGCCCAGCGCCGCCAGCGTCACCGCCGCATCCTCCCTGAGAAGGTGTTGACAAAAGGAAAGGGAGCGTCGGCTTGTTCGTGGAGCCTGCCGGCAAGGCGCGGTCGTGAACGTGACTCCCCTGTCCGAGTCATCGAGCGAGCGCAACGCCGTCCGGCGGGCTCCACGGACGAGCGGGGCTGCGGCGCGCGACTTGCGCCGCTGGACGCTGCGACAATCCCAGGCTCAGATCCGCACAAGTCGCGTGACCGGCGCCGCGTTCCTCTTGTCAACACCTTCTGAGAGCCGGATCGCCGAGGTAGCGCGCCACCTCGTCCGCCCACGGCGCCGCGAGGTAGCCCATCTCGCGCATCGTCCACGGCGTCGCGGGCCAGCCGCCACGCCGCGACCGCCACCGCCGCCACACCCGCGGCGATCAGCGCTCCCACCAGGACGGCCACGCCCGCTCCCTGCATCCTAGCCCCGCTACTTCGTCTCGGCCGGAACGGGCGGCACGGTCACGTCGAGGAACGCCGCGAACGAGAGCCCACTGTCGGCGCTTGCGGCCCAGCCCTCGACCACGCGGCGCACGTCGGGCGCCGGCACCGCGCGCGCGCGCTCGACGCCATTCACGATCACGACGACCTCGGCACCCAGGTCGAATTGCGCGTCCGAGAGCTGGAGCCGGAAGCGTCCGACGCCGCGCGACGTGACGCGCACCGTGTTGCCGTCGCGGGTGAGCGCGATCCACGCCGTCGGGCGCTCGCGGCCGTACGTCGGCTCGGACGTGAACGGCGCGATGGTCGTGGAGAGGTCCAGGGGGGCGTCCAGGCCGTCGCGCTCGACGCGCACGGCGAGAGCGTCGCCGAAGCGCTTACCGCCGAGCACGCGGCGCAGGTCCGCCAGATTCGCGACGGGCGCGCCGTCCACGGCCACGACGACGTCGCCCACCTCGATGCCCAGCGGTCCGGCGGGGCGGTCCTCGTCCACCGTCGTCACGCGCACCCCGGCGCCGGCGTACTCGCGATCCACTCCGATCCCGATGAGCACGCGGCCGGGGGTGCTCATCACCTGCATGTCCGGTACGTCCGCGGCGGGAGCGTCACCGGCGCCGGCGCGGATCTCGAGGATCTCCATCCACGCCCTGGCGCCGGTCTCCTCGTGCGCGGTCGCCCACTCGATGCGGTCGGGGAGCGGATCGCGCACGGCGCCCGCGACGAAGCCGCCGAGCGCCGCGGCCTGATCCGCGAGGTACGACGGCGAGTGGCCGCCGGTCGGGTAGGAGACGACGTGCAGCGAGGCGCCCTCGCGGATGAGGGCCTGGATGTGCGGCAGCACCGTCTGCGCCGGGTACAGGCCGTCGTCCTGCGTCATGCAGACGAACAGCGGCATGGAGAGCGCGTTGCGCAGGTAGAGCTGACGGCCGGAGGCGCCCGTGGCGACGAGCGGGTGACCGTTCATCGGAACGAGCGCGGCAAACGGATCGGGCGCCGCCATCGCGAGGTAGTAGCAGCCCGACGCACCGTCGGAGAACCCCGCGGCGACGACGCGATCGGAGTCGATCGGCGCATGGCGCTTGGCGTAGCGGACGACGGCGCGCACGTGCCCCACACCGGCGTCGCTCCACCACGTGCAGTCCGCGCGGGCGAGGGGACACGCAAGAACGAAGCCCTGTGCGTCGGCCATCTCCTGCCACATGGTGCGCCGGCCCTCGAACGATGCGTCGTCGATGAACTCCGGCCGCGAGACGCCGCCGTGCATGTCGATGAGCAGCGGCGCCGGCGCGGCCGACGCGGCGACCGACTCCGGGACGTAGAGGTGATAGGGCCGCGGGGTGCCGTTGTCGTCGCGCGCCCGCAGCACGCGCCAACCGGCGGTCGTCATGGGCGCCGGCAGCCCGCCGCGGATCGTCTCCGCCACCTCCTGCGCCGATTCCGCGAGCGCCAGGACGCCCTCGATCGCCGCCGATCGGTCGCCGTGCAGGGCGTCGCGCAGGTCCGCCAGGGCTCGTGCCAGCGGGGACGGCTGCGGGGCATCCTCGGCTGGCGCGTCCTGTCGCGGCTGCGGCGACGGTGACACGTCCTGCGCCAGGGCGGACGCAGGGGGGGCGACCGCCGTGGCGGCGGCCGTGAGCACCGCGAAGACGGCGAGCGCGGTGTGCGTGAGGAACGTGGACGTCTGGGTCGTGCGCATGCCGCGAGTCTCGCCGGACGGCTGCCGCCGCCGCTGCAATCGCCGGTCGTCGAGGCCAGAAGGCGGTTAGGGCCCGGTTTCGGAGGGGGCGGGCGGGCCGCCGCCGGCGCTGCGGCTGCGTCTGCGATCGCGGTGGGCGGCGGCGGCCGCTCTTCGCTCCCGGTAGCGACCACTCCGGGGCCTCGGCGGCTGCATCTCGCCGCGGTAGATCAGAGCCAGTCCGCGCTCGCCGTCCGGCAGTCCGGTCCGCAGCGGCGGGATCTCGCGCAGTTCGCGGCGCCGCGCCATCTCGCGGGCTGCGGCCAGTTCGTCTTCCGGGGGCGCGGGGCCCTTCATGAGCAGCACGTAGCCGCCCGGCTTGACGAGCCTGGCCATCTCCTGCAGCAGAGTCGGCGCGGGACCGACGGCGCGCGCGACGCAGAGGTCGAAGCCCTGGCGCGTGTCCGGACGCCGCGCGGGCAGCTCGGCTCCGCGGCACTGCAGCGCCACGGAGTTATCGATCGCGGCGCGGATCAGGCTGTCGTTGACGATCTTGACCTTCTTGCCCGTGCCGTCGATCTGCAGCACGCGCGCCTGCGGCCACGCCACGGCGAGCGGCGCGCCCGGGAAGCCGCCGCCGGTGCCGACGTCCAGCACGCGCGCCGGCGGGGCCTCGCCGGCCACGGCGTGCCAGACGGGCACGAGCGACAGGCTGTCGAGCAGGTGGCGCTCGACGGCCGCGACGGGATCGCGCACGGCCGTCAGGTTGACCATCGTGTTCCAGTCGAGCACCGACTCGAGATAGTCGAGGAGCCGCGCGACCTGGCCGTCGTCCAGCACGACGCCGAGGGCGCCCGCGCCGTCGCGCAGCGCACGCTCCATCGCTGGCCGGGGCGTGTCATCCGTCACGCGAGAGACCTTCTCTCATCGCGCGGCAAGCGCCAAGGACGCTCGTCCCGCCGGGGGGATTCCGGCCTCGGCCATGTAACATCACAGGTTCGGCGCAGAGATCGGCGCCCGACTGACCCGCCACGTCCCGACGCCCCGCGCGGCCCCCGGAGGAGATCCCATGAGCCTCGGCAACTTCCACATCCCGCAGCCCTACAACGAGCCCGTCAAGAGCTACGCGCCCGGCAGCCCGGAGCGCGCGGCCCTCGCCGCAGAGCTCGAGCGGCAGGCGTCCGAGGTGATCGAGATCCCGTGCGTGATCGGCGGCGAGCGCGTGTTCTCCGGCAATACGATGGACCTGACGATGCCCTGCGACCACGGCCACGTGCTCGCCAAGGTCCACATGGCGACCGAGGACATGGTCAACGCGGGCGTGGACGCCGCCGAGGCTGCGCGCCACGAGTGGCACCGCATGCCGTGGGAGGAGCGCGCGGCGATCTTCCTGCGCGCCGCCGATCTCCTGGCCGGCCCCTGGCGCGACCGCCTGAACGCCTCGACGATGCTGGGCCAGGGCAAGACGTGCTACCAGGCCGAGATCGACGCGGCGTGCGAGATCATCGACTTCTGGCGCTTCAACACCTGGTACGGCGAGACGGCCGTCTACGCCGAGCAGCCGCCGCTCAGCCCGCCGGGCGTGTGGAACCGCATGGAGGCGCGCCCGCTGGACGGCTTCGTCTTCGCCATCGCACCGTTCAACTTCACGTCGATCGCGCTCAACCTGCCGACGGCGCCGGCGATGTTCGGGAACACCGTCGTCTGGAAGCCCGCGACGACGGGCGTGCTCTCCTGCTGGTACGGCATGCAGCTCCTCGAGGCCGCCGGGCTGCCGCCGGGGGTCATCAACATGATCGTCGGACGCGGCGGCACGGTCGGCAACCCGGTCATCGCGCGCAGGGAGCTCGCGGGCCTGCATTTCACCGGCTCGACGAGCACGTTCCAGCGCCTCTGGGCCAGCATCGGCAACAACCTGGCGCACTACGGGCAGTACCCGCGCATCGTCGGCGAGACCGGCGGCAAGGACTTCTGCATCGCACACGCCTCGGCGGACGGCGCCGCGCTGTCCACGGCGATCCTGCGCGGCGCGTACGAGTACCAGGGCCAGAAGTGCTCGGCGCTGTCCCGCGTCTACGTCCCCAAGAGCCTGTGGGCGGACGTCGCCGAGCGCGTCGCGGCGGGCCTGCGCGAGATGAAGATGGGCGACGTGCGCGACTTCTCGAACTTCCTCGGCGCGGTCATCGACGAGCCCGCCTTCCGCGGTCACCAGGAGTACCTGGCGGTTGCGAACGAGACCGGCAACGTGCTCGCGGGCGGCGGCTCCGACGGCGCGAAGGGCTGGTACATCGACCCCACGTTCGTCGAGGTCGGCAACCCCCACCACAAGCTGATGGAGGAGGAGATCTTCGGCCCCATCTGCACCGCCTACGTCTACGACGACGGCGACTGGCAGGGCGCCTTGGACCTCGTGGACACGACGAGCCCGTACGCACTGACCGGCGCGGTGTTCGCCACCGACCGCCGGGCCGTCGCCGAGGCCACCGACCGTCTGCGCTTCGCTGCGGGCAACTTCTACGTCAACGACAAGCCGACCGGCGCGGTCGTCGGCCAGCAGCCGTTCGGCGGCGGGCGCGCCTCGGGCACGAACGACAAGGCCGGCAGCCCCCTCAACCTGATGCGTTGGGTCAGCCACCGCACCATCAAGGAGACGCTGGTCCCCCCGACCGACTGGCGCTACCCGTTCCTCGGGTAGCGGCCCGCGCACGGCGCTCCTTGCTTGCGCGCGCCGCGCCGCTGCTGTATACACCTACAGCATGGGTGCCACGCGTACACAGATCTACCTGACCGCGGAGCAGCGCCGGCGCCTCGACGAGTTGTGCCGCCTGCGCGGCGTGAGCCTCGCCGAGGCGGTTCGCGAGGCCGTGGACAGGTACGTAGCCGGTGCCGGGGACGCCTGCGAGAAGGCGCTGGACGACACCTTCGCCAAGGCGCCGCAGATCAGCCTACCCTCGCGCGACGAGTGGATACGTGACGAGTAGCGCGACGCAGCCCGTGCACGGCGCCCCACGCGGCGTCCTGATCGACACCGACGTCTTCATCGACCATCTGCGCGGCGCACGACGCCTCCCGCCCCCACCCGGGCGCGGCTGCTACTCATCGGTCACCCGCTCCGAACTCTTCGCCGGGCGTCACGTCGATGAAGACCTCGTCCGTCGCGTCCTCGCCCCCTTCAGCGAACTACCGGTGGACCGGCCCGTCGCGGAGCGCGGCGGCCACATCCGCCGGGAGACGGGTATCCGGCTGCCGGACGCTCTGATCGCGGCCACGGCTCTCGAGCACGATCTCGTCCTCTGGACGCGCAATGCGAGCGATTTCGTCTGCGTCCCCGGCCTGACGTCCTGCCCTCCGGACGTGTAGGACGCGCTGCGGCGTTGTGCAGGATGCCGTATAGTGGCGACTGTCGTCGTTCCCGACGTTTCCCGATCTCATCGTTCGGACCACCGGCCGGACCACTGAGAGGACGAGGGGCCCGCAGCCGAACTCGTCCGCCGTGCACCCACTCACGAGGGACCACATGCTTCAGAGGACCATGATCTCGTCGGCGCTCTTGCTGGCGCTCTCGCTCGCCGCGTTCGGCGCCCGCTTCACGTCCGCCTTCGACACCGTCGAGAGCACCGTGCAGGATCTCCAGGCCGCCCTCCCCCCGAAGCTCGACAAGGCACAGAAGAAGGCCGCCAAGACGTACAGGTCCACACTCAAGAAGCTCCGCAAGGACACGACGTCGCTCAAGTCCGAGATCAAGCTCGGCAAGGGGCTCGTGGGCAAGTTGCTGAAGCTCGGGGACGAGGACGTCGGCGCGGCGCTGGAGGCCTCGGTCGAGCGGCTGCGGCACGAGGTGCAGAACGCACTGGAACTCGCGCAGCAGAAGCTCGGCTCCGTACCGACCAAGATCACGCCCGCGAAGGTCCAGAAGCAGCTCGACGCGGGCTTTGCCGCCATGGAGGCGGCCGCGGCGCAGGGCAAGCTCAAGAAGCGCATCGCGCTCTTCGGCAAGGCGGAGGCCCGCGCCCGCAAGGCCGAGAAGCTGATCGGCAAGCTCACGGGAGGCGGCGGCGGTGGCGGCGGGGACTGCGAGGGCCAGGACATCGGCCCCGGCGACACCCTCGACATCACCCGCAACGGCGCGGACTTCGGCGCCGCCAAGTACAGCGTGGAGACCGTGACCGACGACTTCGGCACGAAGACGGTCGTGACGCTCACGAACTGCACGAGCAACCGCAAGCTCGTCCTCACGTTCCCGTCTCCGCTCTTTCCCGGCAGCTACTCGGGCGGATCGATCTTCCCCGAGAACAAGGTCGGCTTCTTCGCCGGACCGGCGCAGGACGGGGGCTTCGGCATCTCCAACTTCGGCGGCTCGGCCACCGTCATGAACGTGGCCACGCGCCTGCAGTTGACGTTCTCGTGGAGCACCGGAGACGCGGGCTCCGACTTCGACGGCCTCTACGAGGGCATGATCGACATCCCCGCCAATTGAGAGAGTTCCCACGGACACCCGGAGCGTCGGGCTCCATCCGCGCCGGCCGCCTCAGCGCACGCCGGCGCGGATCCAGATCGCGGGCAGGTGGCCGACGAAGGTGCGGCGCTTCTTGACGGTCGTCCAGACCTCGACGATGAGGTTGTCCTCGAGCGGTCCGCGCACGCGCTCGGGGTCCGCCTTCACGAAGGCCGTGATCCGCCCGGCCGTCACTTCCCAGCCGTCCAGCGCGATGCCGTCGGGCGGATTGTCGAGGCGCAGCTCGAGGACCGTCCCCGCGGAGAGTCCCGGCACGCGCAGATCGATGCGCGCGTTGCGGGCACGGGGGACGACGACGGGCAGCTCGCTCGCGATCGTCACCGGCGGGGCGCCGCGGCGCCCCGACCGCGTCACGGCCACGAGCCACTCCTGAGCCGGTACGAGCTCGCGCAGGATGAACGCCTGCAGGCGGTCGTCGGCCGGCACGGCCTGCCGCACGACGTCCTCCGCACCGATGCGCGCCCTGCCCGCGAGCCCCAGCGCGATCACGCCGGGGCGCCGATCCGGGCGCGCGCTGAGCGTCACACGTACGGAGTCCGCGCCGCTCGGGATGCGGCCGCCGCTCAGTGAGAACCCCTTCGACTCGCCCGTCAGCGAGAGGTCGATCGCGCCGTCGAACCCGTCGTGGCGAACCGCGTGCACGGTCACCGGCACGGTGCGTCCGGCCGGCACACTGACGCCGGACGGCGACACGACGAGATCGAAGTCCGGCAGCGGCGGTCCGATGCGCAGGCGGTAGCGACTGCGCACGCCGCCGTGGCCGCAGACGTCGCTGACCTCGACGGCGTAGGCACCGTCGTGCGGCAGACGCACGCGCAGGTAGGGATCGGCGTCGTGGGTCAGCAGGCCGGGATCGCCACTGTCGTGATCGTCGCTCCACGCGATGACCTCGCCGGATGGGTCCACCAGCCGCACGACGCCGTCGAGCGGCGAGAGCATGCGGCGCGCCTCGACCTCGATCACGATCTCGGCGCCGGCGCGGCCCTCGAACACGAACACGTCCTTGTCCCCGGGCCGGCCGATGGTGCCGCGCACGGCCACCGGCAGCAGCGCGTCCTCGGCGTGAGCCAGGTCGTCGTTGGGCTCGACCTCGGGCGTCGCGCGTTCCCTGACACGCGCCGGCGCCACGAGTCCGGGAGGCGCGTCTCCCGGCGACGGCGTCCACGCCTTCCGCGCGTCCTCGCGCAGGCTGAGCCGATACACGAAGTCCTCGCGCCCGCGGTGGATCGAGTAGTAGATCTCGACGACGTAGTCGCCGTCGGCGGGGATGTCGAGGACCAGGCGCGGGTCCGGATCGAAGTCGAAGTCGTCCGAGAACGCGACCTCGCGCCCGGACGCCATGCGCACGCGCACGACGGCCTGGAACCACCCGGGCACGGCATCGGCCAGGAACGGCACGAGACTTCGCGCCTCGGCCTCGATCAGGAGCCGCTGTCCGCGCGCCGCCCAGAAACGGAAGCGATCGACGTCTCCGGCGAGGAGCTGTCCGTTGACGAGCAACGGCAGCTCGCGGGCCGTGAGATCCTGGACGGGCACGACCGGCGACTCGCGCTCGCAGACCTCCGGCAGGTCGCCGACGCGGAAGCGCACGGGATTGGTCAGCCCCGCGCGCGTCTCCAGGCGGATCTCGCGCCAGCCCGGCGGCGTGTCCCGCGCGATCTCGACGGACAGCTCGACCATCTGGGCGAGTTGCACGTTCGGCTGCTTCTTGCGGCCCGGTCCGACGAAGCGCGTGAGCACGTCGTCGAGCCGGCCCTCCGACAGCACGGTAAGGTCGTCGAGGAGCGGGTGCCGCGGCAGTTCGATGCGCTGCTTCGTGTTCGCCTTCGCGGCATCCTTGCGGTCCGCCTTCCGGCCCCGAGCGCGGTCGCGCTTCCGATCGCCCCGGGGGGCGGCCGCCGCAGCGGCGACGTCACGGCGACGCTTGCGCTCGGCGGCGACGCGACGCACGAGCTCCCGCTGCTGCTGTTGACTGAGCGCACGGACGCTGCGGAGCACCGCGGCCTTCACGCCCTCGCCGGAGACGTGTGCGGCGACGACGCCGCGCAGGTTCTGACCACCGAGCACGACGTCGAACACGGTGCCCGCGCGGCCTCCCGCCGGGTACGCGTAGCCGATGGACGGGCGGTACCTGTCGAGAGGGCCGTCGGCCACGGCGTCGTCGCCGTGCAGCAGCGCCGCCCCGGCGCAGAGCGCGACGGCGGCGGCGATCACGTGCGGGCGCACGTCAGAGCAGCTACGGGAGCCGCTTCGCGCCGTTCGCCACGGGCTCGGTCACGCGCACGTCGAGAGCGCGCGGATTGGGCAGCGGGCCGTCGGGGTCGATGCCGAGCTGCTTGAAGATCGCCCCGTGCAGTTCACGGGGGTGCACCGGACGCTCGGCCACCTGGGAGCCCGTCTCGTCCGTCGCGCCCACGACCTGCCCGCCACGGAAACCACCGCCGGCCACGAGTGACGTGAAGCAGCGCCCCCAGTGCCCGCGTCCGCCGTTCCAGGGCGCCTCCCACATCACCTTCGGCGTGCGCCCGAACTCGCCGCTGCACCACACGATCGTCGATTCCAGGAGTCCGCGGTCAGCAAGGTCGGCGAGGAGCGTGGCCACGGCGCGATCCAGCTCGGGGAGCTTGCGCCGCATGATCTGGAAGTGCTGCTTGTGCGTGTCCCAGCCGCGCGCGTTGACCTTGACGTACGGTACGCCCTGCTCGACGAGGCGGCGGGCCATCAGGCAGGACTGCCCCAGCGTGTTGCGGCCGTAGCGCTGCCGCTCCGTGTCGGGTTCCTCGCGCAGGTCGAAGATCTTGCCCGCGTCGCCGAGGATCATCTCGTACGCCTTGTCCTCGCTGCGGTCGAGACGCTCGAGTTCGGGGCTGCGCGGCAGCGCCTTCCCGAGCGAGTCGAGATCGTGCAGGAGCCCGCGGCGGCTCGCCTGTCGCGTGTCGCTGATGCCCTCGGCGACGATGCCCTCGACGGCGAAGCGTGTGCGGTTGGGATCGCCGCCCGTGACGAACGGCCGGTAGCGCGGGCCGAGGAAGCCCGTCGCCGAGAAGCGCCCCTGGAGCGTCGTCATGACGACGTACGGCGGCGCGACGCCCTCGTACGCCGCGTCGTAGCCACGGAATCGTGAGACCACGGCGCCGACGGACGGGTACACGAGACGCCCCCCGGAGTCGCGGCCGGTCTGCGTGGTGTACGACGCCGTCTCGTGACCGAACTGACCGTGCGTCATGCCGCGGATCAGCGAGAACTTGTCGGCCTGCGTGGCCAGGAGCGGCAGCGCGCCACCGAGCCGGATTCCCGGCACGTTGGTATCGACGGCGGTGTTCAGGGGGCCGCAGAAGTCCGGTCCGGCGGCGGGCTTGGGATCGAAGGTGTCGATGTGTGACGGCCCCCCCCACAGCCAGATCTCGATGACGGAACGCGCCGTCGCCGTGCCCGTGGCCGCCCCGCGCACGGGCTCCTCGCCGAACACCGTGCCGGCGCCGAAGACCTCGACGAGCGGCAGCGCCGCGGCTCCCAGGGCGAGCCCCCGCAGCGCCTCGCGGCGCGTGATCCTCGGTCTCCGGATAGGTGTCATGGCTGACCTCCCGCTCAATGGCGGTAGAGGAATTCCTTCGTGTTCACCAACGCCCACGCGAGGTCGGCGGCCGCTTGCCGCAGACGTCGCTCGCCGCTCAGGAAGTACCGCCGCACGACGTCGATCTCGTCGTCGGTCGGGTAGCGCGAGAGCAGCGTCAGATACACGCCACGGATCAACTCGTTCAGGTCACGCCCCGCGGCCCGGACGACGGCCCGCAGCCGCGGGCTGTTCTCGATCCGCCGCCGCACGTCGGTCGAGTTGAGGAGATGCAGGCGCTGATCGTCGGTGGGCTCGTTGCTGCGCTCGGCGAAACGCCCCGTGTCGCGCGCCGGGCGCCCGAACAGCACCAGGAACGGACTCGTGATGCTGCCGTCGGCGAGCGCGATCGTGCGCTGCTCCTCCGGCACCCACGTCCACGGTTCGGGGATGCGGCTCAGATACGTCTCGCCCTTGCCGCCGATCCAGCAGAGCGCGTCGATGAGCACCTCGGCATCGAGACGGCGCACGGGGTAGGAGCCGAAGAGCGGCGTGGCCTTCGCGAGATCGCCGCTCGGCACGGGTGACTGTTGGTACGTGCGCGACGTCAGGATCAGGCGCAGAACGTACCGCTGGTCCCAGCCCGATGAGACGAGCTCCTCGGCGAGGTAGTCCAGCACCCGCGGCATGACGGGGGGATTGTCGGGGCGGAAGTCGTCGGGCTCGTGCACCAGGCCGCGCCCGAACACCCACGCCCAGAGGCGGTTCACGGCGGCGCGCGCGAACCACGGATTGTCGTCGCGGATCAGCCAGTCCGCGAACGCGCGGCGCGGATCGACGCCGTCCGGCACGACCGCCTCGGTGCCGTCCGGGAGCGTCGCCCGGAGGGGACCCAGCGGAGCGGGATCGCTGTAGACGATCTCCTCTTTCCACTCGTGCGTGCGCTTGAAGCGGACACGCGACATCAACGCCGCCAGTCCGCTGCGTGTCTCCTCGCTCCAGCCGTCGATGCGCGAGCCCATGAACGTGAGCGCGGCAGCCGCCGCGAGTACGTGCGGCTCGCTGCCCTGCACGGCGCGATAGAAGTTCACCGCGGGCACGCGGAAGTTGCTGCCGCTCGACGTCAGCAGGTCGCGGGCGAACACGTCGTAGGGCGTGTTGCGGCGCACGGCCTCGCGCACCCAGTGGTGGTAGGCCTGGACCGCGTTGGGCCACAGCTTGATCGGGAACTCGGACTTGACGCGCAGCACGTCGCACCAGCGCAGCGACCAGTAGTCGGCGTACTCGGGGCGCCGCAGCAGAGCGTCGATCAGCCGTGTGCGGCGGTCCTTGCCGCGTTCCGCGAGGAACTCCCGCACATCGTCCGGCTCGGGCAACGTCCCGATGATGTCGAGGAACACGCGCCGCACGAAGACCGCGTCGGAGCAGGGCGGCGCCATCTGCACGCGCCCCTTGCGCTGCGCGGCGATCACGAGTTCGTCGAGGGGCGTGGTGACGGCGGCGGCCTTGGGCCCGTCGAAGACGCGCGTCGCCCCGCGCTCCGCGGCGCGGACGTCACGGGCCGCGAGGACCGCGACCGTCGTCACGACCACGAGAGCTAGCGCGCCCGGTCTCACCGGACGCCCCCCACCGGCCGCGGCGGCGCCGTCATGTCGTCGTGCACACTGTTCACCTACGAGAACGAACCCTCTTCCGAGACTCAGGTTGCGGTCCGAGTCGCACGTGCGCTCTGACTTCCGTCATTTCGCGCGCCCTCGGCGCCGGGCAGTGTGACATATATCACACTGCCTGGCGCCGAGGGCCGTCGTCCGGCGGGCGGCCACGCGGCAGCGCTCAGTCGCGTTCCGCCATGGCCCGCCGCAGCCACGCGGTGACCTGATCCAATTCCAGCAGCGATTCGTCGCTGATTCGCCTCGCGATCTTCCGGCGCGCCTTCCGGAGCAACGGCTCGTCCGCGGATCGAACGTGATGGAGCGCGTCGGCGACGACCGCCCGGGCGCCGTCCTCGTACGGGACGCGGCCGTCCTCCGCGCAGCGCGCGAGAATCGCCCCGAACTGCTCACGCGTCGTCGTGGGCGCACCGTCCGGTGCGGGTACACGCGCACGGCGCAGCGCACCCCTCGCCAAGGTCCGCAGCATCCGATCGCTCTCTCCGTCGCCCTCGGCCACGGACCGGATCGCGGCATCGGCAGCGGGCCGCACTGCGTACGAGAGGCAACGCAGCAACGAACGCCGTGCCACGCGGTCGGTCTCGCTCCGGAACCGCGCGACGGCCTTTGACACCCAGAGAGCGTCGTCCATCGTCAGCAGACAGAGCTGCAGACACTTCGCCTGCCCGAGCCGCAGCGAGTGGGCCGGGAGGTTCACGGCGAACTTCGGGTCGCCGAGGATCCGCAGCGCCGCGTCGGGCGCGTCGGCGCCGAGGTGGTGAATGAAGCGGAAGTAGCCGGGCGCCCCCACATCGTCCATCCGCGTGCGGGCCACCGCATCGGCTGCGGCCTGCGTGTCGGCCGGCCCCGCGGCGATCTTGTCGAGCAGGCCCGCGCCGTCGAACAGGAAGTACCTGTTCTGGTCCGGATCGAGGAGCGCCTCGCGCAGCATCCTGCGCACGGCACCCGGGCTGATCGTTCGCGTGCCGCTCTCCAAGAAGGTGTGGACAAGCGAATCGCCTCGCGGGTCACTCGTAGCGCAGGGTGCGGTACGCGAGGTCGGCGTCGTGGTCCACCTGCGCCGCGCTCTCGTGGATCAGGTAGGGCACGGCGTCGCCCTCCGCGTTCGCCGCCGGCGCGCCATCACACGTACCGCAGCAGCGCGCGCGTCGCACGCGCATCGACTGCCACCTGTTCGGCAGCGGCGTGCAACAGACACACCTCCCATGCCTTCGTGTTCACGTCGCGGCTGACGGGCGCCGGACTCCCGGGCCGGCGCAGCATGCCGACTCCCGCGAACGACGGCAGAGCGCGCACTTCGTCGATTCCCAGCACGGCCTCGATGCACGGGATCGGGGTCTCCTGCACGCCGCTGACGATGCGCGCCGACAACTCGTCGTAGCGCGCGTAGTCCACGTCGCACGGCGACACGCGGATGTCGTCGAGGTAGTGGCAGGCGGCGAGCTCGAACATGCTGTGTCCGTGCAGTTCCGACGCCAGCGTCACCTGGTTTCCGCCGGCAAAGCGCGCGCCGACCTCGATCAGGCACGGACCGCCGTCATCGACCTTGACCTCCATGTGGAACGGAGAGCGGCGCAGGGAGAGCCCGCGGATCACGTCGGCGGCGTACGCGGCCACCTCCGCGAACGGCTCCTCGCGACTGCCGACCTTGTGCGTCTCGAAATAGACGTTGTGCACGCCGTGGCTGTCGCGGCGGTCGTAGCGCCACAGGTCGGTGACCAGCACGCCGCCGACGTGATCGGCGATGCCGTTCACGGCGAACTCCGCGCCGCCCACGAACTCCTCCAGCAGCACCTCGCCGAGCCCGCCCTCGCGCACGAACTGGCAGCCGTGCAGGAGCTCACCGCGATCGCCGGCGAAGAACACGCTCATCGAACCCGCGCCGCCGCTCGGCTTGACGACGATCGGCCAAGCGCCGACCTCGTCCTGGAACGCCAGCGCCTCGTTCGCGCTCGCGACGAGACGCGCGCGGTTCAGCCGCACGGTGGTGTTCGCGCGCAGCCACGACTTCATCAGCGACTTGTCCCGGAAGCGCTCGATGACGTCGCGTGGGTTCCAGTCGAGGTGCAGCGCCTCGCCGATCTCGGCCGCCAGGAGGATGTGGCGCTCGTCCCACGCGACGAGACCGAAGAAGCCGTCCGGGTGCTGCGCCCCGAGCGTCCGCGCGAGCCCGCCGACGTCGTCACGGTCCACGACGTGCTCGGCGACGACCCGCGCCCCCAGCTCGTCGGCGTAGCGCCGCCGCCAGAGCCCCTGATGGCCCCGCGACGAGAACAGCGCCACCGCAGGCAGCCCGAGGCGATCCAGGAACCGCATCTGGTGCGCGGCGTACTCGTCGGTGGGGTCGAGGATGAGGTACGGCATGGCGGCCGGTCAGAGCGCCCCGGAGCCGCCCCGCGGCGCCCCCGCAGCGGCGCGTCAGTTCACGACGATCTCCAGGCGCTCGCCGATCCATGTCAGCAGTTCGCGCAGCGTGTCGTAGTCGGGGTGGCGCAGGCGGAACCAGACGTTGTTGAGGTAGCCCTTGTGGATGGGGTCGGTCGGCGTGCCGGGCGCCGGCAGGCGCTGCGCGAAGACGTGGGGGTGGACCCTGCCGAGCACCTCGCCCAGGTGCCGGTAGCCGGCGACCCGGCCGTCACGCGGCGGGCGCACCTGCACCGAGCCCGTGGCGAAGCGCCGGCTGGGGGCGGCCGCGCGGCGGCCGTGGAGTGTCACCGCCGCCCACTCGAACCACATGTCGATGTGATTGCCGGCCGAGTACAGGTCCCAGATGCGCTCGCCCGGCGGGCGGGCCCCGATCTCCGAGAACTTCAGCCCCTTGGGGCCGAAGAACCACTCCATGTGCGTCGCCGACGTCCCGATGTCCAGCGCGTCGATGACCTTGCGGCCCATCGCGCGCAGCTCGTCGTAGCTGTCGGTCTCGACGCGATTGGTGGCCGCGATCTGGGGCGCCGCGCCGCGCGTGGCGAGGGCCTCGAGAACGTTCGGGTAGTAGTGGGAGACGAACTCGTGGACCGGCCGGCCGTCCACGGAGAGCGTGTCGTAGAAGCCCTCGTGGCCCTCGACGAACTCCTCGATGGCCACCGAGGCCCCCTTGTGCACGTCGAGGCGCACGGCAGCCTTCTCCAGTTCGACGACGTTGTCCACACGGAAGGTCCCCAGCCCCCCGAGGGCCGATCGCGGCTTCAGGATGAGCGGGAACCCCTCGCGCTCGGCGAACGCGTGCAACTCGCCCTTGGAGGCGACGGCGGCGGACGCGGCGCACGGCACGCCGGCGCGCCGCAGCGCCTCCTTCATGGCCGGCTTGTCGCGGCAGAGCGTCGCGGAGCGGACCGAGAGCCCGGGGAGTTCGAGCGCCTCGCGCGCCTTCGCTACGGGGATGACGAGGGACTCGTCACCCGTCTCCAGCAGATCGACGGAGCGCAGGCGATCGACCCGGCGCACGGCGTCGAACACCGCGCCGGCGTCGAGCACGTTCCCGACGCGCTCGTAGTGGTCGAGCGACGCCGCGAGGCGCTCGTCCAGGCGCTCCTGCGGCGTGTGGCCGATGCCCGTGACCAGCGCACCGGCCTGCTTCAGACCACGCACCATCTCGACGTAGGCCGAGAAGATGTCGGGTCCGACGAAGACGACGTGCAGCGGCATGTCACGATCGTACTCAGAAGGTGTTCCCATGAACACGCGGCGCGTTCCCGCGCCGCGACGCCGGACGCGTCGGCCCGCCGCCGTCGCGCCGACGGCGCTCAGCGCGGCAGGCGCGCCCAGACCGCGGCGAAGCCGCGGCTGAAGCGGCCGGCAGCGTCGAGGTCCAGATGGATGTTGTCGGGGAACGACTCGTCGGGGAACTCGAGCGGGACAGCGACGTACGCGACGCCGCGCGGCGCGAGCAGCGCGGCGATGCGGCGGGCGTCTGCGCGGCGCACGTCCGACCGCCAGCGCACACCGTCCTGCGTGCAGATCGGGAACCGCAGCACGAAGACGCGCGCGCCGTTCTCCTGCAGCAGATCCACGATGGCGAGCAGGTCGTAGGCGCCCCAGGGGATGGGCCTCTGCCGATCGAGCAGGTCCTGCTGATGCGCGGTCACCGTCGCGCGCACCGCCGCCACGCCCGCGGCGTCGTCGCGGATGCCGCCGCCGGCGGCGAAGCGCGGGCGCTTCTGCGGTGCCGCGGCGCCGAGCCGTCCCGTGTTGCGCGCGAGCATCACGAGCCGCGCCAGGAACTTGCGGCGCAGGCGCGAACGGAAGGTCAGGATGCGCGAGGGCGGCGCGGCCCACGCGACGAGCGCCGACGCCTTCGCCTCGGCGCCGAGATCCTGGCGCAGCAGCTCCGGCAGGTCCTCGAGACGGAAGACGTCCTCGAGCGCACCGGGGCCGAGATCGTTGCGGAGATCGGGGCCGCGCTCGGCGCCGGGCACGCCGGCCCGCGCCTCGATGAAGACGTCCGTGCCCTCGAAGGCGCCGGGCACGGCGCGCAGCACGTTGCGCAGCCCGCGCAAGTGTTGGGCGTTGGTGGAGTTGCCGATGCCCGCCCGCACGGCGCGCACTCGGCGCCCGGTGAGCCGCTGCGCCTGCGCTGCGACGACGTCGGGGTGAACGCCGGCCCACGTCCGCGACGTGCCGATGAACAGCAGGTCGATCTTCTCCTGGTGCGCGATGCGCTCGACACGCGTGTAGCCGCTCTTCTCGAAGCCCAGGCGACCGACCGCGACCTCGAGGGCGGCAACGACCGCAACGGGCACGAGCACCCATGCGAGCGGGTTCAGCCAGCGGGGGCCGCGGGGTCGATCGGAGGTCGAAGTGCTCATGGATCAGAATTGGAAGTAGATGAACTGACCGCCCTCGGGCGCTCGCAACAGGACGAACGCCGCCCACATGAGCGTGACGACGGCCGGCCCGGCGCCCCACGTGAAGAGGGGCGCCTCGCGGATGTCGTCGCGGTTGCGCGCGTAGAGTTCGACGGCCAGGAGCAGCGACACGAACAGCGCCACGTTGACGACCAGCGCCGCCACGTCTCCCGCGCCCGGCGCCAGCGTGGCGATCTGCGACATGAACGCCCCGACCTGCGTCACGGACGCGCCGCGGAAGAGCAGCCACCCGAAGCACGTCAGGTGGAACATTCCGCACCACCGGACGAGCACGGGGACCCGCGACGCGGCACGTCCGTCGTGTACGCGGCCGGCGAACGCGCGGTGCAACGACAGCAGCAGGCCGTGGTAGAGGCCCCACAGCACAAAGAGCCACGAGGCCCCGTGCCACAGGCCGCCGAGGACCATCGTGATCATCAGATTGCGGTACGTCAGGAGCGTTCCGCCGCGGCTGCCGCCGAGCGGGATGTAGAGGTAGTCACGCAGCCACGTGGAGAGACTGATGTGC
>JAJRVY010000022.1 GCA_024277065.1 Planctomycetota bacterium
CCCGGCGACGGCATCGTGAGACACGCCGCGCACGAAGTTCTTCTCACCGGCCTCGACACTCGTCGCCGGCCGCACGAGGGAGAACGCTCCGAGCGCCACTCCGGCAGTCAGCGCATCGCCGTACAGCAACGCACTGCCCAAGCGCTCGATGCTCCGCTTCTCGGACTTCTTCATGGGACCTCCAGTGGTGTGGAGACCGCCCGGGACTCGCGGGCCGGCGGCTGCACCGGCCCGCACGAGCTCGACGTCGCTGCGTCGCACCCGGCCGGCTCCATCTCGGACGACGCCGTTCGTGACGCCGTCCGCGATCGCTCTGTCTTCTCTGTCCTGCCCTCGCGGGCCATGGTCGGCGCGGCCCTCGCGGGCGTTGCCATCAGGCCGTGCGCCGGGACGCGCCTCGAGGCGCTACGGCGCACAGCACATCAAATCAGAATTGGTAGGGCACCTGCACGCTCGAGATCCGCGCCGTCTGGTTGGTGGTCAGATTGGCCACCATCGTGATCCGGAAGCGCACGAAACGGAAGCCGTCGGCCAGCGACGGGTCGGTCACCCAACCCGTTCCCCGGCTGGGGTCCGCAACGAACCCGCCGGGGTTGAACGGATCCGGCTTGCCCGGGGCTCCCTCGAGTTCGAACACGACCTGGACGCCGCCCACCTGGGTGGACGGCGACACGATCGGCGCCGCGAGGATGGGGAAGTCGGAGGCCAGTTCGTAGAACAGCGACGTCGCGCGGGTCGTGCGCCGACGCTTCTTGAAGCGGATGTCGTAGACGACTGCATCCGTCGCGAACGACGCGGAGGGCTGATCCTTGTCGCGCGACACGGCGCGACGGATCGGGAAGGAGACTCCCGCCGGGATGAACGCGATGCGCAGGATCTGGCAGTTGTTGCCGCCGGCGACCTTGGCGTCGAACACGACGTTGTTGATGCCGTTGAACTCGAACGGCGATGCGAACACCGGCCAGTCCCAGAACCCTCCGGCCAGGCCCGGAGGGTTGATGTTGAGCGCCTGCGGGATCGAGTACTCACCTTCGTAGAGGAGTTGTGGCGTGCCGAGGTTGACATTCGCGTCCCAATCGCTACCGAGCGCCTGCACGGACGTGTGTCCCATACGGACCTCGACCTCGGGGTGGGTCGCCGCGAAGAGCGCGTTCGACGACGGCCCCCAGCCGACGGCCGTCACCGCCGCGGCGATGCCGACGTCCGCGGGGATGTAGAGCATCTGCGTTCGCGATCCCTTGGGGACAGCGGTACAGCCGCCGCCGCCCGTGGACGGTACCGACTCGGCGACGAGGGGCTCGACGACGCGCGTACGCACCAGCGCGGTCACACCGGTGCTGGCCTGCGTGTACTGGACATCGACGTTCGGATAGGTCGTCGGCACACCGCCGATCAGGAAGCCTGCCTCGGTGGTGTTCCACTCACCGCCCTCGAGGACGGAGATCGCGTCCATCTGGACCTGATCCTCGAAGGACTCGCCCAGGATCGACGACGACGGCTTGCCGGGCACGTACTTCGTCCTGAAGATCGGGAAGACCTTTGGGCGCTTCAGTGGGTTGCCGGCAAGGTCCGTGATCTCGGTCGAGAGTGTGACCTCGATGTCCCAGCCGGCGACGTTCGCCTCGTCGGAACCGAAACCGAGCGACGGAACGAACAGGAAACGACGCCCGGTCGGCTCGTTCGGATCGAGCTTGATGAAACCCGGGACGCGCTCGCCGATCGTGATGCGCTTGACGATGACGCTCGACGACGGGTCGAGCGTCGCGATGTCGATGGGCTCACTGAACTCGAGGACGATCTGGGCATCCTCATCGACGAGCCCCGTTGCGCCGCCCTGACGCGGGACGAACCCGAGTTGCCCGGTCCCGGCATCGCCCACGAAAGACGGTTGGCCGGGAACCGGATCGTCGTAGTCGGCGTTCGTGCGGAAGGACCCGGAGAACGTCTGCAGGATGCGCCGGCGACGCAGATCCTTCAGCACCTCGAGTTCCGGAGGGGCGGGGATCACGACCTTGTGGTCGGTGAAGGCCCCGAACCCGGTCGGGTTGTCCTTCTCGGTGACGAGGGAGTTCTTCTTCTTCGAGTCGTCGAAGTTGCGCTGCGACCGCGTCGGATCGAACGTGACCTTGACGCCGCGCGCACGGAGCGCGCCCGTCGCGTCGCGAAAACCGGTGGGCCCCGATGCGGCGATCCGCAGCGAGCGATGGCTGACGCTTCCCCGGCGCACGTACGTCGAGAACTTGAACGTCAGCTTCTCGTTGCGCCGTACGTCGGTACGACCGTTCTGCACGAACGACGTCATGACGAGCGGCCGCCGCGCGAGCTTCGGATCGTAGCGCCTACCGCGCTTCGCCTCCGCCTGATGGGCAAAGGCGCCGAACACGACCGCCGTGACGGCCAGTCCTGCGACCAAGCGCAGTCCGGCGACGAAGCGCAACGAGTTCGAACGCATGGGCAAACTCCTCATGAGGCGGTTCCCGAACGCTGCCAACGGATGCCGATCCTACCTTCAGACGGCTGCGCGAGGCCCCACGTCGTGGCGCGCTCGCAACAGCTCCAGACTGTCAGGGCATCCTTCCATCGTCGTCCGGCGTGACCGGCCGACACCCGAGCCGCATACGACGATCCGCACCGCATGGCGGCACACACCATCGAGCCTGCGTGTGCCCGCACGCAGACCGACTCGGCGGCGATGTTACGGCTGCCCCGTAGAGCCGTCTACAGGTTTCTCCGTCCCCTCGAGTCCGTTCGGAGACTCGTGGGTACGTTGACCTTCCGCAACCGTCGTGCCGCCTCCGGACGAGCCTGCGAGGAGATCTCCCCGGGCACGGAGCGGCGATGCGAGCGGTGTCACTCGCCGACATGCCGTGCGCTATCGCACGGATGCCTCGCCCGGGTCCCTCTCCGTGCCCGTCACGGTCGCTCGCAGGCTGCGTTCGAAACCGGCGGCCTGCGCCTCGGCGTCACTCCTGAACAGCACGAGATTCTGGTCGAGCACCTTCGCGGCGTCGGCCGACGCCGCGCCGTGGTAGCGGCCCGCGGCGCTGCTCGCGAGCAGCGGCGCCGCGGTGCGCGTGCCACAGTAGCGGCACTCGAGAAGCGGCGGGTCGCGTGCGAGCAGCAGGAAGTCCGGGGCGGCTCGCGCCGGCTCCCGGGCAGCGATGCAATCCCCCGCCCGGCAGCGCAGGCCGAGGGCGCTGCGGTAGCGCAGCAGAGCGCCGCGCTCGGGCTCCCGAAGAGCGGCGGACAAGGTGCTCTCGCCACCCGGCACGCGCTCGTTGCCTCCGCGCACGCGTGCGCCCTCCGAAATTGCGTAGCGCAGGAGCGCGGCGAGCGTGGCGGACTCGACGCTGTGCTCACGCCCCTCCGGGACGGTCCGTCCGCGACCCCGGAACGGCGCCGCCACGAGCCGGTCCGGGACGCCCTCGCCGGTGGCGACGAACAACACGTCGGTGTCCTCGACCTCGCGCCGCGCGCGCCGCTCCGCCTCGCCCGGGGGGACGCCGATCTCGCGGAACAGCGGCAACTGCGGCGCCGCGTCCGGCGCCAACAGAACCGTATCGACCATGTCCAGGAGCGAGCGCATGGTGCGCGCCTCGAACCGCAGCGGACGCCGTCCCATGCGCCGCGCGAGGCGCTGCAACGCGTCGCCGGGCAGGTCGCGACCGCGAGCGGGGACGAGCAGGACCGTCGCCTCGAGCGCCGCGAGACCGGCCAGGAGCGCGGCGGCCGGACCGCTCCCGCGCAAGTCGCCGCACACGGCGACGTGGAGGCCACGCGCGCCGACGGCCGGATCGCCCCCGTGGACGCGAATGGCCTCGGCGACGAGTGACAGCCCCGCTGCCGGGTCGCCCCCGTCGGCGCCACCCGCGTTGACGACGGGGACGCCGCAGTCGGCCCCCGCGGCGCGTGCGAACCCGCGTGCCGGGTGACTGGCCACGATGACATCGACCCACGGGGCTGCCGCGCGACACGCCTCGAACGGGTCGGCGGCGAACGTCGCGAGCCCGAGGTCCTCGCCGCGCACGACGCCCGCGCCGAGCCGCTGCGCAACGCCGATCCAGGCGGCCGGGGGCAGCGACGTCGTGGCGAACGGCAGAACGCCCACGATGCGCCCCTCGAGCGGCCGGTCGGGCGGCACGCCGGCGCCGACGCTCCAGGCCAGTCCACGGATCTCCTGCGCGGTGAGATCGAGGAGAGAGTCGAGCCCGACGGTCATCGCGCGGTCTCCCGACCGCGCACGCCTCCGGTCGCTGCCGACGCGCCCGCAGGCACGGCGGCGTGCAACGCCCGGAGTCCGTGCAGGACGCAGTCGGCCCCGATGCGAGTCGTGCGGGGCAGGAGCCGGGCGACGACGGCCGCCGAGCCGCCGGTCAACACCAAGGGCGCGTCGTCGTCACGCAGCACTCGCCGCGCCTCGCGCGCGAGCCGATCGACGAGTCCCGCGACGCCGAACGCCAGACCGTTGACGAGGGAGTCCCGCGTGCCGCGCGCCGGGGCGCCGGGCGGGTCGCCGAACGCCGCCCGTGGGAGATGCGGCGCAGCGCGAGCGAGGCCGTCCACCGCCGCCTGCGGCCCGGGCGCAATCGCCACGGCGACGAAGCGCCCGTCGCGATCGAGCGCGTCCACGGTGACGGCCGTCCCGATGTCCGCGACGACGGCGGGGCCGCCGCCGACGAGTTCACGAGCGCCCCAGGCCGCGGCCACGCGGTCGATGCCGAGATCGCCGGGGTGTTCGTACGTCGTCGGCACGGCCGCCACGACGTCGAGACCGAGGACGCGGGCCGGCCGGCCGAGGGACCGCAACAGCGCCGCGAGCTGCGCCGGCGCCGAGCACCCGACGACGACCTCGGCGGCCTGGGCGACGTGTGGCGAGAGGATCACGCCGTCCGCGATCGCGCAGCCGCCCTCGAAGCGCTCGGTGGCGAGCAGCCGAGAGTCCTCGAAGACGCCCATCTTGAGCGAGGAGTTGCCGAGATCGAGAACGACGAGCATGGCGCCGAGTCTATCCGGCGAGGGGGTCGCGCCGCGCGCGCGCAGCGTTGCCGGGCATCGCGCCGCCGGCGACGGAACTACCGCGAGGCCGTGCGCCGGCGGCGGCGCTCGACGTTGTAGACGACGGTGCGCTCGAGCCCGGTCTCGCTCTCGACGACGACGGCGTACCGCGTGAGCCTGCGGCCGTCGCCGCGCAAGTAGGCCACGATGTCCTCCTTGCCGCGAACGGGAACGCCGTTGACCGAGATGATGATGTCGCCCTGGTTCAGTCCGCGCCCGGTGCCGACGGGCGTGCCCTGCCCGGGCTGCGACATCAGGCGAATGCCGCGCGGTGTTCCGTCCGCGTTCGTCACGGCGTTGACCACCAGCTTGGAAAACACGTCCTCCTCGCCGAACTCGCCCCACCAGGCCGTCTCCTCCTCCGGCACGACCCAGGTCAAGCCGCTGGGGTCGGAGAGCAGATCCTGGTACGCACGACGCGGGATGCCCTCGCGTACGACCCGGGGCTGCACGAGGTCGTTCTGCGTGACGACCTGGAACGGCGGCGGGTCGAAGAGCGGCGGCCGGGGTTGCGCGCTGCGCTCCATGCGCACGAGCCCCTCGACCTCGGGATGCGTGAACACGAGGACAGGCGCACCGGTGTCCGGACTGGTCTCGAAACCGATGAGGGTGAATCCCGCGACGTCCTCGCCGGTGCGCATCGTCATGTCGGACTCGGCGCCGGGCACCTTGATGTAGGCGACGGAGGCCCCGGGGTTGCCGAGAACGAACATGACGGTCGTGCACTGGTGCGACGCGAGGAAGTCTCGCTTGCGGTCGGCCTTCGGCGCGGGACCGGAGACGGTCTCGGGCGGCTTCGGCACAACGCCGTTGACGGGCGTCTTCCAGATGTCCCGGAACGCCGTGATCTCACCCGGCCAGCGAGTCCGGAGCGCCGGGCCGTCCGTCTCCTCGGGCCACGACACCTCCGCGAACTGGTCCCGAGCCTGCAGCGTCTCCCAGAAGTGCAGCCCGACGTAGCCCGCCCCCGCGAGGACGAGGGCGTTGCCGGCCCAGCAGAGGGTCTTGATCTGGGAGATGCGCATCGGCGGAAGATCCTATCGCCTGGTTCGCTCCATTGGACGAATGCGGGCCCGTGAGAATTCCAGGCGCGCCGGATTCCGTTCGGCGCGGCGCTCGGCAGCGGGCGGCGGGCGGGCGGGCGGGGGGGGCGATCTGACGGCAGGCGCCGTAGGGGCGACCCTACGGCGGGGGTCGCGAGGGCGGGGCGGGCGCACCCGTCGAGCGTCGCGTCGAAACCCCACCGCTCCCCCCTGTACCACTCCCCCCCCCCCGCCGCCACGCCGACGGGGCGCCCCCTCGATCTTGCGTATCCCGGTGTAGGGGCCGGGCATTGTCCCGGCCCCGAAGGTTCGATCACCGCTTCGGCAACGGCGTACCCAGGCGGGCGCAGCCCGCCCCCCGAACGGGCGGGCGGTCGGGCCCTCGCGTCTCCGCGTTCCCTCGATCCCGCGTCCGCCGTCATCCGCCGGCAACCGGAATACGTCGCGAGACGCGACGACAGCCGTGCGCGCCAGGGACGTCCGGGTTGACCACAATGGGTCAACCCTACGCCGGGAATCGCGAGGGCGAGCCTGCGAGTGCAAGAACCGTGACGATCCGCGATCCGGTCGGGCGCGCGCGGGCGGGGGGGGCGATCTCGCGGCAGGCGCCGTAGGGGCGACCCTACGTGGTCGTCCCCGGAGGGGCGCGGGCGCGCGGCTGGCACTCGGATGCGATCTGTCCGCGCCCGAGCACGCGCCAACGCAGCGAGAGGATCGGCGATCGCCGCCTCGAGCCCGTTAGTTGCGCTCGAGCCTGTTAGTTGCGGCCGTCCCTTCCGGTCGGGGGCGCGGGGTTTGCGCGAGTCGTCGAGTGCAAACCCCGTGACGCCGACCCAATGCGCGCGCGCAGGGGCGCGGGCGAGGGGCGGGCCCTCGGATGCGAGCTGTCCGCGCCCGAGAACGCGCCAACGTAATAGGAGGAGCGGCGATCGGCGCGGCGGTTGCGCGAGTCTGCGAGTGCAACCGCCGTGACGATCGCCGATCCGTTCGGCTAGTAAGCCGCGTCGTACTGGATCTGCGCGGCGCGCCCCTTGGAGATGCCGCGCATCTCGAGCTTCAACTCGCCGGGGTTGTCGGACGCCTGCAGTCCCTCCTCCAGGGTGATGTCCTTCTGCCGGATGAGGTTCGCGAGCGACTGGTTGAAGGTCTGCGTCCCGAAGTACTCCGCGCCCTCGCGAATGGCCTTGGGGAGTTCGCGGGTGCGGCCGTCGGCGAGCATCTCGCGGACCGTCGGCGTGCCGAGCAGAACCTCGCACGCGGGGACGCGGCCGTACTTGCCGGAGCGATTGACGAGGCGCTGGCTGATGACGCCCTCGAGGAGCATCGAGAGCTGCATGCGGATCAGGTTGTGATGGTGCGGCGGGAAGAAAGCCAGAACGCGCTCCACCGTCTGCACGGCGTTCACCGTGTGTAGGGTCGAGAGCACGAGGTGGCCGGTCTCCGCGGCCTGCAGCGTCGCCTCGACCGTCTCGCGGTCGCGCATCTCGCCGACCATGATGACATCGGGGGCCTGGCGCACGACGTGCTTGAGGGCGGCGGAGAAGTTGAGCGTATCGACGCCCACCTCGCGCTGGCTGATGGTACTGCGGTCGTCCACGAACAGGAACTCGATCGGATCCTCGAGCGTCACGATGTGCCGCGTGTCGTTCGTGTTGATCCAACTGATCATCGCCGCGAGCGTCGTGGACTTGCCCGAACCCGCGACACCGGTGACGAGGACGAGGCCGCGGTGCAGACGACAGAGTGTCACGAGCTGCTGCGCCGGAAGCCGCAGGTGCTCGACGCGCGGGATCTCGGACTTCACGTGGCGGAACACGAATGCCAGCCGCCCGCGCTGCCGGAAGACGTTCACACGGAAGCGGCCGATGCCGGGCACCTCGTACGCCGAGTCGGCCTCGCCGGTGCGGAAGAAGTCGTCCTGCTGGCGGGAGTCCAGCACGCGATCGAACAGGTCCTGCGACATCGACGGGGACACCTCGATGTCCGACGCGAAGCGGACGCGGCCGTCCACGCGGATCGAAGGGCGTGCCTTCGTGCGCATGATCAGATCCGACCCGCGGCTCTCCACCAGGTGTCGGAAGAGGTCGTCGAGCTTCATCCGTCCTCCCCTCCGCACCGGCCGCCGGCGGGGAGAACGCGCAGTCACCAATCGTCCGCGTCGTCCCCCTCCGTCCCGAGGGCGGCGGCCACACGTCCCACGAGAACGTCCAGCCCCTCGCCGCTCACGGCCGAGAACGGGGTCACTACCGCATCGGAAGCCTGGGCCAGCGAGTTGAGGGGTTCCTCCCAACCCGGGAGATCGCACTTCGAGAGTGCGACGATCTCCGGTTTCGCAGCGAGGTCCGGGGAATAGCGCGCGAGTTCGGCGCGAATGGTCTCGTAGGCACGCTCCGGCGCCGGTGATCCGCCCGTCGGATCGTGTGCGACGACGTGCACGAGGACGCGGGTGCGCTCCACGTGCTTGAGGAAGCGGTCACCGAGTCCGCGCCCCTCGTGGGCGCCCTCGATCAGTCCGGGAAGGTCGGCGAACGTGATGCGATGCGCCGGCGACAGTTCCACGACGCCGAGGTGCGGCGACAGCGTCGTGAAGCGGTGCGCCGCGGCGCGCGTGCGGCTGCGCGAGAGCCGCGCCAGCAGAGTGGACTTGCCGGCGTTGGGGAGACCGACGAGCCCGACGTCGGCGATCAGCTTGAGGCTGAGCACGATGCGGCGCTCCTCCCCGACCCGGCCGTCCTCCGCGAAGCGGGGTGTCTGCTGCGTCGAGCGCGCGAAGCGCGCATTGCCGCGCCCGCCCGTACCGCCGCGCACGATGCAGACCTGCTGGGCGTCCTCGACGAGATCCTTGAGGAGAATGTCGGTCTGCGCGTCGCGCACCTCGGTGCCGACGGGAACCTCGATCACGAGATCGTCACCGTTCTTGCCGTGGCGACGATTGTTGCCGCCCTGTGCGCCCTTCCGCGCATGCAGGGCCTTGCGGCCGCGCAGCGCGAAGAACCCGTGCACGCTCTGCGACGCCACCAGGACGACGTCGCCGCCCTTGCCGCCGTCGCCACCGCTCGGACCGCCCTTCTGGACGTACTTCTCGCGGTGGAACGCAACACAGCCGCCGCCTCCGCGCCCGCCTGCAACGGTCAGGACGACGGCGTCATAGGGCGCGCCCGTTGTGTCGCGCGGCAGGCTCTACTCCGCAGCGACGGGATCGACGTGGACGGCCCGGCCGGTGCCGAAGCTGACGACGCCGCCGGCCGTCGCGAACAGGGTGTAGTCGCGGCCGAGACGCGTGTTGCGGCCCGCCTTGAAGCGCGAACCGAGCTGCCGGACGATGATCGAGCCGGCCGTCACGGTCTGACCGCCGTAGACCTTGATCCCACGGAACTGCGCGTTGCTGTCGCGGCCGTTCTTGGTCGAGCCCTGGCCCTTCTTGTGTGCCATCTCGGTATCTCCTGGGTGCCGCGGCTAGCCGCTGATCGTCTCGACAACCGCCTCGGTGAAGCGCTGACGGTGGCCCTGCTTCTTGTGGTAGTTCTTCCGGCGCCGGTAGCGGTACACGACGATCTTCTTGTCCTTGCCGTGACGCTTGACGCGCGCCGTGACGCACGCGCCTTCGATCGTCGGCGCCCCGACACGTAGCTCGGCCCCCTCGCCCATGGCCAGGACCTCGCCGAGTTCGAGAGTCGAGCCGGGCTCGAGATCGGCCTTGTAGGCCAGGCGCACGGTCTGTCCCTCTTCCACGCGGTGCTGGTGGCTGCCGTCACGGATGATCGCGTACATGATGAGGGTCTCCTACCGCCTTCGCGGGCCACTCTCCGATGCAAACCCGCGACGATACCCGCGGGCGCGAGAGCAGGCCGCCATTTTCTGATCGGCGCGTCGTCCGGGACCCGGCGCCGCCGGCGGCGGCTCACGCGCGCTGCGCGGCGACCTCGAAGCCGTCCTGGCCGAGGCGCGCGTCCTCCACGACGTCGATCGCCACGCCGTGCCGCTCCTCGATGGCGTCGAGTTCGGCCTCGCGCTGCTCGAGAGCGTCGGCCACCGCGGGCGCGCAGCTCACCTCCACGCGCGCCGCTCGCGTCTCGGCCACGATCCGGCGTACGTCGCGCAGCGCCGCGAGCGCGGCAGCGGCCGCCGTCCGCACGCGACCGGTGCCGCCGCAGCACGGACACCGCAGCGAGCCTGCGCGGCCCGCGCCGGTGCGACTGCGCCGACGCGTGATCTCGGCCACCATGAACTCCGACATCGCGGCGATGCGCATGCGGGCCGGATCCTTCGCCAGTTCGCAACGGAACGCCTCTGCGACGCGTTCGCGGTTGCCCGGCTCGCGGCAATCGATGAAATCGACCACGATCAGCCCGGCGAGGTCTCGCAGACGGATCTGTCGCGCCACCTCCTCGGCGGCCAGCAGGTCCGTCTCGAGCGCAGTCTCCTCGAGATTGGCCGCGCGGCGGCGGCGGCCGGAGTTGACGTCGATCGCCCAGAGGGCTTCGGTCTCCTGGATCACGAGCGATGCACCGCCCGGCAGCACGACGCGCGGTGATGCCAGCCCACGCACCTCGGCCTCGATGCCGAACGAGTGGAAGAGCGGCGACTCGCTCGCGTGCGCGCGCACCTCCAGCGGCGCCTCCGAGAAGGCGAGCGCCGAGCGCGCCTCGGCGACCGCAGCCGGCGTGTCAGCGACGACGACGGTCGGCCCGTTCGCGCCCTCCGGCGCGCGAACGAGGAGTTCGCGAACGGCCCGTGCGGCGAACCCGGTCTCCTCGTGCACCAAGACGGGCGCGGCGCTGTCCTCGACCCGGCTGTTCATGGCCTCGACACGTGCGACGAGTTCCTCGACCTCACCGAGGATCTCCTCGTCGCAGGCACGCCGCGCCGCGGTACGCGCGACGGCGCCGCAGGCGGGCGGCAGGGGCGCCCCCTCGAGCAGCGTGCGCAGGCGCTCGCGCTCCTCCTCGTCCTCGATCTTGCGGCTGACCGCGGCGCGAGCGAGGCCGGGCAGGAGCACGACCGTGCGGCCCGGAAAAGAGAGGCGCGCGGTCAGCGTAGCGCCCTTGTGCGCGATCGGGTCGCGCGCCACCTGAACGACCCGTTCGTCACCGTTGGCGACGAGATCCTCGATCGAGGACCGGCGCTGCGTGTCGAGCGAGGCGTCGTCGCCACCGCCACCGGGCGCATACGGCGCGACGTCATCGACGTGCAGGAACCCGGCGCGGTCGAGGCCGATGTCCACGAACGCTGCGCCGATGGCGGGCTCCACGCGTACGACGCGGCCCTTGTAGACGTTGCCCACCAGCGTGCGCTCGTCTGTTCGTTCGATCCAGAGCAGGGAGAGTCGGCCGTCCTCGCGGAGGGCGGCCCGACGCTCTTCCGACTCCGCGGCGTTGATCAAGAGGGTACGGGACATGTGAATCGCCTGCGGGGGGTCGGGGACGGGGAGCGAGATGGTAGCCCGCGCTCTGCTCGTCCGAAGTACGGAGTGCCCGTGAGACCGATCTCGGTCGCGCCGATCGCTGCGCGCGGAGGCGCGTGCGCCGCGGCGGAGGGCGAGGGACACGAAGGGAGGGGGCGCCAGACAGGCGCCCCCTCCCACGATGCGGTCCGTGCGGCGCTCCGCCGCGGCCCTTGCGGGCCGCGGCGGAACCCGTCTGGTTCTCGGTCTACTTGGGGCCCGACAGTCCCGGGGTGGCCGGGACGACGTCGATGTCGCCGCCGTCCATCTCACCCTGGCTGTAGATCTCGAGCAGCTCGGACTCGATGCGGTCCTTGCGGTTGCGCACCTCATTGACCACGAGTTCCTTCATCTGCGCCGAGTCGCGGACGATCTTGGGCGTGATGAAGACGATGAGGTTGGTCTTCGTGCTCGAGGTCCGCTCACCGCGGAAGAGCCAGCCGATGACGGGAATGTCACCCAGGAACGGCACCTTGCTGACCTCGTGCGTCTCCTGGTCGGAGAGCAGGCCGCCGATGACCGCGGTCTGGCCGCTGTCCAGCTTCACGTTCGTGACGATCGTGGCGTTGCCCTCGCGAGGCAGCGCGATCGTCTGCTCACCGGTATCGCCACCGGCGCCCGTGCGGAAGACGTCGAAGCCCGGCTGCTCCGAACTCTTGCCCGTGAGCGCCCGCTGCTGCGGGATGACGGTCATCATGATCTGATCCTTGTCGGGGATGACGTGTGGGATCATGAGGAGCTGGAAGCCGACCTGCACGGGGCTGTTGTCGGCCTCGGCGATCGAGAACTCGAGGCCGCCGGACTGGTTGGACGTCGCGATCGTCTCCGCGAAACGGATCGTCTCGCCGACGAAGATGGTCGCTTCCTGGTTGTCGAGAGCGATGAGCTTGGGCGCCTGGACGAGACGGCTCTTGCTGTCCCGCTTGATGAGGTTCAGCGCGAACTGCGTCGATGAGAAGTCGAGGGTACCGAAGCTGAAGAGCTGATTGAACAGAGGGTCGCCCTCCGTGATCGGCAGCGGCAGCCCGCGGGAACCGTCGGGCGCGCGGCCCGGCGTCAGGTTGTCCTCGAAGCCGCCGTCGCCGATGCTGAACGGCAGGCGGTGGAGCATCTTGCCGAGCGTCATGGACGCCGACAGGCCGTTCTCACCGGGGTTGACGCCGAGGTCGAGGAAGTCGTCGTTCGACGTCTGGATGAACTTCACGTCCACGAACACCTGCGCGGGCTCGACGTCCACGCGGGCGATGAGCTTCTCGAGGGCGGCCAGCGCCGGTGCGGTGCCGGTCGTAATCAGGGAATTGGTCTCCTTGATGTAGGTGACGCTGCCCTCGGCGCCCAGTGTGTTCTGGAACGCCTTGAGCAGGTTGAATTCCTTCTCGATCTCCGTCATCGAGTCACCGATCGCCTTGACCTTCGACTCGCTGATCTGCGTATCGATCTTGGCGCGATACGGGGACTGCGGACGGACGTACTTGAGGCGGAACACGCGCGTCTCGAGCTGCGTCTTGATGCTCGCGGGCGAGACGATGCGCAGGATGCCGCGCTGTTCCTGGACGATCGTGTAGCCGAGCGTCTTGACGATGGTGTCGAGCGCCACGCGCCACGGAATGTCATGGAGCGAGAGCGAGACGGTGCCCTCGACCTCGCGGCCGATGACGATGTTCGCGCCGGCGATGTCCGAGATCGCCTTGATGACGATGCGCACATCCGCGTTCTCGAACTCGAAGCTCACCTGGGGCGGCTTCTCGATGCGGATCAGGTTCGCGCTGCGCTCGTCGATCTGACAACCGGCGCGCTCTGCGACCACGTCCAGCGCTTCGCGCCAGGGCAGTTTCTTCAGCTTGACCGTGACGAGGACGTTCTCGGCCTCCTTGGTCAGGATCAGGTTCGTCTCCGTGCGGTCCTGGATGTACTCGATGACGACCTTCAAAGGACGCTCGACGATGTCCAGGGACACCTCGCCCGGGCCCTTCCCGCGCTGGGCAGCGTCGGCAACGGAGTCCTGCGCGAACGCGACCGGGGTCGCCGCAAGCAGTCCGAACGCCGCCGCTCCGAGCACGGCCGTGGCCGTGTATCGTGCTGTGCGCTTCATCTCTATCTCCTCCCGAGGTGGGGTCTCTGTGGCCCGGAGCGCCGCCCACGCGACGCCCCGCCATCTCGTCTCATTTCTTGGCCAGGGGGTCCTGGATCTCGAAACCGTCGAAGTCGTAGCGGACGTAGTCCTTGGTGATCTCGACGATGCGGCAGCGTCCGTCGGCATCGACGTAGCCACCCTCTCGAAGGGCCTTGCCGTTCACGATCACCACCGATCCATTCGGTTGCAGGATCGATCCGCTATAGACCAAGCCCAATTGCTCGAACTCGAGCGAGATCACGGCCTCGCGTCGCATGGCCTCCATCTCCGCCACGAGCGGCTGCGCGTCCTCGGTGACCTCGAGGGCCACGACGAAGTTCAGGTACGTGTCGTGCTGCTGGACCGCCGACGCGTAGTCGTACGCATCGAGGGCCTGCCGCATCTGCTCCATGAACTCCTTGACGCGTTCGTAGCTGATGAGCACGGGGCGATCCGTCATGTCGCGATCCGCGCGGATCTCCTCGAACGGCGAGACGACGTCGTCGTCCAGAACCTCGCGCAACTCGGGGATCGTGACACGCGGACCGGCGCCGGCGATGTCGGCCTCGAGCCGGCGGAACTTCGCGTCGATCACCTTCGTGATCTGCGCCAAC
>JAJRVY010000303.1 GCA_024277065.1 Planctomycetota bacterium
AGTACCTGACCTTCTTCTCGGCGAACTCCAGCCTGTCCCCGTTCGGCAGTCGCAGGGTCACCGCCGCCGTCAGGTAGGGCTTGCGCCCCTTCTTCGAGGCGTGTTCGACCATGGTCAGGCGGATGCTCCAGGCGGTCCGTACGTTCGCCGCGGTGGCCGGGGTCACCGTCGTCCGGACGGGCACGTTCTTGTCGCGGAAGGGGACGCCGCCGGCCTTCGCCTTGTAGGTGAGCGAACCCTCGGCGGTGTTGCGCGCGGGGCCCTGGAGCTCGGCCGGCCCGGCGACGGACGCCGAGCCGCTCGCGGCGATGCCGTCACGCGTGCCCGCGAACTTGCCCTTGGCGTCGAGCGTCGGTGTGCCGCCGACGGTCTTGACCTTGCCGATGGCGCCCGCGATCTCGCCGCCTCCCTTGGGCTCGATGCCCGCGACGTTGCCCATTACCGTGACCTTCCCAGTCTCGTCCATCGCAGCGTCGAACGCATAGCGGCGGGCGTGCTTCGTCGGAGAGGTGCCCGTGTAGCTGCCCGTCAGATCGCACATGCGGGGAACGTCCATGTCGCCGGTCGGCGCCACGAGTTCGAACACTCCCGACGGCATCACCGGCTTGAAGGTGGCGGTCAGGTCGTGGGAGCCCTCGACGGGCCCGAACGTGAAGTGATCGAAGATGTCGAGGAAGTACACCATCTCCTGCCCGCCCTTGTCCACCGAGACGAGTTCGTAGCCCGGTTTCGCCACGAACCAGACGTCGAGGTCGGCGCCGCGATCGAAGCTCACGACCTTGCTGCCCGTGACCACGCCGTCGCGCTGCGGGGAGGAGGTCTCCCATTCGACGGTGCCGCCCCCGGACGGCTGGACGCGGACCTTCCACTTGACCGTGTCGCCGCCGGCAAAGCCCAGCGTCGTGATCAAGGCCACGGCGAGAGCGGTGATCAGCGTCAAACGAAGTCGTGTGCGAGTGCGTTCCATCGAGGTCTGCTCCTTCAATCGCTGCCCTGGTCCGGAAGTCCGTTGCGTGCCGCCGCAGCGACCTGTTCGCAGTCGCTGCCCGCGATCGTGGACAGCGCCGCGCGTGCGGCTGCGGTGCGCGCGCGGCGTAGGGCAAACACCGCGCGCATCCTGACGTTGAGACTGTTGGGGTTCATGGCGATGTGCGTGAGGTCGGGGACGAGGTCCTCGTCGAACACCGCCACCGCTGCGTTCGGCGCGTCGCGCCCGACCGCCTCGCCGACGGCGTTGGCGCCCGCCACGCGCGCTGCGACATCGGTCTCGGCGGCGACGAGCGGCAGCAGCTCGCCCGCGGGGATGCGTCGCTGCGGAACGAGCGACTCGTAGAGGCGCCGCCGCACGTCCGCGTCGGGCTCCTGCACGGCCGCTGCGACCAGTTCCGGTCCGACGCCGACGTCGCCCTCGAAGGCGCCGATGGCCCACGCCGCCGACGCGCGCGTCGCCGCGTCCGCGTGCGTGCGCGCCACGTCCAGCAGGAACGGGACCGCGTCCGGCGTCGAGTGGAAGAGCGCCTCCACGGCGACGATTCGCTCGTCCGCCGACGTCGCGGGGTCCGCCACGACGTCCTCGAATGTCGCCTCGACCTCTCGGAAGCGGAAGTGTCCGAGACCGTCGAGGACGTGCTGCGCCAGCTCGCAGCCCCGCGTCTCCGCAAGCGTCGCCGTCAGGACCCTGCGCGCCGCCTCACTGCCCACCTGGCCGAGCGCGATGGCCGCTTCCGCGCGCACGCGCGACGTCACGTCCGTCGCGCGCAGCAGCGGGGCGATGTCGTCGGTCGCATCGTAGCCGCGCAGTGCGCAGAGGCCGCGCAGTGCCGCGACCACGACCGTCTCGTCCGTGTCGCACAGCAGTGGACGCAGCCACGGCGCGACGGACGGGTCGCCGGTGCTGCCGAGGAGTTGCGCGAGGAACGCGCGATGTTCGGCCGGTGCGCCGGAAAGGAGTTCGCGCAGCGCCGCGACGGCCTGCGGAGAGCCCACGCGTGCCAGGCGCAGCGCATACAGCCCGCGCTGTTCGTCCGTGAGACCCTCGTCCCGCAGGCGGGCGATGGTCTCCTCGAGCGACAGCCCGGTCATCTCTTGGCGTCTGGCGAACACGGAGCGCACACGACGTCGTACGTGACCGGCGATCGCGGAGACCACGGGCCGCGTGAGGACGCCGCGCGCGCGCGTCAGCGACGAGGCGTCCGGCCCGTCGCTCGGGAAGTGATCCTCGCTCCAGATGCTGCCCACGACGAACAGCGCTGCTGCGAGGCAGCCCGTCGCCAAGAGTGCCGCCGTGATCACGGTGCGCCGCCGCAGTGTCTTGCGGATCATCGAAGCACCTCGGCGCCACGCCGTGCGCCGGGGTCCAGACGCCGCAGCGCCCACGCCCCGACACACAGGAACAGCAGTCCTCCGACGATGTTGCTGACGAGGTCGAGCGCCGTGTCCTCGTAGCCGCCGATGCCGTTGCGCGGCACGGTGCGCGTGACCACGAACTCGACGACCTCGATGGCTGCGCCGAGCCCGAGCACGGCGAAGAACGCCAGGCACCGCGTGAAGCCCTTCAGCGGGAGCCCCGTCACGCGGCACAGGTGCAGGATGGACACCGCGCCGATGAAGGCGTTGGCGGTGTGCACGTACTTGTCGTAGCGCAGGCCCAGGAAGTGGTGGTCGTAGAGCCGCGCGCCGCCGATGTGCACGAAGCCCCCGGCGAAGTGCATGAGGATGCCCGCTTCCACGAGTACCAGGAGGCCGGCCGGGACCGGCCAGCGGGGCAGGAGCGCCCGCAGCACGCCGAAGCCCATGAGGATGAGGACGGCGTAGATCACGAACTCCGTCGAGCGGCCCTCACCGACGTACGCGACCCAGCGGTCGTGGTACGTGAGGGCGCACATCAGCAGGAACAGCAGGGCGTTGGCGAGCAGGAACACGTCGAGCTCGTTCATGCGCCACGAATCCGCAGCGGCGACGTCGCGTGCACGACGACTACTCCAGGGCAGGCTTCTGGGTACGAACCGCAGCACTCAACACACCTCGCCGGGTCCGCCCGGTCGGACAGTGCGGGCGCGCTTCGCCCGGCGCGCGAATTCTACGACTCGTTCGCTCGCGGCGACGGTGCGCGGGGGCCGATCTCCGCGCCGTCGAACGGGTTACGGCGTGCGCACGCGACGTGGGTCACGTTCGGGGCCCGAATCGAGCAGGCCCCGCGCGGCCCAGCCGGGCCGGGCCCGCAGATCGGGCGAGTGCGCGCGCCCGCTACCTGCCGGACTTCACCCGCGTGTTCGCGATCGGCTTGCTCTTGGCCCTGTTCGAGACGGTGTAGAGCTTGCCGTCCTTGATGTACATGCGGCGCTGCTCCGCGAGGTTGAAGGGGCGCGCGCCGATGCGGCCGAAGACGCTCAACTGGTTGCCGCCCTCGTCCACCGCGCGGTCGCGGTCGAGGGGCTTGGTGATGGCCTTGGCCGGTGTGGGTGTCGGGTACGTAGCGATCAGTTCGGGCTTGGGCGCCGGGCTGAAGCCGGAGTACTCGGGAACCCGTTCGGGCGCCGTGAGCTGCACGACCTGCAGGCCGCGCCTGCCGCCCGCGACGTATGCGAAGAGCGACGCGTTGGTCATCGCGACGCGGCACATGCGCACGTCGTCGAGCTGCCCGCCGGCGGTGAACATCTGGTAGAGCACGGGTGCGTGGGGCTGCTCGATGTCGATGATCGCGAGGCCCTTGTCGCCCGCCGACACGTAGGCGTAGGTGCGCGCCAGATAGACGTCGCTCGACGGGCCGATGTCGAGCGCGGCGCCGGGGATGAGCGCGGCGTCGTCGAGGTTCGTGATGTCGATGACCTCGAGGCCCTCGCCGTCGGTCACGAACGCGAAGCGGAACTGCACCTGGACGCAGGTCACGCCCTTCAGCTCAGGCCACACCTTGACGACGCGCGGCACCGGGTCGCCGAGCTCGATGTCGGCGAGGTCCATGAGCACGAGGCCCGCGTCGCTCACCATCCAGAGCTGGTTGCCGGCCGTCGTGACGTAGCTCGCGCCGTCCAGCAGGCCGTCCGGGTTGAAGACGTGGATCGTGTCGAGGAAGTTGTTCGCGGGATTGCCGTCCAGCAACGTCGCGCCGAACACCATCTCGAGGCCATTGTTGGCGTCCGCCACGTAGACGTAGGCGAACAGCGGATGGATGGGCTGCTCCTCGTTCTCGGGGCGGCGTGGGCGTGTCGGATCGACGCCGAGCGTCGTCGGGCTGGCGATGCTCAGGGCATTGCTGCCCTTGGCGAAGAAGCGCTGCCCGAGCGGCGAGTTGACGGATGTCGTGATGCGCTCGCTGAAGCCCTTGTGGTCGATGTTCGCGATGTCGTAGAGGTAGACGCCGCCGGTGCCCTCGGCCGCGTAGAGGTACTCGCCGCGGTGCTGGATCGAGCGCGTGTCGGTGCCGCCGTGGTGGTAGGCCTCTTTCAGGATGCGCTGGTCCTGCTCGACGAACCGGCGGAAGCGCTCGGGGTACGCGTCGCGGTGCAGGGTGCTGCCGAGTACCGCCTGTGGCTCGTCGCGCTCGGTGACGACGATGCCGTAGAGGCCGCCCTCGCCCGCGCCGACCCAGCAGAAGCGCCCCATGAAGTTGGTGTAGTTGGTGCCCTGGAGCAGCACCTGCGCCATCCACGCGTTGTTGTCGTTGCGGTCCGAGACGTGGCAGTCCTCGCAGCCCTTGGTCTCCTTCGTGCGTACCGTGTGCGGCACGTACGTGGAGAACGCCTGGCCGCTGTAGCCCTCGGCGCTGATCGTCTGCTGTTGTGAGTAGATCCACTCGCGGTTCTGGTTCTGCGAGCTGACGATGATCGCGCACGCCGAGCGCACGGGGCTGATCTTGTTGCCGGTGACGCTGCCGTCGATGCCCAGCATGTACGCCGCGTCGCGCAGCACCTGATAGTTGTACTGCGTCCAGTTGCGCGACTCGCCGCCCTCGTACTGGCGGATGGGCTTCTTCTGGTTGGCGGTCATCGGCAGGTGGCAGCCGAAGCACGCCGTCGTCCACGCGGTGTGGCAGGACTGGCACGTCATGCGCTCGTCCTGGTGCGCGAACCTGCTCGTGTCGGACGCGTCGCCCCAGGTGCGCGCGTCCTTCTGGATGGTCTTCGCGTAGCGCGCCTTCGGGTTGTAGATCGGCCGCGCGTCGCGGCCCGGCAGCTCGTACGACAGCCCCTCCATCTCCGGATCGATCGAGTCGATCACCTGATTGACGACCCACAGCACGTCGTCATCGAGCTGGCTGCGCTGGTAGAGGCGGCCCTTGCGCCAGAAGAAGCGCTTGCCGAACGGCGTGCGGGACAGCGCGAGATCGTTGCCGCCCGCGGGGCCCGACGTGATGAGCGTCGCGCGCTCCTGCGTCGAGCCGTGGCAGTCGATGCACATGATCTCGGTGGCGGCGCGCGGCTCCTGGTAGAGCTTGCCGTTGCCGTGCACGTCCTGCGTGAAGTGGCAATCGACACAGTGCATGCCCCGCTCGAGGTGGATGTCCTTGAGGTGCACGGCCTTCTGCCACTTCTCGGGGTCCTGCGCATCGATGACGTTGCCGTCCCGGTCGAGCATGTTGCCCTTGCGGTCCTTCTTGAACACCTTGCGGTAGAGCCAGCCGTGGCCGTGGTAGTCCTCGAACTGCACGTGCTCGAACTGCGGGTTCAGCGTGCTGATCTCGCGCAGGAAGTCGGGATCGCCCCACTTGCCGCGCAGCGCCGCGCCCTCCGGGTTGCGCTGCTGGATCTCGTGGATCTCCTCGTAAGAGAGCTCCGGGACGACGTCCGGGTACAGCTTGTCACCGTCGCTCTCGTTGTCGTACCAGATGTCTCCGTAGTAGGTCATCTCCATGTTCGTGCCGGGGTGGACGTGGCACACCATGCACTGGCTGGAGGGGATGGAGCGCGTCAACTGGTGCGAGATCGGGTGGCCGCTCTCGTCCTTGGGGATCGACTTGTCGCCGCCGTGGTAGCGGCCCGTGTTGCCGAACTGTGCGTACTGTCCGGAGTGCTCGGGGTCGCGGTCGTTGGCGTAGACGATGTGGCACGCCGTGCATCCGGACTGGCGGTAGTCGCCGGGGTTGTCGGTGGTGCCCGGCTTCCAGAGCACGGGGTCCACGAGGCGCGTCTTGACGGCCGCGAGGTACACCGGGTCGGTGCGCAGCAGCGTGCCCAGACCGCGCTGACTGAAGCGCCGCGCCGGGAGCCCGGCCTCTTCCTCGCGGTCGGGGTTGCCGAGTTCGAGCGGCCGGCGTCCGCCGCGCTCGAAGACGCGCAGGATGTTGCCCATCTGCGTGATGTTGTAGCGCGGGATCGGATCGAGGTAGGCCAGCACGCCCTTGTTCTGGACGTCGTCGTCGGTCGGTGGCGGGATGGTCTGGACGCGCACGGCCGTGCCGTCCTCGGCGTAGCTCAGCCCGAAGCGCGGACGCTTGAGCGGGAAACTGCCGTTGTTGTAGAGCACGGTCCCGTACAGGAACCCCGAGTGGGACATCATGCTCTTCTTCGTGTTGTACGTCTCGTTCGGGTGGCATGGTCCGCACGTCGATTCCGCGACGCGCAGGTCGCCGGGATTGACGAAGCGCACGTAGGCCCACGAGAGCTGCAGCCACTCCGCGGACTCGGACGGCGGCGTGCGCGACTCGCTGTCGCGCTCCCGGTCGCCCGAGAGGATGTGTGCGTCCTCGATGTTCTCGGCCGTCGGATCGCCGCCGTGGCAATCGACGCAGCCGAGTTGCACGGTCTGCGAGGCGTGTGGCTTCTCGATGCCCTCGTGGCAGGTCAGGCAGCCGCGGCTCTTCGAGTCCGCGTCGCCGGTGCTCTGGCCCATCAGCTCGGAGATGGGACGCGCGCCCTCGAGGTGGGCGTCCCAGACACCTCCCGGAGGAGGCGGCGTGGCGTCGCCGGTCTCGCCCGCGGTGTTCAGACATGCGCCGACGGCGGCGGTCACGGCGGCGAGCAGCGCCGCCGCGATCACGCCGCGCAGGCGGCGGGTCGGTGTGGGGTCGTTCATCGTGTTGCGGGCTTGCATGCGATCACCAGGTCAGGATGAGCTCGAGAAACGTGCTGTAGAGGGTCTCGGACTCGTAGATGTCCTCGAGCCCGCTGCCGGGAACGAGAGCGGCGTAGCCGCCCTTGCCGATCACGTTGTCCGTGAGGAGCGGGCGCCACACGAAGCCGACCGACAGGTCGTAGCCGATCTCCTGGCCGAGCCCGTCCTGGTTGACGACGAGTTCCATCGACGACGTGTCGTCGAAGCGCAGATAAGAGGCGTTCGTGATCACCTTGAGGTTCGGGGTCAGTTGCGCGTCCCAGCCGACGCCGCCCAGGATGAGGCCCGGGTTGACGAAGCTCGGCGCGCCCTGGTCCTTGCTGCTGCGCAGGGAGTTGTTCAGGCTGAAGCGCTGGTTGAGACCGACGCCGCTGCCCGTCAGGCGCACGCCGTTGCGGTTCCAGAACCCGAACTCGCCGCCGGCGAAGACGGGGACGTCGTAGATGGCGTCGAAGCCCTCGGCGTCGTCGTCGAACGGGTCGTCGTCGCCCGACTGGTAGTAGCCCTGCACGCGCAGGCGCATCCAGTCGATGTCCACGGACAACTCGAGCGCGGCCAGCATCGCGCTGACGTCCTGCTTCTTGCCCGAGATCTCGTTGAACGACTCCTCGCCGTCAGCGTAGTAGAGCGCCGACGTGATGTTCAGGCGGCCGACGTGGCCGTCCGTCGTCCAGCCGAAGTAGTCGATGCTGCGGTCGTTGGGCACCGGGACCCCGATGGCGCGCGGCCGCACGAGGAAGCCGTTCTCGTCGTAGTGCACCGAGTCGTCGTCGGAGAAGTGGTGGTAGGAGATCTGCGTCTGCAGGCCGCGGCTCCACGGGCGGGCGGCCCACCGTGGCAGCAGGTACTCCAGGACGTCCTGGCGGTAGAGGTTCGCGATGAACACCTTCTGCTTGATCGAGTCGAAGGTGTTGAGCGAACTGTTCGTGTCCTTGTCGAGACGGCTGAAGTGGCCGAGGTTCCACTGCCAGCGGTTGCTGTCGAGACTGCCGAACAGGCGCGCTCCGAGGGCTTCGTCGAAGAACATGAAGCCCTTGAAGTCCGAGTTGAAGAGCTGCGTTCCCAGCCGCATCTGGATCACGTCGTACTTGCGGTTGATGGACGCCAGCGTCGTCTCGAAGAAGTACTGCTGCAGCGTCGCGTGACGGTCGCTGCGGTTGCGGCCCTCTGCGGGATCGGCGTACAGGGCCTGACGCTCGCGAGCGGTCGTGTCGTTCCAGTTGACGGCGCCGCGCACGAAGAAGCGCCAGTCCACGGGCTTGAACGCCGTCTCGCCCTGGAACACGTCGATGGTGAGCAGCACCGTCTCCTCGAGCAGCGTCTGGTTGCCGGAGCCGAAGAACGACCCGCTGCCCCCGTTGGCGGGGAAGACGCCGGACGGCGTCGGCAGCTTGCGGCTCTCGAAGCGCGTGATCGACGTCGCCTCGAAGTTCACGAAGGTGTTCTGCGTGCCGGGAATCGGGTAGTCGCCCTTCAGCCAGTTCTGGTGGTAGGGGTCCCACCACGCGCTCATGTCCCACGGTGAGTCGCTCCGGGAACCGCGCTCCCAGGCCGGGAACCCGATGCGCCAGCGGTCCGGGACCTTGACCTCTTCCTGGTAGAGCGAAGCCGCGTCCTCGCCCGGCCGGCCCTCGGCGCGGTGCGGCCTGTCGTAGCCGAGTGGCAGGTTCTTGACGACCTCGCGCGCGGCCGGTCCGAGGCCCTCGGGCGCCGGCCCCCGTCCGCCGACGCCGTCGCCCGGATCCTGGGCGTCGGGATCGCCGGTGTACTCGTTCACTTGCGGCATCAGGTGCCAGGGCAGCGGCGAACGGTTCTCGTCCACGGGCTGGATCTTGCAGCCGCTGAGGCTCGCGGCCAGCGCGGCGACGACCGGGAGGAGCTGCGTCCGGTCCATCACTTCACCCTGATCGTGACCGGCCCGGGATGGCGCGGGTACTTGACGTACGGCGGATTGGGCGTGAAGTCCGTGCGCTTGACGCGCCTGCGCGCCGCGGCGAGGCGGGCCTGGAAGAACTCCAGGCCTTCCTGTGCGACGGGGTCGGCGAGCGGTCCGGCCGGGGCCAGCGCCGCGATGCGATCGAGAGCGCGCAGCAGCGACGCGCGGCGCGCCGCGGGCGACACCGCGTCACAGCGCATCTTCCGGTCCGCCTGGAAGCCCACGGACGCGAAGTCGGCCGTGATGTCGTCCTGATCGACGCCGTCGCCGGACACGCCGCCCCCGCCGATGAGCCGGCCGGACTTGTCGTACAGCGGGACGCCCCCGGGGAAGATCGTGATGCCGTTGCGGATGCGGGCGTCGGCCGGCGCGCCGAAGGCGCCCGTCAGCAGCGCCACCGTGACGCCGTCCTGGAGTTGGTAGAGAGGGCCCGTGAAGCGCCGCTGCTGCCCCGCGGGGAAGTACATCTGCGCGTGCTGGCCGATGGCGCGGCAGGCCCAGGCGACCTTCTCGTCCGAGAACAGCACCGCCGTGCGCGCCTTCTGCGCGGAGACGTCGTACGAGAACAGCGTGGCGTCCTTCGTGCGCACGACACCGAGGATCTCGCCGTTCGTGTCCACCACGCTGACCCAGCACTGCATGGCGAGCCCGATCGGGCGGCGGATGGCGGCGCGCGTGACGTTGGCGCGCTGCACTCCCTGCCACAGGATGCGGCGCACATCGTCCGCGGACAGATTGCCGTCGGAGCCGGCGCGGATGGGGAAGGCCGACGGGCGCAGGACCTCGAACGACTGCGCCTTGCTGCCGGCGCCGGGGGGCGGATCGAGCGTGAGCGCTGCGAAGCGCGACGTGATGCCCGCCGCGCCGCGTACCGGGTAGTCCGCGTCCCAGGTGCCGTCCACGCCGGGCTGGATCGTGCGCGTCGCCCTCGTGCGCAGGTGGACCGACTTGCGGTACGGGAGGCGGAAGCCGTCGAGATTGATCCTCGTGGCACGCTTGCTGCGATCGGGGAGGAAGCCACTCGCGGCCTTCATGACGATGCGCTCGAGGTTGCGGCCGCGCTCGAGGCGCCGGAACGTGATCCGGTAGCTGCGGTCCTCGTTCAGGATCTTGTCCGTCGCGATCGTGACCTTGTTCCCGCCGCCGTCGTCCAGACCCAGTCCGCCGACGCGCCTGCCGTTCTTGTAGAGCGCGACGCCGCCGAGCTCGCCCCGCACGCGGCCCTGGGCGATCTCCGGCAGGTCGTCGCAGACCTGCGGCGTGACGTCCTGCGGACGCGGGTAGTAGATCGCGTTCACGTCGGACGTGGCGATGCTCGAGAACTGCACGCCGTAGAGCGGACCTCCTGGGGCGAACTGCACGCCGGGTGGGAAGTGGTCCTGGATGATGTACGTCGCGGTGCGCGTCGTGAAGGACCCGAAGTCGCTGCTGAAGTAGGACGCCGTCGCCGCCTTGGCGAGCGCGATGGCGCGGCAGCCCTCGCTGCCGTCCATGTGGAACACGCCGAGCGCGTTGCCCTCGGTGTCCACGACGGCCACCGTGATCGGCCGGTTCTTCTGCAGGCGTTTCGCATACGTGACGGCGCGCGAGACCAGTTCCGTGACCTCGGCTTCCGTCAGCGGCGGGCCCTCGGCCCGCGCCTCGGGCACCGCCGCCGTCGGAATGACGAACGCGGAACCCGCGACGGCCACTGCGCACGCCGCCGCGGCAACGCGCCACCGCCGAGGCCCGCGCATGGCGCGGCCCCCGCGGACGAGTACTCTCGTCCCCATGTTCCCTCCCATCAGCGGCCGCGGGGAGCGGCGCGCCGCGCGGTCCGTTTCCATCGCGGACCGGATTCACACGCGCCTCGTTCTAGCGTGTGGCGGGGGCGCGTGCAAGGCGACGGAGCGCGAGCCCGTGTGCCGTCGCGTCGCGCGGCGTCGATCGCCGACCGCGTGGGCGCATTCCCGTCTGCGTCTCCCGTCGCAGGCTCCGACGTGATACTCTCGTCACAATTGCGCGAGTGATCGCGCGACGGGAGGAGTTGGGGATGAGGCGACTCGTTCAGCTTCGCGCCATCGAGGGGGACGAGGTCGCGAAACTGCGCCGGAAGGGGGAGGTCGTCGCGCTCCTCGCGGCGGCCGTCGCCACGCGCATGAACGAGACCGAATCCGACGTCGTGTTCGCGCTCGCCACGCTCGCCACGCTGGGCGCGGAGGATGCGGAGAACGAGACGTGGAACGATCACGGGATCGTTCCACGCCTGCAAGTGAGCGCCGCTCCGACGGGCGATCGGTGTGGCTGTCGCGTCGCGCGCCCGAGCGTTGATCCGGCCGCCGCCGAGGCGGGCTACGCCCGCTCGCGGACCTGTAGGCCCGCCGCGCCGATGCGCAGCGCGTCGCCGACGTCGAGCGCGATCTTCTCGCGGATGCGCACGTACGTGCCGTTGCGACTGCCGAGGTCCTCGATGGTCACGGCCTTGTCCGACGCGAAGAAGCGTGCGTGGCGCCGCGAGAGGCGCGAGTCGTTCGGGAAGTTGAGGTGGCCGTCGGTGCGGCCGAGGATGGTCTTGCCGGCGGGGAGGTCGTGGACGGGACCGGGAGAGCCGTCGCGGCGCAGGAACACGAGGCGCCCGCAGGGCGTGTTGGCACTGCCTCCGAGCACGTGCCTGTCGGTGTCCACGGGGGCCGCCGGGGGGACGCGCGTGAAGAGCGCCGCGACGTCGCCCATCAGCACGACGTCACCGGCCGTCAGCGGTTCCTCGCCGCGCAGCCGACGGTAGATGCCGCTCGATTCCGGGACGGGATCGACGTAGAGCACCTCGCCTTCGACGAGCAGGTTGCCCTCGAGTTCGCGGACGCGCGGATCGCCCGTGACGCCCAAGTGGTCGAGACCCGAGCCGAGTGGCACGGCGCGCTTGCCGATGTCGATGCTGCGACGATCGCCGTCCGGCAGCAGCAGCCGGATCGAGAACTGGATCGGACCCTCCGAGACGGCCTTGCGGTCGATCTGCTTGGTCGGCGGCTCGACGAGCCGGCGCGGGACCTCCTCGAGCAGCGTGGCGCGGTCCGCCGCGCTGTCGAGATCCTCCTGCTCGGGCAGCGCCCGCTGCGAACCGTCCTCGGGGCGCAGAGGTGAGCCGCAGGCGATGCAACGTGCAGGGCTGCCGACGTTGACGGTGCCGCAGAGTTCGCAGGTCGTGGTCTCGCTCACATGAGGATTATTGACGACCGGAGGCGGATTGCGCAACGCAGCAGCAGCGGCGGGGGGCTTCTTCGCGCGCAGTGGGCCGGCGGCGAGACTCCAGCCGTGACGGATGATCGACCCGTGGACAGCCTCAGGGAGTTCCTGCGCATCCTGCGTACGCGCGGCGAGTTGCTCGAGATCGAGGCCGAGGTGGACCCCGCGCTCGAACTCGCCGAGATCCACCGCCGCGTGATCGCCGCCAGCGGACCGGCGCTCCTCTTCCGCAATCCGCGCGGCGCCGATTTCCCCGTCGTCACGAATCTCTTCGGCACGCGCGAGCGGACGCACCTGTCGTTCGGTCGGCGGCCGCGCGAGTTCGTCGAGCGGCTCGTGGAGGCCGCGCACACCTGCGTGCCGCCGACGCTCTCGAAACTGTGGTCGTTCCGCGACGTCGCGCTGCAAGGGCTGCGCGTCGGGATGAAGCACGTGACGTCCGGGCCCGTGACCGAGGTCGAGGAAGCGCCCGCTCTGCATCGCCTGCCCGCGCTGACGTCGTGGCACAGCGACGGCGGGCCGTTCTTCACGCTGCCGCTCGTCTACACCGAGTCGCCCACGTCGGGGAAGGGCAACCTCGGGATGTACCGGATGCAGGTCCACTCGGCGACCGAGACGGGGATGCACTTCCAGATCCACAAGGGCGGCGGCTTCCACTTCACCGAGGCCGAGGCCGCGGGCCGGGACCTGCCTGTGACCGTCTTCGTCGGGGGGCCTCCGGCGCTGATGCTCGCGGCCATCGCGCCACTGCCTGAGGACGTGCCGGAGATGCTCCTCGCGAGCTTGCTGCTCGGCAAGCGCCTGCCCTGCGTCACGGGCCGCGGGCCGCACGCGATCCCTGCCGCCGCGGAGTTCGCGTTCGTCGGACGGCTCGTCGCGGGCGAGCGCCGCCCCGAGGGCCCGTTCGGCGACCACTACGGCTACAACAGCCTGGTCCACGACTACCCCGTCTTCCGTGTCGAGAAGGTGCTGCGCCGTAGCGACGCGATCTGGCCGGCGACGGTCGTCGGGCGGCCGCGGCAGGAGGACTTCCACATCGGAGACTTCCTGCAGGATCTGCTGTCGCCGCTGTTCCCGCTGGTGATGCCGAGCGTGCGCAAACTCTGGAGCTACGGCGAGACGGGCTTTCACAGCCTCGCCGCCGCCGTCGTGCGCGACCGCTATCCGCGCGAGGCGATCGCCTCGGGCTTCCGCATCCTGGGCGAGGGCCAGCTCTCGCTGCAGAAGATCATCTTCCTCACCGACCGCGACGTGGATCTCACGGACTTCCGGTCGCTGCTCGAGACGCTGCTTGCGCGCGTGGACTGGCGGCGGGACCTGATCATCGTCAGCGAGACGTCGCAGGACACGCTGGACTACACCGGCCCGAAGGTGAACCACGGCAGCAAGATGATGCTGCTCGGACTCGGCGATCCGGTGCGCGCGCTGCCCGAGCGCTGGAGCGGCGAGCGCCTGCCGCAGGGGGCCGCCGCGGCGCGCGCCTTCTGCCGCGGCTGCCTCGTGGTGCTGGGCGCTCCGTACGCCGCCGCCGACGATCAGCCCGCACGGATCGCGCGCGCGCCGGAGTTCTCCGACTGGCCGCTGATCGTGCTCGTGGACGATCTCGCCGAGGCCACGGCGTCGGACGAGCTCTTCCTCTGTACGACGTTCACGCGCATGGAGCCCGCGGCCGACGTGCACGGTCGCGAGCAGTGCGTGGAGCGCTTTCATGTCGGTCTCGATCCGCCGGTGGTCTTCGACTGCCGCCTCAAGCCCTGGTACCCGGACGTGATGGAGGTCGATGACGCGACGCGCAATCTCGTGGACCGGCGCTGGGACGAGTACGGCATCGAGCTGCCCTGATCCATGGCTCGACCTTCGGTGGAAGGCGCCTCCCCGCGCGTCGGTTATCGTCTGCGGAACGGAGGATCAGGAACCATGCGCACGAAGATGATCTCGTTGCTCGCGTTTGCGGCCGCGCTGGCCGCGTGCACGGCGAAAGAAGCCCCCAGCGAGTCGGGCAAGGCGCCCGTCGCGGCGCAGGCCGCAGCGGTGGCAACCGACGCGGGGGAGGCCCCGGCCCCGCCGGCGGACGCTCCCGCCGGAGAGGTCGCGCCGGATACGCGCGTTCCGGTTGAGGACACGGCCGAGGCCACCGCGGCGTGGGAGAACCCGCAGATGCCGGCCGGGCTGGACGAGGTCTGGGCGGTCTATTACCAGAGGATCCCGTTCCGTTTCGGCGCCGAGGCGGGGCTCGCCGAGGCGGCGGCCACGGGCAAGCCGATGATGATGTTCTACGTCGCGACGTGGTGAGGGTTCTGTAAGCAGATGGCCCGTGAGGCCCTCGCCGACGAGAAGGTGGTCGCCGCGATCCGCAGGGACTTCATCCCCGTGCTGCTCGACCTCGACGAGGAGATCGAGTGGAAGGAGAGGCACGGCGTCTCCAGCATCCCTGTCATTCACTGGACGTACGCGACGGGTGAGGTGGTGGCCACCACCGAGGACGTGCAGCCCGTGGCGCGCGTGCTCGAGGACATGCAGACGACGCTCGAGTTCCTGGCCGACGACGAGTAGCGGTCCGCAAGCGGTCCGCGCCGGAATCACAGCGCCCCCGCCGGGAGACCGGCGGGGGCGCTGTTCCGTTCGTGGGGGCGCGCTCAGCGGTGCGAGCGGGACCTCATCATGCTGCCGCGTCCGTGGTCGTTCGCCGCGTCGTCGTCGCCGTCGTGCATGTCATCGTCGTCGTCGCCGTCGTGCATGTCGTCGTCATGGTCGCCGCGGGGGCAGTCCCAATCGAAGTCGATGTCGGCCCAATCGACGTCCGGGAAGACGATGCGATCGAGGTTGCCGACGTCGGTCAGGTTGCCGTCGTCGTCCGCGATCTCGAGGCGCAGGCGGGAGGGCTCGCGCTCGGGCTGCGGGAAGGGCATGAAGTCCGGCGGCATGATGTCGAACATGTCGTCCATGTCGAACATGCCGAACATTTCGTCCATGTCGAACATGCCGCCCAGGAGATCGCCCAGCCCGCGGCCGCCGCCCATGCGGTCACCGCGGTCGCGGTCGCCGCGTCCGCGGCCGAAGTCGGGCATGTCGCGCAGACTCGGCATGCGGTCCATGAAGCCTCCCATCTTGGCCGGACCGTCCGCTGCCTCTGCGTCGTCCGCCTCGTCATCGTTCTGGAACGGGCAGTCGCCGAAGGAGCCGCCCTCACGGGGCCCGTCCCCGAGCCAGTCCATCATGGGAGGCATGCGCAGTTCCGGCTGCTCGAGTTCCGGCAGCACGCCGCGCAGGAGAACGGTGCCGTCGGCGGTCACGACGCGGAACGCCCGGCCGGCGAGATCCGCGACCGTCTCGACGTCGAGAGGCAGCCCCTCGTCGGTCAGCGGCCCACGCGTGTAGTCGAAGACGTCACCGCGCTGCCCGCGCTCGGCCGGCGCCTTCTTCAGTGAGAGGGAGAAGCGCTCGACGTCCTTCGCCGGGAACGAGAACATGTCCACGAAGCCGCGCCATCCCTCGGCGCCGTCATAGCGCTCGAACGCGAACGAGGGCAGGTCGATCTCGGGCAGCACGGAGCCGTCCGTGTCGCCCATGAGCACGGCGTGGTCGTCGTCCATGCGGTAGATCTCGATGCGCTCGGGCATCTCGAACGACGCGCTCTTGCCCGCATCGCGAACGCGGCGGCGGAGCTTCATCTTCGCCTTGCCGCGGCGGTTCGTGCGCACGGTGCCGAGGAGCTCGTCGGTGGCGGCGTCGCGCACCTCGTAGCGCGTCCTCGGGTCGAGGTTGCGCAGCTTCAGCACGCCCTTCTCGCCGCGCTTCGACGTCTTGACGCGCAGCACGCCGCTCGCGTCCGCGTCCGGGCCGAGCAGGGGCCGCACGAGTTCGACGTCACGCCCGTCGTGGCTGCGGTGCTTCCGGCCGGCCTCGGCGGTCACGCCACCGGCGAGCACGGTGAGCGTCGTGACGAGTGCTGTGCAGAGGAACAGGGATCGGGACATGTCTGTCTCCTGGAGTATCGAGACCGCGGGCACGGGTCGGAATGGACGTCGGCGATGCGCGTCATCGCATCGATGTGGGAAGCCTAAGGCCGCCTCCTTGCGCAAATCTGAAGCACGCACGCGCCAGTCTACACGAGGCCGGGCGGCCCGTCGGCGGCGGGGCGTCGGATTTCCCGGCGCCCGAGAAGTGGCGCACGCCTGCGCCCGCGACGCCGTGACCCGGATCACGAACCCTGGTCTCATCCGGCGCGGGCGGCCGGCGCCGACGGCGCCCACACGCCGCGCCGCGCCGGCCTGCCCGATCCGATGTTGCGACCGGCCGCCCGTGGCGTTCTCCTGCGTTCACGTTGCGCGAGTTCTACCGCCGCTGGATACTGGGCAAGCCGTGGCTCGCGGTACTGCCGGTGCTGCTCGTGACGGGCTATCTGGCGGTCGCGCAGTTGCCGCACTTCCGGCTCGCGGCGGGCTCCTCCACGCTCGTGCTCGAAGGCGACGACAGCTACCGCGTCTACGAGGACACGCGCTCCTGGTTCACCGACGACGACTACGTGCTCGTGGCCGTGCAGCCGCCCGGCGCCTGGACTCCCGACGGCGTGGCGATGGTGGCGCAGCTCACCACGGAGATCGCAGCGCTGGACGGCATCGAGCGCGTGCTCTCGCCGGCGACGGTGCCGCTGTTCCTCTCGCGCGCCGACGGCAGGATCGAGGTCGCGGTGCTCACGGACGAGGCCGTGGATCTGGACAAGGCCCGCGAGGAACTGACCACGTCCGAGGTGTACGTCCGCAACGTCATCTCCGACGACGGTTCGAAGTTCAACCTGCTCGCGTACCTCCGCGACCCGCCGCAGAACGCCGCCCTGCCGCGCGACGCCGAGGAGAACGTGGACGCCCGCCGGGCGTTCGAGCGCAGCGTGGTGCGCGATGTGCGCCGCGTGCTCGCGGCGTATCGCGAGCGCGGCGCGACGATCCACGCCTCGGGACTGCCCACCATCTCGGTGGACATGGTGGACTACATCGAGCACGACATCGTCTGGTTCGGCGGGGCCGTGGCGCTGTTCCTGCTCGGCGCGCTGTTCGTGTTCTTCAGACGGCCGCGCTTCGTGATCCTGCCGCTGGCGACATGCCTCATCACGGTCGTCACGGTGATGGGCCTGATGGTGCTCCTGCGTGTCGAGACGACGGTCGTCACGTCCAACGTCAGCTCGCTGCTGTTCATCATCGGGATGGCGCACTCGATCCACATCGTCGTGGCCTACCGCGAGGTGCGCGGTGCACACCCCGATCAGCCGTACAGGGACGCGCTGGCCACCACCGTGGGGCGCGTGTGGAGGCCGTGCCTCTACACGGCGCTGACGACCGCCGCAGGGTTCCTGTCGCTGCTGTTCGCCGACGTCGCCCCCGTGCGCCAGTTCGCGTGGACGATGGCGGCCGGGACGATGTTCGCGTTCGGCGTGTCGCTCGTCTTTCTGCCCGCCGCGCTGTCGCTCCTGCCCCCGACGGTCGAGAAGCCGCTCGCCGAGACGTCGCGGCGATCGATCCTCTCGCACCTCGCGGGCATCGCGACGCAGCGCCGTCCCGCGGTCTACGCCGTCGCGCTCCTGGCCGCCGCCGGCGCCGGGTGGGGCATGTCGCGGCTGCGCGTCGATACGAGCTTCATCGACTACTTCGTGCCCTCCACCGAGGTGCATCAGGGCATCAAGTGGGTGGACCAGGTCGGCGGCACGATGACGCTCGAGGTGATCTTCGAGGGCGGCGAGGGCGCGTACTGGTTGAAGGCGGAGAACTTCGCCGCCATCGCCGCTTTGCACGACTGGTTCGACGCGCAGCCCGAGGTGGGCAAGACGATGTCGCTCGCGAGCGTGGAGCGCTACGGCCGGCGCATCGCGACGGCGGTGATGCCGTTCGCCAAGAACATGCCGCCGCAGGCGCTCTTCTTCTTCTTCGCGCAGCAGGCCAGGGCGCAGGGGCGTCCGGAGGCCGTGGCCGAGGCCACCTCGATGGTGCTGTCACGCGAGAGGGACGACGCGGGCAAGCTCATTCCGCGTCGCACGCGCGTGCAGGCCCGCATCAAGGAGACCACCGTCGATCTGCGCCGCGAGGCGTTCCTCGCGCGGCTGCGGGCGTTCCTGGACGCGGACCCGGCGCTGGCCGATCGCAAGCCCATCGTCACGGGCATGTTCCAGCTCTTCACGCGCATGCTCGAGACGGTTGTTGGCAGCCAGGTGCGCAGCTTCGGGCTCGTGTTCATCGGCTGCGCGATCATGCTGATCATCCTGATGCGCCACCTCGGCGCCGGGCTGCTCATGATGGTCCCCAACCTGCTGCCGATCGCGCTCGTGCTGGGCACGATGGGCGCGACGGGCATCACGCTGGACATCATGACCATCACCATCGCCAGCGTCTCGCTGGGCATCGCCGTGGACTCCGCCATCCACTACGTGACGCGCTTCCGCCACGAAGTACGCCGCAGCGGCGACTTCGCGTCGGCCGCCGCGCGTGCCCACCGGTCGATCGGGCGCGCGATCCTCTACACGGCGCTGACGGTGATCGCCGGGTTCCTGGTGCTCACGATGTCGCGTTTCACACCCACCATCTACTTCGGCGCCCTCGTCGGCGTCGCCATGGTCACCGGCCTGCTCGCGAACCTCATTCTGCTCCCCGCGCTCCTGCTGACCTTCCGCCCCTTCCGCAGGGAGGCCGGGACCGAGGACGAGGCCTCGGCCGACTGGCCGGCGCTCATCGCCCTGGGGTTGCCGCTCTCGGGCGCCGGACGCCCCGGCGTGCAGCGTGACGCAGACACGCTGCGGCGCCACGTCGTGCGGGCTGCGGCCGAACTTCGCAGCGCGCCGCACGCGGCTGGTGCAGAGCGCCGACGTGACGCCCTCCAGGCACTCGTCCTCGCGGCGCGACTCCACTTCCCTGCCGTGACGCGCGGGTGGGAGGAGGGCGTCTCCGACGTCGCCGCGCTCCTCGCGCGGGAGCGCACCGGGCGTGTGGTCAAGTTGACGCGCATCGCGGTGCGCCGTCTGGCGGAGTACCTGTGACGGAGCTCGACCACGCGACCCTCGAGCGCTTCGTGGCCCGCGCGAGCGAGCGTCTCACGGGGGACTGGGTCGTGTTCGGCGGCGCCGTACTGCCCTTGCTCGGCATCGATCTGCGCGTGACGCTCGACATCGACGTCGCGTGTCTCGGGACCGCGGACCAGGGGCAGGTCGTCAAGCTGATGGAGATCGCCGTCGAACTCGGGCTGCCGGTCGAGGCCATCAACCAGGCGGGGGCGTTCTTCCTGCGCGATATCGCGGCATGGCGCGACGACCTCGACGTAGTGGCACGCGGCTCGAGCGCTACCATCCACGTCCCGAACGCGACGCTCTACGTCCTGACGAAGTTGGAGCGCCTCTCGGAGTCCGACCTCGCGGACTGCGTGGCCATTCTCGGCCGTGCCGTGCGTTGCGGGGCTCCGATCGACCGCGCGCGACTGGCGGGCGCCGTGGAGGCTGCGTTCGCGCCGAGCGCATCCGCCGCGCGCAGCGCGAGGCTGCGCGCCCTGCGCGACGTGATCGACCGATCGTGACGCGCGTTCTTGCACGCGCACTCGCCTCATCCCCCCGTGTCTGCCGTCGGCGCCCCGTGTCTGCCGTCGGCACGCCGTGTCAGCCGTCGGCGCGGGCCACGGCGCGGGCGTCGCCGTAGCGCTCGAGCACGACCTCGGTGACCTCGTTCTCGAGGTCGTCGAAGGCGCGGCGCACCTTGGGGCGCTCGGAGAGGCGCTCGCGGATCCAGTCGAGGGCCTCCACGCCGAGCGGTGACGCCGTGAGGCGGATGACGCCGCGGTAGTTGCGCTCGCGGAGCCAGTCCGCAGCGACGAGCCGCTCCGTGGCGGCCGCCACGGCTTCCTCGAACTCCTCGAGTGTGAGCAGGTCGTCGGCCTCGACGTCGAGGAGATCCACCAGATCGATCACGTCCGAGGCCACGTCCGACACCGTCAACGTACGGTTGGCGAGGGAGTGGTAGCGCTCGGCGACGAGGAGGCAGGCGAGCGGCAGGTCGAGGCGGCCGGAGTAGGGGATCTTCGTCATGTCGTCTCGCTGTGCGCCCGGCGTGCAGCGCGGGGAATCACCGACTCTACGCAGCCTCGATGGCTCGTTCACCTCCAAAAGGGGGATGCGGCCGCCGCGCGCCGGAAGAGCGGCGTCCCGGCGTGTGTCGGGTCACGCGCGCGGCCGCGTCCCGAGGGACCGCCTCGGGCGTCGGCGCCCTCGCCGCCGGCGCCTCAAGCCAGGCTCACGCGGAGGCCGATGAGGAAGGGCCGGAAGAGGCTGCACCCGGACGGCAGAGGAAGAGCCCCCATGACGAACGATCGTCTCATCACCCTGGCCGAGGCGTGCAGTTCCGTGCGCTCCTCGATCGGCCGCATGCTGCTCTCGGAGGAGACGTCCGAGGAGCGCATGGAAGCCCTCGAGACCTACCGCCGCTCCCTGCGCACACTCCTGCGCCTGGCGCGTGAAGAGGAGTGCGGCGTGTTCCTGGAGGTCGCGGGCGAGCTCTCGAACGCGTAGAGCGCCCCGGTCCCTACTCGCGGCGCGGCGCTTCGTCGCTCTCCTCGGCTGCCGCGGCGGCCTTCGCGGCGGCGTCCCGCTCGCGCGAGACGAGCCACACGACCACGTCGGTGTTCGGCGGGCCGGAGTGTACGAAGGGCAGCCACTCGACGTCACCGAGGACGTCCAGAGCCGCCTGCACGGGCTCGACAACGTCTTCCTCGCGGGCGACGCGGTAGACGGCCACCGACGACCGCAGGCGAACCGGCGGCCCCTCCTCGGTCGTCGCCACGTCGAAGCCCAGCTCCGCGAGCCGCGCGGCCGCCGCAGCGGCAACGGCGCGGCGGTCCGGCGCGTAGACGATCACCGCGCGGCCGGCGATCAGCTCCCGCCGCGGCTCCACGCTCGAGCAGCCCACGGCTGCGAGCGCTCCGAGCGCTACAATGGAGATCTGGATCAGGAGGCGCAAGCGCATCGCGGCAGTATCGCACGGCGGCGCACCGGCCGCCTCGATCCCGTGGACGAGCGCGCCGACGATGACGATCCCAGACGACCCGTCCGCGACGAGCGAACCGGCCCCGGCCGCGACGCCGCGCTCCGCGTCGCCCGCCGCACGCGCGCGGCTGCTCGCACCCGCCCCACGAGTGCTGCTGGCGCTCGCCGGAGCGTGCACGCTCTCGGGCGTCGGCGGCTTCGCGTGGATCGTGCTGGGGCAGGGCGCGCCACCCGCGGTCGCGCTGCTCGCGCCCCCCGCGCTGGTGCTCGTGGCGGCTCCCTTCTACGTGCTGCGCGGCGCGCGATCGGAGACGTCGTGAGCGACGCGTGCGCCACCGTGCTCGCCCGGGCGCGCGAGCTGCTCGCCGCGGATGCCGAGGCGACGCGCCTGCGCGGCGTGCACGTGCTGCGCGACGACCTCCCGGACCGCGCTCTCGCGGCGCGCGAACTGACGGCCGTCCTCGAGGACCCCGGCACCTACGTGCCGCACGCCGCGCGCGCCGCGCTGTCGGACCTCGGCGCGGACGCCCTGCCGGCGCTGCTGGACGGGCTGCGTTCACGCGAGTCCCTCGTGCGCACGGGCTGCGTCTGGGCGCTCGCGCGCGAGCACGGCGGGGCCGCCTCGAACGTCCTGCGCGCGCTCGGCGCGCTCGTTCCGGACGAGATCGTCATGGTTCGCGAGGCCGTCGCCGGCGCGCTCGGCCGCATCGACGGCGCTCCCGGAGCGCGCGAGGCGCTGCTCGTGCAACTCACCGAGGACGACGACCCGCGCGTGCGGACGCAGGCCGTGCAATCGCTGGGCGTGCTCCCGGCCCTCGGAGACGCGGGGCGCGAGGCGCTCGCGTGTGCGCTCGAGGACGGGCGCCCCGCCGTGCGCCACGCCGCCGCCGAGGCGCTGCGCGTCGTGACGCCGGGGGAGCGGCTTCGCGCGCGCGTCGTCCGTGCTCTCGAAGAGGAGCCGAGCGAGCACGTCGCCGCCCCGCTGCGCGCGCTGCTCGAACGCTGGCACGCCGCCTCGTGAGCGTCCTCTTCCGACGAGAGGACGACGCGGGACGCGTGATCGAGGTGCGCAGCGCCGGTCGCACGCGGCGGCTCTACGTCGATGGCGTGTTCCACACGTCCTGGAACCCCTCGCGGCCGTTGACGGGGGCGATCTGGGATCATCTCGTGTTGCCGACGTTCCTCGTGCACCGCGACGGCGCACGGCGCGCGCTGCTGCTCGGCGTCGGCGGCGGCGCCGTGCTGCGGATGCTCGAGGATCTGACGCACCCCGAGCGCCTGGTGGGCGTCGAACTGGACGCGGAACTGCTGCGGGTCGCGCGCGACTGGTTCGGTCTGGACGGCGCCGCCGCTGAACTCGTCTGCGACGACGCCGCGCGCTACGTCCGCGCGCGTCGCGGCGTGCGCTTCGACCTGGTCATCGACGACGTGTTCACCGAGCAGGACGGCGACCCCGTGCGGCCGCGCGGCATGGACGACGGCGCCTGGTGGCAGCGCCTCGCCGCGCTGCTCGCGCCGGGCGGTGTGCTCGTTGTCAACTTCGTCACACGCGCCGACCTGACCTCGTCCGATCTCTGCCAGGACACCTCGTTCCGCCGCCTCTTCCCGGCGGCGATCCGCTTCTCCTGCGAACACTACGAGAACGCCGCGGTTGCGCTGATGACGTCGCCCGTCGATCCCCGCGCCTTCCGCGCGCGCATCCACGCGCACCCCGCGCTACGGACCGCCGCCGCGCGCAGGCTGCAGCGTTTCCGTCTCCACCGCCTCTGGCCGACGTAGCGGGCCGGCGCGCTCGTGCGCGCTGGCCCCGGATACACCGAAACACCGTCCGGTCTTCGCGCACCCCGGCCTCCCCGCCCACGCGTCATGTGCGATCTGGCCGTTTCCAGGCAGGCTCCCGCCCCCGAATTCCTACTTGTGACAGGTTAGGCCACCTTTCCTTTCTAAAGTCCTCCACTTTTCCAAGTTACAGTCGCCCCAGGCAACCTGACATCAGTGACGAGACCGGACATGGCTGACTCTCCAGCACCGACGAGGATTCCAGGTCGCTGGGTGAAGAGCATGGCCGAAGTGGATGCCTTCGTCCCGGATCCGGTTCCCCGTGGACTCACTCTGAGCCACACGACCATCCGTCTCGTGGGTGATGCACGAGGCGCACTCGGCCGCCTCTGCGAGGGTGTGCGCGTTCTCGGCGACCCACGTCGCTTCATCCGACCCTTCATGATCCGCGAGGCCGTGCTGTCGAGCCGGATCGAAGGTACGCAGACCACGCTCGAGCAGGCGCTCGTGGATCAGGCCACCGGCGGGCATCCTCCGAGCCTGCAGCGCAGAGAAGTGCGCAATTACGATCGCGCCCTCGTCCAGGGGGCCGCGGCCCTCGCGAACGGCCGCCCGCTCTCGATGTCGCTCCTGGCAGCGCTCCACACCGAGTTGCTGAGCGGCACGCGTGATGAGTCCTTCCCGCTTGGAAGAGTCCGTGAGGAGCAGGTCTGGTTGTCCGACTCGGTGGCCGGCGAGACCGACATCAGGCACGCGAAGTTCGTTCCTCCGCCGCCGGATCACGTGCAGCCATGCCTACAGGATCTCGACGTGTTCCTCCGCGACGAGCCAACTGACGACCCTCTCGTGCGCGCGGCTCTCGCCCACTACCAGTTCGAGACCATCCACCCGTTCTCTGATGGCAACGGCCGAGTCGGCCGCTTGCTCATCCCACTGCAGATGCTCTCCGACGGCCTCCTCGACGGACCGTGGCTCTACGTGTCGCCATACTTCGAACAGCGGCGGCGTGAGTACTACGACCAACTCCACCGAGTCAGCATGGGCAACGGATTCGAGCCGTGGGTCGCCTTCTTCGCCAAGGCGGTGCTCGTCTCCGCCACGGACATGGTCGAGCGCCTGCACGGGCTCCAGCGGCTGCGCGAGGAGTTCGCCGACCGGTTGCGCCCGCTGAGGACCCAGAAGCCCCTGCTCCTCATCCCGTTCCTTCTGGGATGCCCGTACATCACCGTTCAAGGCGCCGCCGGTGAACTCAGGACGACCAACCCGACGGCGCGTGCCGCGATCCTGCATCTCGTCGATGCGGGCGTGCTGCAGTACTACACGAGCATCCAGTTCGGCCTCGGCCGCCCCGCCGACTACTACAAGTGTGGCGAGATCGTCGATCTCCTGCGCAACTGACGTTGCGGCTCACGACTCGATCGTGCGCCGGGCCGGGGGGCGTGGCAGTATGGCGGCGGGTCGTGCCGGGAGGCGGACGCTGTGGCGGCTGGGACGCGTTGCGAGAACTGCGGGGGGCGGCAGAGCGTCGCGGGGGCCACGCACTGCGCGTTCTGCGGTGTCCTGCTGAAGGAGCCGCCGCCGCCGCCATCGCCCTTCGGGGACGTGGACGCCCGCTTTGCGGCGCTGCGTGAGCACCGCGGTCTCGAGCGCATGATGCGCGAGCGTCCACCGGCCGCGGCGGGGATCTGGCCGGGGGCGATCATCGCGGCGTTCGGTTTGCTGTTCGGAGGGGTTGCGTTCGCCATGTGGTCGAGTGCCCGCTCATGGAACGCCGACTTCGACGCAAGGTGGAACGCATTCGGCGGCATGCCGCGGTGGACGGGCGACGACGTCTTCGACGTCATGCCGCTACTCTTCGTCGCGATCGGCGTGAGCATCCTGGCGTTCGGGATCTACCGTGTCATGGGCTTTCGGCGGGCGCCGTGGGAGGCGTTCCCGGGGCTCGTCGTGGGCGAGCGCACGCACGTCTCGGGTGGCGGCGGCAACTCCGCCGCGCGGACGACGTACCACGTCACCGTCGAGCGCGAGGGCGGACGCCGTCGGGAGTACCGCACGACCGGCAACATGGCCGGTGGCGTGCGCCCCGGGGACATGGGCATCGCCCACATGCGCGACGGGATGCTGCTCGGGTTCCGGCGGCTGCGCGTGTGAGCGCCCGGCGAACGGCGTTCAGTTCTTGACCGGATTCGGGAACGTGGTGGACTCGACGCCCAGCAACTTCGAGAGCGTGCCCAGCGCACCGAGGTTGAACTTCTGACCGCCGGTGCCGCCATGGATCTTCGGCAGCGTGCCGGGATGCTTCGGAAGCACGACGCCGCCCGACACATCGTCGAGTTCCTCGTCTCCGAGCTCGTCGGTCGTGAATTCGAACTCGTGCTTGGCGGCGAGTGCAGTGAGGTCCGCTCTGAGCGCCTCGTTCTCGATGGCGAGTTGCATGAAATCGATGATCGTACCCTTGGCCATGACGTCCTCCTCCGGTCGCACGGAATGGGTGCGGAGATGGTCGGACGTGGCGGCCGCAGCGTCGCCGACGCCGAGCATGGGCTGAGAGTACAGGGCACCGTGGGCGGCGCGCAAGGGGCGCGCGCAGAGCAACTGCGACGGTCGTCGTGGCGTTCCCCCTCGGTCAGCGCGCGTTTCCGGTCCCGCACGGTCGGCGCGATCGAGCGCCGCGACCTACGACTTGACGCGCTGCAGGTAGAGGCCGGTGCGGGTATCCACGCGAACGGTCTCGCCGCTGTCGATGTACGCCGGGACCTGCACGATGAGGCCGGTCGAGAGCGTCGCGGGCTTGGTCTGCGCCGACGCGGTCACGCCCTTCATGGGGGGCGCGGTCTCGGTGATCTGGAGTTCCACGTGCGGCGGCAGTTCGATCGAGATCGGGGCGTCGTTGTAGAGCATCACGACCACGCCCTCGATTCCGTCGTGGAGGTATGGGACGACGTCGCCGAGGTCGTCGAGGGCGATCTGGCACTGCTCGTACGTCTCGCCGTCCATGAAGTGCGCGAACGTGTCGTCGCTGTAGAGGTACTGCGAGGGGCGTTTCTGCACGTCGGGCTCGCCCACCTTGTCACCGCCCCGGAAGGGCTTCTCGATGAACGTGCCGTCGAGCAGGCACTTCATCTTCGTGCGCACGATCAGGTTGCCGCTGCGGGCCGAGGGCGAGTTCACCGCGACGTTCACGATGCGCCAGGGCTTGCCGTCCACCTCGATGAGGAGCCCGCGCTTGAAGTCACTCGTGTCCAGCATGGTCCGTCCTCGCTCGTTGCCCGGCCCCTCCGGCGGCGCCCGGGGTTCGTGCCGATGCGCCGTCGCGAACCCTCCATCTTGCGCCCGGGGGCGTCGTTCATGCGACAAATGCGACCGGAGTCGTGTCTGCGCCGGAGCCTGACCGAGCCTCAAGACGCACGCGCCCGCGCGCCGATGGGGGCTGTGGATGCAGGCTGACCGGCCTGTCCCGGGAGGTCCTCGGAGTGTGTGCTCGGATCGGCGGAAGGCCAGGCAGCGGGGGGTTCACGCTGGTCGAGCTCCTGATCGTCGTCACGATCATCGTGGTCATCCTCGCGATCGCGGTTCCGCAACTCGTCTCGGCCCGCATGCAGGCGAACGAGGTGTCCGCCATCAGCCACCTGCGCTCGATGACCGCGGCGCAATCGCAGTTCCGGGTGGCGGCGCGGGCCGACGAGGACTTCGACGGCGAAGGGGAGTACGGAACGTTCGGAGAACTCGGCGGACGCGTCGGCGTGCGCGGGTTGTCCACCAAGGTGCCGCCGGGCCTGAGCGCGTCGCTGAGCCTCGTGGACGTGGCCGGTGAGGTCCACGAGTCGGGCTACGTGTTTCGCATGTACCTGCCCCGGGCCGACGGCAGCGGCGAACGCGAGCAGCCCTACGGCGGCATGCCGCCCCGCGTGCTCGACCCCGACCAGGCCGAGCTCTTCTACGCCTGCTATGCATGGCCGAGGAACACCGGGATCAGCGGCGTACGCACGTTCTTCGTCGATCAGTCCTGCGTCATCCTACAATCCGACGAGAGCCGACGCAGCGGGCAGAACTCGGCGTACGTGCGGGCGGGCGACGCCTTCCGCTCGGCCGCTCCCGACAGCATGACCGGAACGCCGGCGACGGGCGCGACGGGCTCGGACGGCAACGTCTGGAAGCCTCTGCGCTGAATCCCCTGAACTGGGCGCACCGGCGTCGGCGAGGCGTTATCCTGCCGTTCGATGAGCGGCGCCCCGCACCTGCGTGCGACCCTTGCGACGATCGGCACGCTGTTGGGCGGGCTGTTCGCATTCGTGCCGTTCCTGCCGCGGCTCGCACGCGCTCTCGTCACCGGGCGCAGTGATCGCGAGCACATGCTCCTGCTGATGCGCGAGGGACTTGCGACGCGGCCGGCCGCCGTTCCCTCGGACGTGCCCCGCGGCGCACGGGTGCTGCTCGTCGCCGGCGAGCCGTCCGGCGATCTGCACGGCGCCGACCTGGCCGCCGCGCTACGCCGACTCGATCCGGGCGTGCGGCTCGAGGGGCTCGGCGGACCGCGCATGGCAGCCGCCGGCGTCGAGCTGATCGAGGATCTCGTCTCGGACCCTGTGATGGGCGTGATCCCGGTGCTGCGACGCCTGCCGTTCTTCTTCGGCCTCTACCGGCGGCTCCTGCTGCGGCTCGAGACCGAGACCCCTGACGTGGTCGTCGGGATCGACTATCCGGGTCTCAATCTGCGCCTCGCCGGGGCGGCTCGGAAGCGCGGCATCCCGTTCGTGGACTACATCGCGCCGCAGGTGTTGGCGTGGGCGCCGTGGAGGGCACGCGCCATGGCGCGCACCGTCGCACGCGTGGTGAGCATCCTGCCGTTCGAAGAGCCGATCTTCCGCGAGTCCGGGGCCGACGTCGTCTTCGTCGGCCATCCGCTGTTCGAGAGCCTGGCGCAGCGCACGGAGGACACGGCGTTCCGGGCGCGGCTGCGGGCGGCCGTCCCGGAGGGCGGCGCGCTGGTCGCGCTGCTCCCGGGGAGTCGGCGGGCCGAGGTCGAGGCGAATCTCCCCATGCAACTGGGCGCCGCGCAGATGGTTCTCGCGCACAGCCCGGACACACGCTTCGTCGTGCCGCTTGCGGCCGAGCGCCTGCGCCCGTTCGTCGAGGCCGCCGTCGAGAAGGGACCGGGAGGCGTCGTCATCGCTCCGCCCGGCACGAGTGACGACGCCATGGCGGAGGCCGATGCGGCGATCACCGTCTCGGGGACCGCGACGCTGCACCTCGTTGCGCACGGCACGCCCGCCGTCGTGATGTACCGCGTCTCGGCGGTGAATCGTCTGCTGGCGGCGCTGCTCCTCGTCTCGCCGTTCATCGCGTTGCCGAACCTGCTGTCCGGTCGCGAGGTGCTGCCCGAGTTCCTCGCGGGCGACGGGGACGAGCAGCGTGTCGCGAACGCACTGCTCGGTGTGATGCCGGGCGGGCCGTCGCGCGGCGCGGCGCTGGAGGCCCTGGCCGACATTCGTGCGCGCCTGCACGTGACAGAAGTCGCGGATCGCGTGGCCGTATGTGTCCTGGACGCCGCGCGTCGCCTCTTAGCGTGGCACCGAGCGTGCAGGTGCGAGGCTGCCGACGTACGATCAGAGGCTGACGACGTACGATCGCGAGCGTCGCGCCACCTGGGGAGAAGGACGCCATGCTCGATCGCTCTCGTCACGGAAACCTGTCACGCGTGCTTCGTGCACTGCTCGTCATCGCCGCCTGCTGCGTGCCCCACGCCGCCGACGCACTGGCGGCCGGGAAGCAGTCCGTGCGCATCACGGACGGACCGCGACTGGCTGCGGCGACCGTGCAAGCGGGCGAGATCGTGAAGGTCACGACCTCGGCCGTGGCGATCAACGAGGAGTGGGTCGGGTTCTTCGTGGACTGGGGCGACGGCAAGACGCTGCAGGACACGGGTTCGACGAAGGCGTACACGCGCACCTACGAGCACACGTACACCACGCCCGGCTCGTTCACGATCCGTGTCACGGCGTTCCACGGTTGGAAGAGCGGCCAGCGCAACGTCGGGCCCTACAAGCTGCGCCAGACCAGGGGTGTCAAGGTGCGTGTGGCGCCGACGCTGCCCATGCGCGTGGGCGCGCTGACGATCAACGCCAACAAGATCGAGCGCATCAGCAAGAAGAAGCCCATCTACCGCATCTCCGACACGGTCACGGTCAACGGCGTCATCCTGCTCGACAATCCCATCGTCGTGGACCTCGAGAAGAACGAGGTCCAGGTCTCGGGCGCACTGAACATCGTCGGGGCCGGCGCCTTCTCGCGCGTGCTCTCGATGGCGAGCAACGTGACGATCGATGCGACGACCGGAGCCTTCAAGAGCGCCGACATCCCGAGCGTCGCTGCGGAGTTCGAACTGAGCGGCTTCGCCGTGAAGATCGAGAAGTTCAAGATCATCGCGGGCGGCGTGCAGTTCGACTTCGAGATGAAGGTGCCGCGTCTCGCGCGCGGGGTGTCGAACCCCTGCGACGCCGGTGGCGGGCTCAACTCGGACGCGTCACCCGGCGAGCTCATCAGCATCAAGCTGCAGGCGTTCCAGATCACGACCAGATCCCCGTACCTGCACTTCGGCGGCACCGTCAGCACGAGCGTGAAGAACCTCACGATTCCCGGGACGTCGTGGGGACTCAGTGAGCTGACGGTCGGCTTCGAGGTCGTCCCCAAGGAGAAGTTCTTCGGGACGATCGTCGTCTGCCTCCCGAGCGAGCGCTCCGTGGGCGCGTCCGTCGAGTTCCTGAACGGCGAGTTCAACAAGCTCGGGTTCCAGGTCGGGCCCAAGATCCCGATCTACACGTTCACGGGCATCGGTGACGCGGTCACGATCAGCCAGGTGAGCGCGGAGGTGGGAGGGCTGGCGACGGGCGAGGTGCCCGTGATCGCGATGGGCACGATCGGCCCGGGCAACCTCGTCGCGGCTCCGGGCGTGCAACTGCAGTGGAACGTCGGCATCCCCGCCGGCGGACTCGCCGTGACGCCCTTCACGCTCAACGGCGCCGCGAACTTCGACGCCGACTGGAACATGGCGGCCGCCGGCAACCTGATCCTGTTCGAGAAGCCGGCCCTCAACGTCTCGCAGGTCTTCGGGCGCTACGTCTACCAGAAGGGCGGCGGCACGTGGACGCTCGGCGGGCAGCTCAACCTGATCGGGCTCGTCTCGCTCGGCGCGACCTTCTCGACCTCGTTCAACGCCGCCGATGCCTACGTGAAGGGCGTGGCGCGCGGCACCGTCGCGTTGCCGGCGGAACACTGGGCGGCGAAGTACGTGCCGAGCGGCAAGATCACCGCCGACGCCGTCGTCTACTATCGCGCGACGCCGCAGGAGCGCGCCGTCGCTGCGGTCCGCGGGATCGCCACGCTGCCCGTGATCGGCGAGCGCTTCATCGGGTTCGCGATCGACCTGAAGACCGCTACGCCTCGGTTCGGCATCGACAAGAAGACGCTCGCGGAGCTGATGCCCGGCAAGGCCGCCGTCGTGCAGGAGACGATTGCCGGTGGCGCGGGCGCCGACGGCGTGATCGTCGAGTTGACCTTCGACGGTGCGCAGCGCGACTTCAACATCCGCTTCCCGGACGGCAGCCTCGTCACGCCGGCGCAGGCGGACGACGTGACCATCGCCTATCGTCGCGACGCTCGCAGCGCCGTCTACATCTTCGACGTGCTTCCCGACGGCGACTACGCTGCGGAGTTCGACGACAGCGGCCTCGGGGACTGGAGCATCGAGTTCTTCACCGTGCCGCCGCAACCGGCCGTGACGCCGACCATCGCCGCCGGCGACGTCAGCGTCGCGCGGTACGAGACCTTCGACGTGGACCTTGCGGTGGCCGGGTTCGCCGATGGCGACACGGTGCGCGTCTACGTCGATGACGACACGGAGTGGGGCGGCGGTTTCCTCGTCGGTGAGGGCACGGTCGTGGACGGCGCCGTCGCCGCGGCGCCCCTCTCCGCGGACGCCGGCACGTACAACCTGTACGCCGAGGCCGAGGCCGAGGCCGGGGTGCCGACCTTCGGCTACGCCGCCGAGACCGTCACCGTGCGCGACTACGCGACGCTCGCATCGCTCAAGGGCGCGATCGTGGACAGCACGAAGCCGGGCAAGGACAAGATCAAGCTGAAGGCGACGCTGCGCTTCGACGGCGCGGCGCCGCAGACGCTCTTCGATCCGGCCGACGAGGACCTCGACCTCGCGATCGGCGGCGAGAGCGCCGCGTATCGTCTGACGATCCCCGCGGGTGATCCCGGCTGGAAGGTCTCCGGCAACGGCAGTCTCTCGTGGAAGTCGGCCAAGGGCGCGCTGCCCAAGATCAAGGTGAAGATCGTCCCGAAGAAGGGGCAGATCGTGGGCGTCGTCGCCAAGGTGGACCTCATCGCCGCGCCGGCCAATCCGATGGGCCTGGACTTCCGTTTCGGCAACGATCACGCTGTGCTGCGCGGCGCCGCCACCGAGAGCAAGCCCGGCCGCTTCAAGCTGAAGCTCACGGCCGAGCGGTAGCAGCGGGGGGCGTCTATTGCCCGAGCGCGTCGTCCGAGGCGTCGGGCGTGTGGCCGTCGTCCGGCTCGTTCGCCTCACGCGCGGCGCGCTCGGTGGCGAGTTCGTCGATGATGCCGCCGACGCGGATCGCGCCGGCGATCGACTCGTCGAATTCGAATCGGATGCGCGGCGAGCGCCGGGTCTCGAAATTGCGCGCGATGGCACGCTGCACGGGGCCGGTCGCGGAGGCGAGTGCGTGCGCCACCTTGTTGCGGTGGGCGTCGTCTCCCAGCGTGGACCAGTAGATCGTGCTGTGGGAGAGGTCCGACGTGAGCTTCACGCGCGTCAGCGTGACCAGTTCCAGGCGCGGGTCGGCGAGCTCGTAGAGGACGACCTGGCTGGCGACCTGCAGGGCCAGTTTCTGGAGTCTCTTCAGGCGAATGCTGCTGGTCACGGTGTCTCCCTCACATCACTTCGATCTGCGCGTCCGTCACCACCGCGTCGCTCTCGCGCTCGAGGGCGTTCAGGACGTGCTGGAGCCGGGACTCGGCGCGCCGCCTCTCGTTGGCCACACACGCGATGCCGATGCCGGCGCGGTTCCACGTGTCCTGGTCGGCGACCTCGGCGGCGGCGACGTCGAACTTGCGGCGCGTGCGTTCGAGGAGGCTTTTGACGACGCGGCGCTTGTCCTTCAGCGAGAACGCCGCCGGGATGGAGAGCTCGACCTGAAGGACTCCGACGAACACGCCGCGAGGCTACCGCCGCGGTTCGCGGCGCCACGGTTTCCGGCGACCGGGCGTGGGGCCGCCGTGACCCTGCTGCGCCCGCCCGCGCTTCTCATGGGACCAATCCTCAGAGCTTCCGCTGGAACTCCCTGAGTGCGTAGAACTCGATGACGTCGCCTTCCTTGATGTCCTGGTAGGCCGAGATGCGCACGCCGCAGTCGTAGCCCTCGCGGACCTCCTTGACGTCGTCCTTGAGGCGTTTCATCGAGTCCACCTGCACGGGGCGGTCGTGGCCGTAGAGCAGTTTGCCGCCGCGGTAGAGGCGGATGTAGTCGTCGCGGCGGATGAAACCGTCGATGACGTGGCTGCCGGCCAGATTGCCGAGCCTGCTCGACGAGAAGATGGTGCGGATCTCGGCGTGTCCCGTGATCTCCTCGCGCTGCTCGGGGGAGAGCATGCGTTCCATCGCCGCGCGCAGGTCGTCGATGACCTCGTAGATCACCGTGTAGTGGCGCACCTCGACCTTCTGACGCGCCGCCTCCTTCTTGGCGGCGGGCTCCGACAGGATGTGGAAGCCCACGATCACCGCGTTCGAGGCGACGGCATTGTCCACGTCGCTCTTCGTGACGGCGCCGAGCCCGGCATAGAGCAGGTCGATCTTGACCTCGTCGTGCTCGAGTTTCCCGATCTCGTTCTTGAGGGGCTCGAGCGAGCCGCGCACGTCCGCCTTCAGGATCATGCGCAACGTGCTGACGTCGTTCACGTCGCTGTCGCCGAACAGCGTGGCCAAGGTGACCTGCGGGCGATCACGCACGACGCTCTGGCGCTGCTTCTGCTCGCGGTCCGCGACCACCTTCTTGGCGAGGCTCATGTCCTTCACGACGAAGAACTGGTCGCCGGCCTCGGGCACCTCGTCGAGGCCGAACACCTCGATCGGCGTGGCGGGCGGCGCCTCCTTCACGGTCTTGCCGACATGATTCTGCATGCGGCGGACGCGGCCGGTGCCCATGCCCGCGATGACGATATCGCCGCGGCGCGCCGTGCCCTCCTCGACGAGCAGCGTGCAGATGACGCCGCGGTGCGGATCCTTGCGGCCCTCGATCACGCGTCCACGTGCCGGTGCGTCGGGGTTCGCCGTCAGTTCTTCCATGTCGGCGACGAGTGCGAGCGACTCGATCAACTCCTCGATGCCGGCGCCTGTCATGGCGCTGACCTCGCACGTCACGGTGTCGCCGCCCCACTCCTCGGACGTCAGTCCGTGGGCGGAGAGCTGCTGCTTGACCTTTGTGACGTTGGCGTTCGGGCGGTCGATCTTGTTGATCGCCACGACGATCGGCACCTCGGCCACCTTCGCGTGGTTGATGGCCTCTTCGGTCTGCGGCATGATCCCGTCGTCGGCCGCCACGACGAGGACGACGATGTCCGCCGCCTGGGCGCCGCGGGCACGCATGGCCGTTAACGCCGCGTGGCCCGGCGTGTCGAGGAACGTGACGAGCTTGCCGTCGTCGGTCTCGACCTGGAAGGCACCGATGTGCTGCGTGATGCCGCCGTGCTCGGAGTCCACGACGTTCGTGTGCCGGATCTTGTCGAGCAGCGACGTCTTGCCGTGATCGACGTGTCCGAGGATGGTCACGACGGCAGGCCGCGGCACGGCGTCGCCCTCGACCGCCACCTCGGCCTCGAGGATCTTCTCTTCGAGGCGCTCCTCGGCGGCCTTCTCGGTCGAGATCGTGACGTCGCGTTCGAACTCGTCCGCGAGGAACAGCACCTGGTCCTCGTCGAGGACGGTGTTCATGTTGAACCCGAAGTCCCCGGTGCTCTGCATCATCTGCTTGATCATGTCGCCGGCGCGGACGCCGAAGACCTGCGACAGATCCTTCAGCGAGACGGGCACCGTGACGGAGAGCTGCATCGTCGCCTGGATCGACACCTTCGGTCCGGAACGCTTGCGCCGCGTGAGCGTGCGCACGCCGCCGCGGCGTCCGCGCTCGCGACGCTGACGACGGGTCTGCGGTTCGCGCGTGCCGCCGCGCGGAGCGGCGGTCAGCGGGGACGCCGGGAGCGGATCCTCAAGGGCCTTGAGATCCACCATCCGCACGCCGGTCTCTGCGACGAGTCCCTCGGGTGGGAGCGGCGGACCGATGAAGTCCGCCGTCTCGTCCGCGACCATCTCGATGCCTTCGAGCTCGGCTTCGCGGGCGTACTCCTCGGCCAGTTCGTCGCGGTCGTGGCGCGTGCGCCGCGTGTCCTTGCGCTTGCGGTCGATGGCCGGCCGCGCGGCGTCGGGCTGCGCGGGCGCCGGCTGCGGAGGCACGAACTGCGTGTCCTCCTCGAACTCGACCGTACCGACCACCTCGGCGACGCGCGCCGCGCTGACGGACGGCGCCGACGGATGGACCGGGCGGACCGTAGGCGCGCCACGTTCCTGCCGCTCGACCGCCTCGCGGATCAGTTGCTCCTGATCCGGCTCGAGGCGTGCCATGTGGCTCGGAACGTCGTATCCGAGTTCGCGCATGAGTTGGAGCATCGCCCTGTGGGGGCGTTCCAACTCTCTGGCGATCTGGTAGACGCGCAAACTTCGCTCCTCTCGGTCCTGGTCTTGCTACTCGGTGCCGCCGGCGGCGTCGGCCGGCTTCTCGGGCTCTCGCTCGGTCGCAGGCTCTGGCTCTGTCTCTGGCGCGGGCTCCAGTGCGGGCTCGGGCTCCGGCGCAGCGTCCTCGATCGCGCCCGCCTCGGTTCCCGGAGCCTGCGTCGCCGGTTCGGCGACCCCGGTTGGCGGCTCAGTGGGCGGATCAGTGGGCGGCTCAGGGGCCGCCTCGGTCGTCGCCGGCACGGCTTCCGGCTCCACGGCCTCCGCCCGTTCGGGGCCGGGGTCGGCGTCCTGCGCGGCGGCTTCGCGTTCGCGGGCCTCCTGCTCGGACAGGATGTCGATGTCCCAGCCGGCGAGCTTGGATGCCAGGCGCACGTTGGCGCCCTTCTTGCCGATCGCCAGCGAGAGCTGATCCTCGTCCACGACGACGATCGCCTTCTTGACGTCCTCGTAGAGCGTGATGGAGTTGATCTGCGCCGGCTTGAGGGCGTTGATCATGAGCTCTTCCGGGGAGTCGTTCCACGGGATGATGTCGATCTTCTCGCCGTTCAACTCTTCGATGATGTTGCGGATGCGCGAGCCGCGGACGCCGACACATGCGCCGATGGGATCGACCTTCGGGTCGAGGCTGGTGCAGGCGACCTTGGTCTTGTAGCCGGCCTCTCGGACCAGCGTGTGGATGTCCACGACGCCGTCGGCGATCTCGGGGATCTCGCGCTCGAACAGGCGGCGGATCATGTCCGGGTGCGATCGCGAGAGGATGATCTTGACGCGATTGCCGATCTTCTTCACATCGACGACGTAACAGAGTACGCGGTCGCCGACGCGGTACGTCTCGCCGCGCACCTGCTCGTGCTTCGGCAGATAGCCCTCGGTCTTGCCGAGGTTGACGATCACGGCCGTGCCGTCGAGGCGGTACACCGAGCCGGTGACGAGTGCGCGCTGGAAGCGGTCGAACTCGCTGAAGATGACCTCGCGCTCGGCCTCGCGCAGGATCTGTCCGAAGACCTGCTTGGCGGCCTGCGCAGGGATGCGGCCGAGGTCGGCCATGTCCATGTCGCCGCTGGGCCCCACGATGCGGGTCTCGCCCGTCTCGCGGTTGATGTTCACGGCGATACTGGCCGACTCACCGAGCTTCTTGCGCACGGCGGTCAGCAGGGCGTGCTCGAGGCCCTGGAAGAGGACCTCCTTCTCGACGTTGCGCTCCCGGTGGATGGCATCCACCAGTCGCAGGAGCTCCGCGCCTTGCACCTTTGTGACCTCCGACCGTAAAAAAACGCGACAGGGACGACCCGGCCGCACCTCACTCATCGCGGCTCTCTTCGAGCCAAACCGCTGTTCTTAGCCTTCTCCGCGGCCGGAGACAAGGAAACCCTACGGTCTGCCCGAGTCCGCGACCGACGTCACACCGGGCGGGGCGTGGACGCGTGGCGCGCCGAGGGAATCGCGCCACCGCCCGCGGTCCCCGGATAGCGTGTCGCGGATGACGCCGAGCACACCCCGGAAGGTCCTGCTGCAGGTCGCGCTGGACTACGTGGACAACTCACGCGCGCTCAAGTGCGCGAGGGAGGCCGTCGCGGGCGGCGTGGACATCCTCGAGGTGGGCACGCCGCTGCTGAAGGCCGAGGGCCTGGACGCCGTCCGGGCGCTCCACGCCGAGTTCCCCGAACTGCCGATCGTCTGCGACGCCAAGACGATGGACGCCGGTCGCGGCGAGGTCGAGATCGCCGCCAAGGCGGGGGCGACGATCGTCACCGTCCTCGGCGTGGCGTCCGACACCACCGTCCAGGAGAGCATCGAGGCCGGACGCAACTACGGCTGCCGCATCTACGTCGATCTGCTCGGGCACCCTGACCCCGTCGCGCGGGCCGTACAGGCCGAGGCATGGGGGGCGGCCTACGTCGGCGTCCACTGCCCGATCGACGATCAGATGGCCGGGCGCGATCCTTTCGACGTTCTGCGCCGCGTGGTCGCGGCCGTCTCGATCCCCGTCGCCGTGGCCGGTGGCATCCACAGCGAGTCGGCGCCCGACGCCGTCGCGGCGGGGGCGAGCATCGTGATCGTCGGCGGCTTCATCAGCAAGGCCGAGGACGCGACCCGGGCGACGCGCGACATGCGTCGCGCCATCGAGTCGGGCGAGGCGGTCGCGACCGAGTTCTTCAAGCGCGGCGGCGAGGGCGAACTGCGCGACATCCTCTCGAAGGTCAGCGTCCCGAACGTCTCGGACGGCTTCCACCGCCGCCCGCCGCTGCCCGGGCTGCACCCCGTGGTGCCGGGTGCGCGCGCCGTCGGACCAGTCTACACCGTACGCACGGCGCCCGGAGACTGGGCCAAGCCCGTCGAGGCCATCGACCACGCTCCGCCCGGCGCGGTGCTCGTCATCGATGCGGGCGGCGTCCCCCCCGCGATGTGGGGGGAGCTCGCGACGTACAGCTCCATCGAGCGCGGTCTGGCGGGCGTCGTCATCCACGGCGCCATCCGCGACACGCCGGAGATCCGCCGACTCGGCTTCCCCGCGTGGGCCACGCACCAGGTGCCGCACGCCGGCGAGCCACGGGGCTTCGGCGAGGAACAGGTGGCGCTCAAGATCGGCTGCTTCGTGATCGAGCCGGGCGACTGGATCGTGGCCGACGACGACGGCGTCGTCACGCTGCCCCGTGCGCACGCCGTCGAGATGGCCAACCGCGCGATGGACGTGCTGGAGAAGGAGAACCGCGTCCGGCGCGAGATCGTGGACGAGGGCAAGACCCTGGCCGAGGTGATCGAGCTCTACAAGTGGGAGAAGAAGTAGTCGGCACAGCGCCCGCTTCGCAAGCTCAGCAACCGCTGCGCCGACTACTTCTTCTCGTCCTGCGTTGGCGCGTGCTCGGGCGCGGACAGCCCGCATCCGAGTGCCCGCCCCTCGCCCGCGACCCTTCGGGGACGACCACGTAGGGTCGCCCCTACAACGCCTGCCGCGAGATCGCCCGCCGCTCGCGCGCAGGGGTCGGCGTCACGCGGTCTGCGCTCGCAGACTCGCGCAAACCGCGCGCCCCCGACCGGAAGGGACGGCCGCAACTAACAGGCTCGAGCGCAACTAACAGGCTCGAGCAACCGCCGCGCCGATCGCCGCTCCTCTCTCCACGTGTGCGCGCGCCGCCGGCGTGCGGCGATCGACTTCGCGTGGTCCGTCGTACGGGGCGGCCTACGTGCCGCCCCCGGAGGTTCGGTGATCGCCGTGGCCGTCGGGTTGACACGCGGGTGCTTCCCGCTGCCGGGTCGGGGATCTCCGGGATAGCCTGCGTGGCTGGGCTCGGCGCGGAGCATGGAGGTCGCGGCTTGCGGATCGTCTTGAACGGTGAGGAGCGGGAGGTCGCGGACGGCATCACCGTCGCGGGGCTCCTCGCTACGCTCGACGTGCCCCGGCGCTACGTCGCCGTCGAACTCAACCGCGAGATCGTGCCGCGGTCGCGGCATGCGGAGACGGCCCTCTCCGAGGGTGATCGAATCGAGATCGTGACCATGGTAGGAGGCGGATGATGTCCGAGAACGACGGCCTGGCGATGCCCGATCCCGGGATTCTGCGCGTCGGCGCGCACGAGTTCGGGTCGCGCCTGATCCTCGGCACCGGCAAGTACGAGACGTTCGACGTGATGGGCGCGGCGCTCGACGCCTCCGGGACTGAGCTGGTGACGGTCGCCATCCGCCGCGTGCCACTCGATCAGCCCGGTCCGAACATCCTCGATTCGCTCCGGGGCCGGCGCATCCTGCCGAACACCGCCGGGTGCTTCGACGCCGCGGAGACCATCCGCACGGCGCGTCTCGCGCGCGAGCTACTGGACACGGACCTCATCAAACTCGAGGTGCTCTACGACCAGGCGTCGCTCCTACCCGAGCCGCTGGAGACGCTCGAAGCCCTCGACGTGCTCGTGAATGACGGCTTCACCGTGATGGTCTACTGCGGCGACGATCCGGTGCTCGCCAAGCGCTACGAGGAACGGGGCGCCGCGGCCGTGATGCCGCTCGGCTCGTCCATCGGATCGGGGCTCGGCATCCTCAATCCCCTGCACATCGCGCGCATCATCGAGAAGGCGAGCGTGCCGGTGCTCGTGGACGCCGGGCTCGGCGCGCCGTCGCACGTGGCGCAGGCGATGGAGCTCGGCGCAGACGGCGTCATCGTCAACACCGCCGTCGCGAAGGCGCGGCATCCGATCGCCATGGCCCACGGCATGCGGCTGGCGTGCGATGCCGGGCGCCGCGGGTGGCTCGCCGGCCGCATGGACCCGTGCCCCGCAGGGGCCCCGTCGTCGCCCATCGACGGCGTCGTCGGCACCTAGCCCAGCGGACGCCGTTGGAGGACGTCGGCTCCCTGCCGCTGATCGCCACGGCCCTCGGCTTGGCCGTCGCCGCGTGGACGTGGCGGCGTGAGCGCCGTGGCGCCGGGTTGCTCGGCACACGCTCCGCCGCGCCCCTGCCGGACACGCGCTCGGCGCTGCTCGTCGCGTTCGTGCTCTGGGCGCTCGCGACGACCGTCGTCGCGCGTCTCGTCCTCCCGCACGTCGCCGCGCCGCCGCTGCGCATGCTCTGGGTATCGCTGGTGCACGTGATCGTCGCGGCGGTCATCCTGCGCGCGGCGTCGAGTGGTCCCGCCCCGAGCCTGCGCCCCGGCGCGTCGTTGCTCGCCGGCGTGCTCGGAGGGCTGGCGACGTACGCGCTCGTGTTCGTCGTCTCGCTCGCGCTGCTGGCCGCATACGCCGCAGCCGGCGCCTCGGTCCCGGAGCAGAACGTCGTGGGCATCCTCAAGGCCGCCGGCCCCGAGGGCCGCGTCGTGATGATCATGAGCGCTGTCGTGCTGGCGCCCTTCGCCGAGGAGGTCTTCTACCGCGGCGTTCTGCTCCCGGCGCTGGCGCGCTGGATGCCGGTGCGCGCTGCGCTCCTCTTGCAGGCACTCATCTTCGGCTTCTCGCACTTCTGGCAGACGCCTGCGGCGTGGCCGCTGACGCTGGCGATTGCCGTCGTGGGCTACGGCACCGGGTGGATCTACGTGCGGACTGGTTCGCTGCGCGCCGCCATCGTCCTCCACGCGACGTTCAACGCGCTCCAGATCGGTCTCCTCTTCGCGGCCCCGTAGACCGCAGCGGGTAGAAACGGTGCTGCCATGTCCGCACCCGTCACCCTGCGCCTGCTCGACCTCTTCCGCATCGGTCTCGGTCCGTCGTCGAGCCACACCGTCGGGCCGATGCGCGCCGCGCGACGCTTCCGGCGTCATTGCATCGAGCGCGGACTCCTGCCCGAGCGCGTCAGCGTCGATCTCGAGGGCTCGCTCAGCGCGACGGGGCGCGGGCACGGTACGGACGTCGCCGTTCTCGCCGGGCTGCACGGCTGGCACTCCACTGACTGCGACGTCGATGCCGTGCACGCCCTGTCGGCCAAGCTCGCCGCGGATCCCACGGTCGCGTGGGGAGACGGCGTCGTCGCCATCCGTCCCCGTGACGTCGTGTTCGTGCCGTGGAGCGCCTCGCGGCGCGAGGACCTGCCGCACGCCAACACGATG
>JAJRVY010000304.1 GCA_024277065.1 Planctomycetota bacterium
CGTGATGCTCGAACCACGTCGCGTCGCCGCGCGCGCCGCCGCCCGCCGCATCGCGGAGGAGCGCGGCGGGGCGCTGGGCGACGAGGTCGGCTATCAGGTACGCTTCGACCGCCGGGCGACGGCGGCAACGCGCATCCGGGTCGTCACCGAGGGCGTGCTGCTGCGACGTCTGCAGGACGATCCGTTCCTGGACGGCGTGGGCGCGGTGGTCCTGGACGAATTCCACGAGCGCGGGCTGAACGCCGACCTCGCGCTGGCTCTGCTGCACCGCGTGCGCGAGGACGCGCGGCCGGACCTCCGCGTCGTGGTCATGTCCGCGACCCTCGACCCGGCCCCGCTCTGCACGTACCTGGACGCGCCGCTGATCGAGAGCGAGGGCTTCCTGCATCCCGTCGAGATCCGGCACCTCACGCGGCCGGACGCGCGGCGCATCCCCGAAGCGGTGGCGTCCGGGGTACGCCGCGCGCTCGCCGAGACGACAGGCGACGTGCTGGCGTTCCTGCCGGGGGTCGGCGAGATCCGGCGCTGCGCCGCGCTGCTCGCGGACCTGCCCGATGCGGACATCTGCGAGCTCTACGGTGACCTGCCCCCGGCGCGGCAGGACGCCGCGCTCGCGGCGGGGCCCCGACGCCGCGTGGTGCTCGCGACAAACGTGGCCGAGACGTCGGTGACGGTCGAGGGCGTCACCGCGGTCGTGGACAGCGGCGTCGCGCGTGTGCCGCGGCACGATCCGTCGCGCGGCCTCGATGCGCTCGTGCTGACGAAGATCGCACGTTCGTCGCTCGCCCAGCGCGCGGGCCGCGCCGGGCGCACGGCGCCGGGCGTCTGCTATCGGCTCTTCACGCGCAACGAGGAACGCGGCTTCCCGAACCGTCTGGCGCCGGACGTGCGGCGCGTGGACGTTACCGGCGCGGTCCTGACGCTGCTCGACTTGGGCGAGACGGACATGGCGGCGTTCCCGTGGTTCGAGGCGCCCGAGCCGGCGCGTCTCGCGACGGCGCTCGATCTGCTGCGGCGGCTCGGCGCCACCGACGACGGACGCATCACCGCGACCGGGCGCGCGATGGCGCGACTTCCGGTACACCCGCGCATCGCGCGCATGCTCGTCGAAGGCCATCGTCTCGGCAACCCCCGCCGCGTGGCGCTGGCGGCGGCGCTGCTCTCGGAGCGCGACCCGTTCCGCCGTGCCGGGCGCCCGCAGGAGGCGCGCCACCACAGTGAGTCGGACGTCCTCGACCGCGTGGAGATGATGTCGGAAGGCGGCCGGGGCGCGCCGGCGCATGGCGGCGCCGCGCGCTGGGTGCGACGCGTGGCCGCGCGCCTCGCGGACGTGGTGGGCGACACCTTCGGCGCCCCGCCGCGCGGCATCGCCTGCGGCGACGACGAAGCCGTCCTGCGCGCCGTCTTCGCCGGGTTCCCCGATCGGCTCGCGCGGCGCCGCGCGCCGGGCGAGCGCCGCGGGGTGATGGTGACGGGCGGCGGCGTGCGCCTCGCGGACGAGAGCGCGGTGGCCGAGCCGGAGCTGTTCGTGTGCGTGGACGTCGCCGATCGCAAGGGCGCCGACGCTCTCGTGCGCGTCGCCTCCGGGGTGCGCCGCGCGTGGCTGCCCGAGGGCCGCATGGTCACGCGGGAGGAGATCGCCTTCGACGAGGCGGCGAAGAAGGTCGTCGCGGTGCGCCGCACGTGCTTCGACGAGCTGGTCCTTCACGAGGTGCCGTGCGCGACCCCGCGAGACGCACGCACGGAACGTCTGCTCGCGGCGGCGGCGGCGCGGGATCTCGCCGCCGCGCTGCCGCTGGCGAGAGAGCCCATCGCCTCTCTTCGGGCGCGGGTTTCGTTCCTTCGGGTCTCGTGTCCGGAGCTGTCGCTGCCGACCCTTGACGACGACGCAGTGCGCGCCATGCTCCCCGATCTGGTGCGGGGGCGCCGCTCGTTCGTGGAGTTGGAGAGAGCTCCGCTGCTGGACCACCTGAAGGGACTGTTTTCGTGGGAGAGACTGCAGGCGCTCGATCGCGAGGCGCCGGAGCGGATCACCGTGCCGAGCGGCAGCCGTATCCGCCTGCGCTACCGCGAGGAGGGACGACCGCCGGTGCTCGCCGTCCGCATCCAGGAGATGTTCGGACTGCGCGCGACGCCGACCGTGGCGCGCGGACGGGTGCCGGTGCTGCTGCAGCTCCTCGCGCCGAACGGGCGGCCGCAACAGGTCACGGACGACCTGCCGTCGTTCTGGGCGCACACGTACGCCGTCGTGCGCGCGGACCTGCGCCGCCGCTACCCCCGGCACGCCTGGCCCCAGGACCCACTCACCGCGACGCCCGAGCGCCGGCCTCGGCGCAGGCGGACGCGATGACGGCGGGCGAGGACCGCGCCGTGGCCGACGCCGTCTCGACGCTGCTCGGCGTGTCGGTGCGCGATCCCGTGCGGCTGTCGTACGAGGGCGCGCGCTGCCCCGTCGTGCGGCTGACGCTGACCGGCGGCAGCACGGTCATCGCCAAGCGTTGGACGGGTCCGCGCGGGCCGCTCGTACGCGAGCGTGAGGCGCTGCGCGCGATGGCGCAGAGCGGCGCGGCGGACGTCGTGCCGCACATCCTCGCCGCGAGCGAGGACGGCTCGCTGCTCGTCGTCTCGGACCTGCGCTTCGACGACCACGCGCGCCTCGGCGAGATCCTCGAGGGCGATGATCCGGACCACGCGGAGGCGGCGCTGATCGCGCACATGAAGACCCTCGGCCGCGTGCACGCCGCCGGCGCCGGAGCGCCCGCCCTGGCCCTGGCGCAACGCCTCTCGGCGGCGCGTCCGTTCGAGGAGTCGCACCACTTCGTGCACACGCTCGATGCGCAGCTCGCGGCGCTGCCCGCGCGTCTGCGCACGGCGGGCGTCGGCGACATCGACATCAGCGACGAGGTCGCCGCAGCCCGCGAGACGCTGCGGCATCCCGGCGCGCTCCTGACGATCACGCACGGCGACGCGACACCCGCCAACGCCTGCTTCCACGGCGGCCGCGGACAGCTCTTCGACTGGGAGACCGCGGGTCCGCGCAACGCGCTCGTCGATGGCGCCTACGCCGGGCTGCGCTACCTGCAGAGCGTGTGGGCGCACGAGATCCCCGCGGAGGTGCGGCGACGGGCGATGACCGCCTACCGCGACGCCGTGCCGTGGAGCGCGTCCCAGCTCCGCGCGGCCGAGGCCGCCGCCGCGGCGGCATGGACGGGCGCTCTGCTCGCCACGCTCCCGCGCGTGGCGCAGGCGGACGTGCGCTGGGGCCGCACGACGCTGCGTCAGCGCATCGCCACGGCCGTGCTGCGGCTCGCCGAGGTCTGCGACGAGACGGCGTACATGCCGCGCCTCGCCGTGGCCGCCCACCGCGCTCACGAAGCCCTGCGCCACACGTGGCCCAGCACCGACTGCACCCTCCCCCCCCACCGCGCCTTCCGATAGGGACGGCCGCAACTAACAAGCTCAGCCGCAACTAACAGGCTCGAGGGGTCGGTGGAGGCCACGCGGCCTCGCAGGCCGCCGGTCGGCGCCGCTACGTGAAGCCGAGCAGGCCGCCGAACTGGTAGACGGCGAGGCTGACGAGGTAGGCCAGGAGCGTGTACGAGAGGAAGAGCCCCACCGGCCAGCGCCACGAGTTCGTCTCACGCCGCAGTACGGCCAGCGTGGACATGCACTGCAGCGCGATCACGTAGAAGATGAGCAGCGAGATGCCCATCAGCGGCGTGAACACCGGACGCCCGTCGGGCCAGCGGTCGTCGCGCATGGAGCCGAGCAGCCCTTCGCTCCGTTCGTCGGTCTCGCCGCCGACGGCGTAGATCACACCGAGCGTCGGCACGAAGACCTCGCGCGCCGCGAACGACCCGAGGATCGACACACCGATCTTCCAGTCGAAGCCCAGCGGCGCGATGGCCGGTTAGAGGAGCTGACCGGCGCGCCCGATGTAGCTGCCGCGCAGACGCTCGGACGCCTCGACGCCCCGCAGAGCATCGAGTTCGGCGGCGAGGCTCGCGGCCGCCGCTGCGCCCTCGGGCGCGGCGGCGATGCGCTCCTCGAGCGCGGCGCTCTCGGCCGCGAAGTCGCGAGAGAGGACGACGTCCCGCGGGAACGCCAGAGCCGCCCAGAGCACCATCATCAGCACGAGGATGATGGGCCCGGCGCCGGTCACGAACGACCACGTGCGGCGGCCCGTGTTGTAGGCGACGCTGCGCAGCGACGGTCGCCGGTACGGCGGCAGTTCGAGCAGCAGCGGGCTGCGCGCCCCCGGCAGTACCGTGCGCTGCAGGATCTTCGCGGCGATGCCGGCGACGACCATCCCGACGCCGTACATCGACAGGACGACGACGGCCGGAACCCACGCCGGCGAAGCCGCGAACAGGGCGCCGACGACGACGGCGTAGACCGGCAGCCGCGCCTGACACGACATGAGCGGCACGATGGCCATCGTCACCATCCGGTCCCGGCGGTTCTCGATGGTGCGCGTCGCCATGATCGCCGGGATCGCGCACGCAAAGCCCGAGAGCAGCGGCAGGAACGAGCGCCCCGGCAGGCCGACTTTGCCCATGACGCGGTCCAGCAGGAAGGCCGCGCGGGCCAGGTAGCCGGTGTCCTCGAGCGCCTCGAGCAGCACGAACAGCATGGCGATCTGCGGCACGAACACGAGGAACGCGCCGAGGCCGCCGACGATCCCGTCCTTGACGAACGAACCGAGGAGCCCGCCGCCGAGCAGTTCGCCGAGCCAGGCGCCGAGCCCGGAGACGTTCTCGTCCACGAACTCGATCGCCGGTCCCGACCACGAGTAGACGACCATGAACACGAGCAGGAAGACGCCCGCCAGCGACAGCGAGCCCGTGACCGGGTGCGTCAGGAAACGATCGAGGCGTCCCTGCCAGCGAGCGAGTTGCATGGGGTGCGTGATGACCGGGGCCACCAGCCGCTCGATGGCGCCGTAGCGCGCCTCGGTGGAGCAGGTGGCGACGTCAATCCCGGCCTGCGTGAGCGCCTCGCGCGCCGTACGGACGTCGGCCGCGAGCGCGGTGGCCTCCGCCGTCCCCTCCGCGTCGAGCGTCGCCAGTGCCTCGGAAGCGAGGGTCGCGGAGGTGAGCAGCATCGTCGCGCGGCGCTCGCCGCCGCCGGGTCCGAGTCCGCGCGCGTCGAGCCGCGATGCGAGCGCACGGGCATGCTCGGTGACCACCGCCGGGCAGCGCAGTTCCAGCGAGTGTCCGCGGGCACCGCCGGCGATGATCGCCGCGACGAGTTCCTGGCAGCCCTGCCCGGTGCGGCCACACGTCGGAATCACCGGCACGCCGAGCTGCTTCGCAAGGGCGGCGACGTCGATCTGCAGCCCGGCCGCCAGTGCCATGTCCCACTGGTTGAGGGCCACGATGACCTTGCAGCCGGTGTCGATCGTCTGCGTGACGAGGAGCAGGCTGCGCTCGAGGTTGGTGGCGTCGGCGACGACGACCACGACGTCCGGCGGCTCGTCCCCCATGCGGCCGAGGATCTCGTCGCGCGCCACGACCTCGTCCGGGGAACGCGGCGCCAGGCTGTAGCAGCCCGGGAGATCGAGGACGGCGATCGGCCCCGCCGGAGAGGCGATCGTGCACTCGACCTTCTCGACCGTGATCCCCGGGTAGTTGCCCACACGCTGACGCAGCCCGGTCAGAGCGTTGAAGAGCGACGTCTTGCCCACGTTGGGATTGCCGCAGAGCGCAATGCGCCGCGGCTTCTTGCCGAGTGCCCCGAGCGCGATCACGCCCCCGATGTCCACGGACTTGGTGCGGCTGCTCACGACTCCCGTCCCGTCGGCTTCTCGGGCAGGACCTCGATGCAGCGCGCCTCGTCGGCGCGCACCGCGAACGACCCGCTCCGGGCGCGAATGTGCAGCGGGTCGCCCAGCGGCGCCTTGCGCACGACGCGGATCGCTGTGCCGCGTGTGAATCCGAGCTCTGCGAGCCGCTCGCGCAGGAACGGATCGCCGCGCAGCGCAAGCACGACGGCGACCTCGCCGACGGGGATCTGATCGAGTGTCACGTGGAGTGGTCCAGGGAGTCCTTGTTGCAACCGAGTCTCAATCAACACACCGGGGCGCTACTGACGCAGAACAATCCGCTCGGCTGCCAACGAGCGCCCCGCCGGTTGTGAGTTCCGTCACACCGTCACGGCCAAGCGACGGCGGGCCACACCGAACTGGCCCCCGCAGCCGGCGCAGGGTAGGACGCAGCCGTGTCGGCTCCGCCCCCCCTGACGCTGCGCGGCCCCGATCGCAACCCCGCGGCCCACGGCCATGACGTGACGTTCCCGCGCGGCATGCTGCTGGCGCCGATGGAGGGCATCACGGACCGCTGCTACCGCGACCTCCTGCTCGACGTCGTCGGCGCAGGCGGCCGAGGGCCGGGTGGCGCGTGCACGGAGTTCCATCGCATCAGCTCCGGCGCCGTGCCGCAGAAGGTGTTCCGCCGCGACCTGGGCGATGCACCGCGGCGCGACGTGCCCGTGGGCGTGCAGCTCATGGCCGCCGGGACCGAGCACCTGGCGCGCTCGGTCCGGAACGCCGTCGCCGCCGGCGCGCGCTGGATCGACCTCAACTTCGGCTGCCCCGTCAGGCGTGTGTTCAACAAGTGCGCGGGGTCCTCGCTGCTCGCCGATCCGGCGACGCTCGGCGCGATCGTCGCCGAGGCCGTGCGCGCGGCGGGCGTGCCCGTCACAGCCAAGATCCGAGCCGGCATCGACGACGACGCGCTCCTCGATGACGTCCTGAACGCGTGCGCAGAGGCCGGTGCCGCAGGCGTCATCCTGCACGCACGCCTGCGCCGCGACTCCTACGCCGTACCCGCGCGGTGGGAGTGGATCGCGCACGCCGTGTCACGCCTGCACCCGCGCGGCGTCGCGGTCATCGGCAACGGCGGCATCGACGTCGCGCGCGACGTGCGGCGCATGCTGGACGAGACGGACTGCGACGGCGTGATGATCGCGCGCGCCGCGTTCGCGAACCCCTGGATCTTCCGCGAGGCGGCGGGCGGGCCGCCGGCCACGCTCGGGGAGGCCACCGCCTTCGCCGCGGAGTACCTGCGCCGGCTCTGCCCGCCCGGCGGCCCCGTCGTCCCGCTCGCACGCTTCAAGCAGCTCCTGCGACACTTCCGCGCAGGAGGCTTCGACGAGCTCGTCGCACCGCATCTCCCGCGCCTCCTGCGCGAACGCGACCCCGGTGTCGTCCGCGAGTGGCTGCGCGCGGCCGCGCCGTCCGAACCTCTGCCCGGGCCAGAGGGTTAGCATCGCGACACCGTGAGACATCCCGCCCACCTCCTTCGCCCTCTGGCCCGCGTCGCGGTCGCCCTGCTGCTCGCCGCGCTCGCGGCGGAGGCCTTCGCCCGCGGCGGCGGCGGCGGCAACTTCGGCGGGGGCGGTGGTGGTGGCGGTGGTGGCGGCGGCTTCGGCGGAGGAGGAGGAGGGGGCGGCGGCGGCATCGTCTGGCTGATCTACCTCGCCTTCCGCTACCCGCTGATCGGCATTCCCCTCCTGATCGTGGTCCTGGTCGTCGGCGGGCTCGGCGCCAAGAACGGTCAGACGCGCTACCATGGACATGTCATCCGCAGCGGCAAGCAGGCGCAGAAGCGCCTCGACTCCTGGGACGCCGAGCGCCTGATCCACGCGACGGACCCCGAGTTCGACCGTGCCGGGTTCTTCGGCCGCGTCGTCGTCGCCTTCCGCAAGGTGCAGTCGTCGTGGTGCGCCCAGGACCTCACGGCGATCCGGCCCTTCGTCTCCGACGGCATCCATGAGCGCTTCGTGCTGCAACTCCAGGAGGAGCAGGACCTCGGGTACCGCGATCAGATGGAGGACCTCGACGTCACGAACGTCGAGTTCTCCGAGGTCGTGGACGAGGGCCGTCTGCAGATCGTCACGGTCCGCGTCACCGCGCGCGCCGTGGACTACCGCGTGTCGCTCGAGACCGGCAAGCGCATCTCCGGCGACAGGAACACGCAGCAATTCGTCGAGTACTGGTCGTTCGTGCGCAGCCGGGGCGCGAAGAGCAAGCTCGGCGCCGACGGCCTCATCGAGGGCTACTGCGGCAACTGCGGGGCGCCGGTCGCCATGAGTCAGTGGTCCAGGTGCGAGCACTGCGAGGCGTTCCTGCGCAGCGGCGAGCACGACTGGGTGCTCGCGGAGATCACGCAGGCGAGCGAGTGGAAGCCGTCGGCGCCCGACGCCATCCGCGGTGTTCCCGAACTGCGCGAACGCGACGCGGGCTTCAGCGTGCAGCAGCTCGAGGATCGCGCGTCGGTCATGTTCTGGCGCACGGCCATGTCCGAGCGCATCGGCGACGTGACCCCCATGCGCAAGATGGCCACGGACGAACTGGCCGAGCGCTGGAGGGTCTACATCCTCGAGGGCGTGAAGCCGGACGGGCGGCGCTACTACTTCGGAGAGCGCGGCGTCGGTTCGGCGGAGGTGCTCGGCGCGTTCGGCACGGAGAAGGGACGCGACGCCGCCGTCGTGCAGATCCGCTGGTCGGGCACGATGTTCTCGGTGGACATCGCCGGCAAGCGCAAGCGCGAACGCAAGAGCAGCATCATCACGACCCTCCTGCACGTCGAGCGCAACGCCGGTGTGCAGAGCGACGGCGGCGCGGGGGTCTCGTCGGCGCACTGTCCGGGCTGCGGCGCGCCGGACGCGGGCGGCGAGACGAATGCGTGCGAGTACTGCGGCGAGGTCCTCAACGAGGGCAGGCGCGACTGGGCTCTGGTGGACATCGTCGCCCGCCACACCGCCGCCGGGCGCGCGCTGATCGCGCGCATGCGCGGCCGCCTCGAGGAATCACTACCGGTCGCGGGCGAGCCGGCTGCCGCGCGCACCATGCGCGGGGGCCGCGACCTCGTCGCCTGGATGATCCACACGGCTCTCGCCGACGGCCGCCTCGACGAACGCGAGGAGAAGCACCTCGTGCGCGTCGCCGAACGCGCGGGCCTGCGTCAGGCGGAGCTCGGCCGTCTCATCGACGCCGCGCGCGCGCAAGAGCTCGACGCCCCCGAGCCCGTGGACCTCGGCGAGGCCCGGCGCTGGATCGAGGAAGCCGCCACGGTGGCCCTGGCCGACGGCCAGATCACGCACGGCGAGCAGGCCGTCCTGGTGAGCCTGGGCAACCGCGCCGGGCTCTCCGCCGCCGACGTCAGGATGGTCGTCGCGACCACGCGCCGCCGCCTCTTCGCCGAAGCCAAGGCCGCCCTGCGCGCACAGAAGCGCCGGCCGGCGTAACGCGCGCCGTGGTCGAGGCGCGCCGCAGCGCATCGCATCGCATCGCATCGCTCGCGGTCAGCCGCCCGCGCGCTTGACGCGGAAGCCCTGCTGCTCGAGCACGTGCGCGACGGCGTCGCGGTGATCGCCCTGGATCTCGATGACGCCATCCTTGACGGTCCCGCCGGAGCCGCAGCGCTGCTTGAGGGCCTTGGCCAGCCGGGTGAGATCGGCACCGCCCAGCGGGACGCCGGTCACGACGGTCACGCCCTTGCCGCGGCGGCCCTTGGTCTGACGCCCGACGCGCACGACGGCGTCCGCGCTCTTGCCGCGCGGCCCCCCGCCGCCGACGCGGCACACGCACGCGGACAGGGCCCGCCGGCACGCCGGACACATGCGTCCGTGCTCGCTCGACCACACGACGCCGCCACCGCTCATCGCAGGACATACCACGCGACGGCGCCGACGAGCAGGCAGTACGGCCCGAACCACGCCAGACCGCCGCGCCCGAGCAGCTTGATGAGGAACGCGATCGACGCCAGACCGCTGGCGAACGAGACGGCACCGGCCACGATCAACATGCCGGCCGGTGGCCCGCCCGACATCCCACCGTCCGCGAACATGAGCACTGCGGCGCCCAGGATCGCCGGGATCGACAACAGGAAGCTGAAGCGCGCCGCGCGCACCGGATCGTCGCCGAGCAGCAGCCCGGTCCCGATCGTCGAGCCCGAGCGCGAGATGCCGGGGAGGATGGCCACGGACTGCGCGCAGCCGACGATGATCGCGTACGCGAATCCCGGCTCGGAGGGGCGCCGCCGGGCAAGCCGCGTGAGCAGTAGGAACGTGCCCGTCACGAGCAGCCCGGCCGCCGCGAAGCGCGGGCTGTCGAGCGCGCGCTCGATGTCGTCCTTCAGAAAGAGCCCGACGAGCACGGCAGGGATCGTGCCGGCGACGACCATCCAGCCGAGCCGCGCCGCCGGGCCGCGGCACACGACGTCGCGCGCGATGTCGATGATGTCGCGCCGGTAGTAGACGAGCACGCTGAGCAGCGTGCCGACGTGCACGGCGATCTCGAGCGCCGCGCCCGGCTCGTGCACCCCGAGCGCCTCCTGCGCCAGGACGAGGTGTCCCGACGACGAGATCGGCAGGAACTCCGTGAGTCCCTGGAGCAGCCCCAGCACCAGCGCATCGATCCAGCCCATCGCGCGATGCTACGCAGGGCGACGCGGGGCCATGTTCGATTCACCGGGCGCGACGAACCAGGCGCAGCGCCGTGGAGCGAGCGCTTTTGCCCTCCGTCGGCGAGACTCGGGGCATGGACATCTCGTCCCTCCGTGTCGCGCTGGTCCACGACTGGCTCGTGACCATGCGCGGAGGGGAGCGCGTGCTCCACGAACTCGCCGCTGTGTTTCCCGGGGCTGACCTCTACACACTCGTCCACGAACCGGGCAGCGTCTCCCTCCGGCTCGAGGCGCTGCCCATCCGCACGAGCCTCATCGATCGCGTGCCGGGCGGCAGGCGCCACTTTCGCAAGCTGCTGCCGCTGCTGCCGTGGGCCATCGGACGCTTCCACCTCACGGGCTACGATCTCGTGCTGTCGTCGAGCCACGCGGTCGCGAAGGGCGTGCGCGTCACGGACGACGCCTGCCACGTCTGCTACTGCCACACGCCGATGCGCTACGTGTGGGACGCGGTGGAGACGTACGTCGGGCGCGGTCTGCGGCGCACGCTGGCCCAGCCGCTCGTGAGCGCGCTGCGCAGGTGGGACATGGCGACGAGCGCGCCCGACAGGGTGCATGCGTTCATCGCGAACTCGCAGCATGTGGCCGCGCGCATCCGCCGCCACTACGGCCGCGACGCGCGGGTGGTGTTCCCGCCGGTGGACACGGACCTGTTCCGCCCGTCCGGACGCCCCGACGAGGGCTACTACCTGCTCGTGGGCGCGTTCGTGCCCTACAAGCGCGAGGACGTGGCGATCGAGGCGTTCCGGGAGTTGGACCGGCGGCTCGTGATCGTCGGGGACGGCCCCTGCCGGCAGCGCCTCCAGCGCGACGCGCCGCGCAACGTGGAGTTCGTCGGCCGACTCGCCCACGACCGGCTCGCCGCGCTCTACGCCGGCTGCCGGGCGCTGATCCACCCGCAGGAGGAGGACGCCGGGATCGTCCCCCTCGAGGCGCAGGCGGCCGGCCGCCCGGTGATCGCCCTCGGCGCCGGAGGAGCGCTCGAGACGGTGCGGCCGTGCGGCCATCCGGACGGCGCGACGGGTGTCCTCTTCGAAACGCCGGATGCCGCGACCCTGCGCGACGCCGTTCTCCGGCTGGAACAACGCCGCGGCGACTTCCGGCCCGACGTGCTGCGCGCCCACGCCGCGTCCTTCGCGACGGACCGCTTCCGCCGCGAGATCGTCGCCGAGGTCGGTCGCGCGCTGGAGTCCCGGCGCGCGGCTCCACCGGACAGCGCGACATGAAGATCGGCGCCGCCACCGTCACCGACGCCGTCACCGCAAGCAGCCTGCGAGTCCTGCTCGCGGGAGTCGTGCTGCTGCCACTCGCGGTGGCGCCCAACGCGTTCGTGTTCCCGTTCGTGACGACGAAGGCGCTGCTCTTGCAGGCCCTCGCGGCGGGGCTGCTCGCCGTGCTCGCGCTGCGCTGGGCCACGAGCCGGCGCGGCGCGGCGCGCCCCGACGCAACGCTCTGGGCGCTCGCGGGCGTGGTCCTCGCCCTCGGCGCGACCAGTGCGCTCAGCGACGATCCGGCGCGGGGTCTGGCGGACTCGCTCGAGCGCATGACGGGGACGGTCACCGTGGCGGCCGCATTCATCGTCTTCGTGGCCGTGCGTCACGTCGTCAGGACGCCACGGGAGCGCACCGTCTGGCTCGCCGCGGCGGCGCTCTCGTCGGTGCCCGTGGCCGTGGTCGCCGCGCTGCAGGCGCACGGCGTGGCCGTCCCCGGGCTGCCCGCGGCGGAGCGCCCGGTGGCGACGCTCGGACACCCCGCGTACGTCGGCGCGCTCGGGCTGTTCTCCGTGTTCGCGGGCGGGCTGGTGGCGACGACGAGCGGACCTCGAATGCTGCGCATCAGTGGTGCGCTCAGCGCCTGTGCGGGCCTCGTCTGCATCGTCGAGAGCGAGGCACGAAGCGCCGTGCTGGCCTTGTTCGCTGCTCTGTACGGCGTGCTCATCCTGCTCGCGCTGCGCGGCCGGCGCGGCGGGCACGCACGCCGCGCGCTGCAGTGGTGCGTGTCGGCCGGGATGCTGGCGGCGGCCGTCGTCGTGCTGCTGCTGAAGAGCCCCTTTGCCCATGACGTGCCGGTGGTGCGCCGACTCGTGGGCGTGACCTGGGCGACGCGCAGCGTCGGCACGCGCCTGCTCGCCTGGGACGCGTCGATCGACGCCTGGCTCGAGCGGCCGCTCGCCGGCTGGGGCCCAGGGGGCTTCGCGCAGGCGTTCGAGGCGCACTACCCGCCCGCGCTGGCGCGCTACGGGTTCGCAGAGACGTGGTTCGACGACGCGCACGACATCGTGCTGAACACGCTCGTCGAGCAGGGCGTGGTGGGCGCGCTGGCGCTCGCCGCACTCGTCGCCGTGCTGCTGCGCCGCACGACACGGCGCACGACGCACTGCGACGCTCCCGCGCGCAACACCGTGGCGGCGGCCCTGCCGTTCGGGTTCGTCGTCGCGCACTTCTCCGACAAGCTGCTCGTCTTCGAGGGCGTGGTCTCGTGGACGCAGCTCGCGCTGTTCGTGGCACTCGCCCTGCCCCCGGCGTCCGGGGACCGCGCACGCCCCGCGCGGCGAACACCGTGGATGGCGCTGCCGGCCGTGGCCCTTGCGTTCTGGATCGCCGCGGCATCCGTGATTCCGCAGGCGCGAGCCGCGGAGCGCGCGCGCGAGGCGGCGGCGCTCCTCGGCGCGGGCGATGTGTCCGCGAGCGCGGTGCTGAACGAAGCTCTGGACGCCGCGCCGCAGCACGCGGCCGAGGTCTCGCGCCTCCTCGTCACCATCGCCCGGGACAGACTCCCGAGGCTCGCCCGCGACGGCGGACGAGAGCGCGCCGAGGGGCTGGCGCGGCACCTCATCGAGCGGCAACGAGCGGCGGCCCGGGACGGCGTCCGCGACACGCTCGGTCGTGCGTGGCTCGTCCTGTCGCTGCCCACGCTGCGGGCCGACGGCGACGTACTCCGCGTCGTGGCCGACGACCTCGCCGCCGCCGCGCAGCGCGCGCCGCGGCGACAGGAGGTCGTGTTCGCCCGCGCCGAGGTGGCGCGGGCCCGCGGCGACGCACGAGGCGCCGAACTGCTGCTCGACGGACTCCGCGCGCGCGATCCGCTGCTCCCCGAGACGTGGCTGCGGCTGATCGACCTCGCTCTGGCCAGCGGACGCGAACGGCACGCCGCACGCCTCGCGCGTCAGGCGCTCTCCTCCGGCGCCCGCTTCGACGCCCGGCAGCGCGCACTGCTGACGTCCCACTCACGCTGATGCGCCACGCACTCCGGGCGGAGGGGACCGATCAGAAGAAGGGGTCCACGAGCTTCGCGGGCACGCGGATCTCGACGTGGGCGGGCACGGTCTCCTCGGGCGACTGCTCCGTGGAGAGGAAGACGTCGCCGATCAGGATCAGATCGACGGGCGCCGCCACAGGGTCACCCCGGAACGTCATCGCCAGTGTGCTCGTCGCGGTGCCGAACGTACCCCAGACCGGTCCGGCACTCCCGCTGGGGTAGTACCTGACGCTCGATCGATCCTGCGAGGCGCTCCCCGCGGGGATGCGGACCACGAACGGTTCGTCGGCCGTCGGCACGAAGCCTGTGGCGGAGAAGACGTCCACGGAGAAGAGCGGCTCGCCCGTCTCCTCGTGCTCGAGCCTCACGGACACGGCCTCGATGCGGCCGTAGGCCGGCTGCACGACGGCGAACTCGAAGACGGCGGCGCCGACGGTCTTCCCGCCCACGGTCAGGCTGACGGACGGCTCGGTGATGACGGACGGTGTGGTCGTGGTGACGCCGCCGCCCGGCGGCACCGAGATTCCCACGGTCGCGAGAGGCAACAGGCTCTTGCCGAGCGGCACGCCGCTGCTCACGGCGATCGCACCCGCCCGCATCTCCGTGAAGCGCACCAACTGCGCCGCCGTCGAGGTCGTCGTGGGCTCGACCCGTGCCACGATGCCGGAGGCCACGTGCCGCGCCTCGATGAGTGTGCCGAACTCGTGGAACACCGCCGGCAGGCGACTCGGCATCACGACCACCAGGTCGCCGTCCGAGGACCCCAGCACCTCCAGCAGCGCCGGAGCCTGCAGAACATCTCCCTGCGGCCCGACCAAGGGCAGCGGCACGAGCCGCGGCGGATCGAACGCGGCGACGGTGAGTTCGAAGTCGTGCGCGCGCAGCGCCTCCTGGAGTTGCCTGGACGCGCGCACGAGTCCGGCGCGACCGCCGCCCCAGGCCCCCCGCAGATCGCGGCCGACCTCATCCACGAGCCCGCCGCCACCGACGAGCGCCTGCGTCGAACTCGCCGCGTACAGCCCACCGAACGCGTCGTCGGCCGAGAGACGCGCGAACGCGCTCTCGACATCGATGGTGGTGCCGTCCTGGAACTCGAAGAGGGCCTCCGTGTAGAGATCGAAGACGGCATGCAGTTGCGCAGGCGTCACTTCCTGGCGCTTGGCCGCGAAGGGCACGCCGGTCAGCGTGTCGAGCCCCTTGCCCTTCTTGACGGCCTTGGCGAGTTGCTTGATCCGCCTGGCCACCGCGCCGGAGCGCGCACGGATGCGCTTGGACGTGTCGCGCAGGATGCCCTTCGCGGCCTTGCGGGCCGCATTCTCGAGTTTCGCGAGAGCAGCGGCGCCGGGATCCTGCTTCTTCGCCGCAGCGAAGGGCGGATCGACGACGAACGCCGCCACGAGCGCGAGCAACGCGAGGAGCGTGACGATGTGGCGCATGGCGCCCCCTCTCCGGCCTTCGCGACCGAGTCTGCGCCGAGTCCGAACTCGCGACCGTTCCGCGTGTGCTGGATCACGCGAGCGCCCGAACCGATACGCTGACTACGATCATAGCAAGATGGCGGCCAAGCGTCCCACCGTTCTGATGCTCCAGGGCCGCTCCGACCGCGGCGGCGGCCCGGCGAACGTGTACAGGCTGCTGTCCGCCATCGACTGCGAGCGCTTCCGCATCGTCGTTGCGTGTCCCGACGAAGAGCCCTACTTCGAGCGGTTCGCGGCGCTCCCCGGCGTGACCGTCCACGCCGCCGAGTTACGCCGGCTCTCACCGTTCGGGCTGGCGCCCGTCGCGCGCCGGCTGTTCCGCCTCATCGACGATGAGCGCATCGATATCCTGCACTCGCACGGACGCGCGGCCGGGCTGTGGTCACGCGCGATCGGATCGCGGCGGCGCGCCGTTCGCGTCGTGCACCACTTCCGAGGCCTCCACGTGGCACACCTCACCGCGGTGCGGCGGGCCGCGTACCTCGCGCTCGAGCGATCCCTCATGCGCTTCACCGACGTATTCGTGCACGTCTCGGCGAGCGAACGAGAGGAAGGTCTACGGCTCGCGGTCGCCGCCGCCGCGCGGCAGATCGTGATCCCCAACGGCATCGACGCGAGCGCTGTGCAGGACTGCGGGACCGGCGAGTTGCGGCGACGGCTGGGACTCCCGCCGGACGCCTTCGTCGTGACCACGGTGGCCCGCCTCTGCCACGTCAAGGACCTGCGCACGACGGCCGCGGCGGTCGGCCGCCTCCGCGCGCGCGGCGTGGCGGTCCACTGGGCGCTCGTCGGCGGTGCGGACGAGTTCGACGGCAGCCGCGTGCGTGCCTGGCTCGGCGCGCACGGTGCTGCGGACGCGGCGACGCTGGCGGGCGACCGCGACGACGTCGATGCCTGGCTCGCAGCGTCCGACGCGTACGTCTCGACCTCGCTCGCCGAGGGCCTGCCCACCGCGGTCCTCGAGGCCTGCGCCGCGGGACTGCCGGTCGTCGCCAGCGACGTCCCCGGCAACCGCGACGTCATCGACGCGGACGTCGGCGTGCTCGTGCCGCCGCGCGATCCCGCGGCCACCGCCGCGGCGATCGAGGCGCTGGCGGGCAACCCGCAGACATGTGCGCGACTCGGCGCCGGCGGCGCGCGGCGCGTCGCGGAGCGCTTCACAGTGGCCGCCATGGTCCGGGCGCACGAAGAGCTCTACGCACGCCTCACGGCATCTGCGGACCACGGCCGGCGACGTGGGTGGCAGTAGGGTGTCGCACGCGCCGGCACGGGAGAGAGGAGATGGGCGGGTGGGGTTCCAGGCGCTCGCCTGCGTGGCGCTGCTCCTGTCGTTCCTGGCCACGACACGGATCGGCCAGCCCGAGACCTGCGAGCGCTTCTGGATCGTCGAGGTCCTCGCGCGCGGCGCGTTCCTCGCGATCCTGGTCCCGATGGTCCTGCGCCTCGCCCGCGACCGGACGCGCGGCGCCGCGCTGCTGCGCACGCACTGGGCGCGGGCACTGCTCGCGATCGCGGCCTGGCTCGTGATCGGGGCGGTCGTCCACGCGCGCGTGAGTACGTGGGGGTCGTACTCGAGCACGGTTCTCACGCTGCTGACGGCCGGGCTCGCCATGCCGCTGGCAATCGTCACGGCGCGGCGAGCGGGTGATCGCGATCCGGCGCGCTTCCTGCGCTGGGCGACGGAGGCCATCGCTCTCCACGTCGCCGTGCTGCTGCTCCTCGACTGGCTCACCTCCGGCCCGCCCCTCTTCTTCGAGGACCGCGTCCACGCCTTCGGCCTCCAGCGCTTCCAGGGCCCGTTCCGCCTCAGCACGACGAACGCGCTCTTCACGCTGCCGTTCTTCCTGCTGGCGCAGGAGCGTCTGGTGTCGCCCGCGACGCGCTCACGCCGCGCGGCGGCCGTCGCCATCGCCCTCGGGATCGGCGTGCTCGCGACGTTCTCGCGGAGTGCCGTGGCGATCGTGGCCGCGTCGAGTCTGGTGGCCCTCGTCCGCGCGGCGCGGCCCGCGATGCGACGCCGCGCCGCGATCCTCGTCGCGGCCGCGCTGGCCGCCGTGATGGCGGGCGCCGCGGCTCTGCCCACGCCGTGGTGGGAGGATCTGCTGCGCGCCACGCGACTGGGGCGCGCCGACCCGGACTTCTTGCTGAACTACCGCCTCCTGATCTGGAGCGGCGCCCTCGAACACATCGCGGCGCAACCCCTCCTGGGGACCGGAGACTGGATCGTGCCGCTCGCGCGCGCGCCCCAGAACCCTCACAACCTGGTGCTCGGCGTCGCGTACACGTACGGACTGCCCGCGGTGGCACTGGTGTGCGTCCCGCTGCTGCTGTACCTGCGCTGGCCGCGCCGCCACCGCCTGCTCGTGGTCTGGCTGCTGCTGGGATACGTGTTCCACGGCGGGTTCCTGTTGCACCTGGGTACGCCCTGGACGGTGATGATGGTCGTCATGGGCTGGGAGCTCCTCGACGCGGCGCCGGGCCGCGACGCGCGTGGCACGCACGGCGCACGCGACCCGTCGTGCGCGTGATGCAAGTCGCCACGAGCGCTCGCGCGTTTCGAGCCCGCGGCCGGGCCGTCGGCCTACCATGTGGGGTTCGCGAGGTGAACCGATGATCAGGTTGCAGCTACCGGGCGGAGCCGAGGTCGAGGCGCAGGAAGGCGTCTCGATCCGCGAAGCCCTGGCCGACATTCCGGGTATCAAGAAGGCCGTCGCCGCCAAGGTGGACGGCACGGTCGTGGACCTCTCGCGGACGCTGACGGGGGACACCGACGTCATCGCCGTCGAGCCCGTGATGCCCGGCACGGACGAGGCCCTCGAGGTCCTGCGTCACACGACGGCGCACGTCATGGCACAGGCCGTGGCGCGGCACTTCGGCATGGAGAACGTGGAGTTCGCCATCGGTCCGACGATCGCCGACGGCTTCTACTACGACTTCGACCTGCCGCGGTCGCTCACGGACGACGATCTGCCCGCGATCGAGAAGATCATGGAGCAGATCAAGCGCGAGAACCTGCCCATCGTCCGCAAGGAGGCGACGGACCGGAACGGCGCGCTGGCGATCATCCGCAGTTACCGCGCGAAGAGCGCGTTCAAGCAGGAGCTGATCGCGGGTTTCCCGGATGGCGAAGCGGTCTCGTTCTATGGCCAGGGCGAGTTCACGGACCTCTGCCGCGGCCCGCACCTGCCCGCAACGGGCAAGCTGGCGTTCTTCAAGCTGCTGTCGGTGGCGGGCGCGTACTGGCGCGGCGACGAGAAGCGCGAGCAGCTCCAGCGCATCTACGGCACGGCGTTCTTCGACAAGAAGGCGCTGAAGACGCTGCTGCATCGCCGCGAGGAGGCCGCCAAGCGCGACCACCGCAAGGTCGGCCCGCGCCTCGGCCTCTTCCGCAGCCTGCCCGAGGCGCCCGGCTTCCCGCTCTGGCTGCCGCACGGCACGGTGATCGTCAACCAGCTCCTCGCGTACATGCGCGAGAAGCTGGAGCGGCGCGCGTACCAGGAGATCCGCACGCCGCACATCATGATCGACGACCTGTGGAAGCAGTCGGGGCACTACGACCACTACAAGGACAACATGTACTTCACGGAGATCGAGGGCCGCTCGTTCGCCGTGAAGCCGATGAACTGCCCGGGTGCCGCTCTGGCCTACAAGCAGGGCCTGCGCAGCTACCGCGAGCTGCCGCTGCGGCTGGGCGAGTTCGGACTCTGCCACCGCTTCGAGCGCAGTGGCACGCTCCACGGCCTGACGCGCGTGCGCTCGTTCGTGCAGGACGACGCCCACATCTTCTGCGCGGCCGCGGACCTGCAGGGCGAGATCCTGGCACTCATCGACCTGGCCCACGAGGTCTACCGCGAGATCGGCTTCGGCGCGCCGCGCATGGTGCTCTCGACGCGCCCCGAGGACCGCACGGGATCCGACGAGATGTGGGATCACAGCGAGGGCGAACTCCGCGAGGCGCTCGCCAAGGCTGGCACCGACTACACGGTGAACCCGGGCGACGGCGCGTTCTACGGGCCGAAGATCGACTTCATGGTGACCGACGCCATCGGACGCGAGCACCAGCTCTGCACGATCCAGGTGGACTTCTCGCTGCCCGAGAAGTTCGACCTCGTGTACGCGGCCGACGACGGCGAGCGCAAGCGCCCGGTGGTCATCCACCGCGCGATCCTGGGGTCCATCGAGCGCTTCGTGGGTCTGCTCATCGAGCAGTTCTCCGGCGCGTTCCCGCTGTGGCTGGCGCCCGAGCAGGTGGCCGTCCTGCCGGTCTCCGAGGATCGTCACGCGGACGCGGCCGGGAACGTGCTGCAGGAGTTGCGGCAGGCCGGGTTGCGCGCGCACGTGGACTGGCCGGGCAACAAGCTCGGCAAGAAGATCCGCGAGGCCACCCTGAAGAAGATCCCCTACCTCCTGGTCATCGGTGACCGCGAGGCGGAGAGCGGCACCGCCGCGGTGCGCCGCCGCGACGGCACGGACTGCGGCGTGCTCGAACTGGGCGAGATGCTGCGGCTGCTGCGCGAGGAACGCGACACGCGCTCGCTGACAGCGCTGCTCGGCGCGACGACGACGGACGACCGATAAGAGCAACGACGCAGACACGAGGAGGCTTCGGCATGCGCGTCCTGATCACGGGTTCCGGAGGACAGGTCGGACTGGATCTCATCCCGTTCCTGCAAGGCCGCGGTGCCGAAGTCGTCGCCAGCGACATCGTGCCGCGCCCCGAGGCGTGCGCACCGGACGTGCCGTGGGAGCACTTCGACGTCACCAACGTCACCGAGGTCCGCGGCGTACTCGAGCGCGTCAAGCCCGACGTCGTCTACCACCTCGCGGCGATCCTCTCGGCGCGCGGCGAGGAGATCCCGCACGTCGCCTACGCCGTCAACCAGACCGGCACCTACAACATGCTCGAGGCGTGCCGCCTCCTCGGCGTGCCGAAGTTCATCTACACCAGCACCATCGCCGCGTTCGGCCCGGGTCTGCCCGATCCGGTCCCGAACGAGGTGTCCATGCGGCCGACGACGATGTACGGCATCACGAAGGTCGCGGGCGAGCTGCTCGGCGAGTACTACCGCGCCAAGTGGGGGCTGGACTTCCGCGGCGTGCGCTTCCCCGGCCTCATCAACGCCGGCGTTCCCGGCGGCGGCACCAGCGACTACGCGCTGCACATGTACACGACGGGCATGAAGCGCGGCGCCTACGAGTCGTTCTGTCACGACGACACGCGCATCCCGCTCATGTACATGCCGGACGCCGTGCGCGCGCTCGTCGATCTGGCCGACGCGCCGCGCGAGCGCCTGCGCCGCTCGGTCTACAACATCGCGGCCATGAGCCCGACGGCGGGCGAGATCGCGGAGAGCGTGCGCGGCGCCATCCCCGGCGTGCAGCTCACGTTCGAGAGCGACCCGCTGCGCCAGGCCATCCTCGACTCGTGGCCCAAGGCACTCGACGACAGCGCGGCCCGCGAGGAGTGGGACTGGCGCCACGAGTACGACCTCACCGCGATGACCGCCGACATGATCCCCAAGGTCCGCGCCATGCTCGACCGCGGCCTCCTGTAGCGCGGCTGCGCCCCGCCCACGCCGCTGCGTCGAATCCGTCCGATCACGCCATCCCCGGATGCTGGGAGCGACCGATCGAGGGGGAGATGGGGCGCGACTGCCGACGAAGATCCGTCGGCTGCGGCCGTCAGTTCGCGGCGGCGCGCTGCGCGGCGCGCGCGGCTTTCCAGCGCGCCGGCACGAGCTGCGCGACCTCTGCCCCGGGCTGCCGTTCATGTACATCGCGAGGAACGTGGCCCCACTGGCCACCGTCCTTCTCCCGCGATCCCGCCGGCTGATGATCGGAATCGACTGAGAGCGTGAGCAGGAATCCCGGGTGCGCGCCGATTGCGTTCGGCGGGTTCGCTGCAAGGCGGCGCGACGAACCCGACTCAATGGAGCGAGTCATGGAGGAGCGCCAACGCCGCAGCGAGACCGTCGGGCGTAACAGCGTTCTGGCGCGTGGTTTGCGCTCGTTGCTCGAAGACTACTGACCGGCGTGCGGTGCCCCTCGCCGCGAGACGCTCGTCCTACGACACACACGCGCAAACCGCGTGCTCGGCGCCGCGTGGGATTCCTGCTCACGCTCTGACTCGACATCGAAGCCAGCCGCGTCGGGCGATTCACTCAACGTGACGAGCGCAACCGCTCCTCCGAGGAGGAACGTCAGCAAGACCGCACCCCAGATGAGGCGTTGGCGTGCAACGCTGCCAACGGAGTCTCGAGTTGTCGCAGTGTGCGTCACACACGTCCTCGCTCCATGTCTCTCGGGAGAGCTGTCGCTGACGAGTACAAACCCGGCGCTCGTCGCGGCCTGGACGCCCGAGCCCGGCAGGCGCGCGTCCGAACGGCGGAAGCCCTCGCCCGCCCCTGAGCTGGGACGTGGTAGGGCTCCCCGGCCATGACCAGCATCATCCTGGAGTTCCCGGAGGAGGCGTTCGGAGCCCTGCGGCGCTCGCCGGAGGCGTTCGCGGCCGAGATCCGCCTCGCCGCCGCCATCCACTGGTACCAGCAGCGTGTGGTCTCGCAGGAGCGCGCGGCCATGCTCGCGGGCCTCTCGCGCATGGACTTCCTCGACCAACTCGCCCGCCGCGGCATCGATGTCGTCGATGTCGATGTGGAGGAGCTCCGGCGCGAGGTCGAGAGTGCTTCGTAGCGCGGTCATCGATGCGTCCCCGTTGATATCCCGCGCCCGGACCGGGCTCCTCGACGTCCTGAACGACGCCGCCGAGACCGTCGTCGTGCCACCGGCGGTCTCGCTCGAAGTCCGGGCGCGTGAAGGACAGGACGACGAGGCGGTCTCCGCGCTGGCGACGATGCCGTGGCTTCGAACCGGACCGGCCATGACGGTTCCCGGCTCGATCGCGACCTGGGATCTCGGACCTGGCGAGTCCGAGGTGATCGCGCTCGCGGCGGGAACGCGGGACGCGACGGCCGTGATCGACGACCGTGTCCAGAGCGCCGATCTCCGCGTTGCGCCTACTCTACGAAGCTACGGCTGGGAATTCGCAGGCTCGCCTTGATCTCGACGCTCTGTCCTCGTTCAGTACGGGCCTCGCAGCGCGGGCGACGGCTCCCGCATCCGCCAAACGGCTACTTACAGAAGAAACGGTACACTCCCCGTCAAGACGCGGATCTCTACTTCCACAAGCGGTCATAGTTTCCGGACGCCCACCGGCCAGAGTTTCCGGAACTCACGTCAGCGTCCTGCGCCACACGGGCCGCTGGGAGCGCACGCCCTTCTCGGGCACGGTCGATGACGTCGCCCAGGTGCTGCTGGGCCCGATGCAGCATCTCGTTGCAAGAGGGCCGTGAGGCTGGCGGTCGGCTGCATGCCGCCGTCGAAGAACGTCAGGCGAACTTCCGCAGAGCGGTACTGGAATCTGGATGCACACCCGGCGGCGTGCGTTCGATGGGAAACGCTGCCAGGCGTCTCCCGGTGTCCCGGAGTCCGGCCGGCGGGGTTGACCGCAGCCACGCTTCGCCTTGGGGCCCGCGCAGGAATGAGTTCGTCGTCGCGGACGACGGCAGCGTGCGCCTCGGGCCCCTCAAGGTCGATATCCGCGACC
>JAJRVY010000305.1 GCA_024277065.1 Planctomycetota bacterium
GTCCACGCTCCAGCGCCGCGAAACCCGAGGGGTCACTCTGCGTGCGGCTAGAATCGCGCGGCTCCCGGTGTCCGTTCGTGTTCACCCCGGGCGCAATACCCCTTCTCTGTTCATCAGCCCCCTGGAGAGATCGCCGTGACACAGCCCATCCGTGTGACCGTGACCGGCGGCGCCGGCCACATCGGCTACGCCATGCTGTTCCGTATCGCTTCCGGCGCCCTGTTCGGCCCGGATCAGCCCGTGGATCTGCGCATCCTCGAGATCCCGCCGGCGCTCGACGCCGCGGCCGGGGTCATCATGGAACTGAACGACGGCGCGTTCCCGTTGCTGCACTCCATCGACGTGACCGCCGACGCGAACGTCGGCTTCGACGGCTGCCAGTGGGCGCTGCTCGTCGGCTCGAGGCCCCGTGGTCCCGGCATGGAGCGCGCGGACCTGATCCGCACCAACGGCCCGATCTTCACCGGCACGGGCAAGGCGCTGAACGATCACGCGGCAAGCGACGTCCGCGTGCTCGTCGTCGGCAACCCCTGCAACACCAACTGCCTGATCACGATGAACAGTGCGCCGGACATCCCGAACGATCGCTTCGCCGCGATGACGCGCCTCGACGAGAACCGCGCCAAGTCGCAGCTCGCGGCCAAGGCGGGCGTGGCCGTCACCGACGTCACCAACATGGCAATCTGGGGCAACCACAGCACAACGCAGTTCCCCGACTTCGTGCACGCGAAGATCGGTGGCCGGCTCGTCACCGACGTCATCGACGACCGCGAGTGGCTCAAGGGCGCGTTCATCACGACCGTGCAGAAGCGTGGCGCGGCGATCATCAAAGCGCGTGGTGCGTCGTCGGCCGCGTCGGCCGCAAGTGCCGCGATCGACCACGTCGTCTCGATGACGAGTCCCACGCCGGCGGGTGACTGGTTCAGCGCCGCCGTGTGCTCGGACGGCTCGTACGGTGTTCCTGAGGGGCTGATCTACAGCTTCCCGCTGCGCAGCACCGGCAACGGCGACTGGGAGATCGTGCAGGGGCTCGAGATCGACGAGCTCTGCCGCGCCAAGATCGACGCTTCGGCCGCCGAACTCGTCACCGAGCGCGAGGCCGTCGCCGACCTGCTGTAGCGGAGGTGGCTTGCAGCCCGCCGGTGGCGCGCGCGGCCCCCGGCGGGCTCGGCGCTGTGGCAGGCGCCGTAGGGGCGACCCTACGTGGTCGTCCCCGAAGGGTCGCGGGCGAGGGGCCGGCGCTCGCGTTGGGGCTGTCCGCGCCCGAGTACGCGCCAACGCAATGAGAGGAGCGGCGATCGGCGCCTCGAGCCTGTTAGTTGCGCTCGAGTCTGTTAGTTGCGGCCGTCCCTCTCAGACGATGAGGCGCGGGCTGGAGTCGCCTGGGGTGGGCGGGATGGCGCCGGGACCGGCGGTGACGATGCGCGACGCCTCGCGGCGCTGCATCTCACGCGCCTCGTCCATCATGCGCTCGACGGCCGCCTTGATGGCTGCCGGGAAGGCCTGGATGGCCTCGGCGAGCGTCGCGGCCTCGATGCGGGCGCTGACCGGCACGGGGCCCATCTGCGACATGAGTTGGGTCTCGGCGATGAACTGCACCGGGCGTGACGGGTCGTCGGCGCCCTCGGCGGTCACGGGCGTGAGGCGCCGCAGCGTCGCGACGGCGAGGTCCGTGTACGTGTCCTCGCGGTAGAGATTGGCGGTATCGACGGTGAGTTCGTCGAGCGGGCGGCGGGGTGTGTCGGTCATGGGGCGCCGATCGTAGCCGCCGCCGCCCGTGCGCCGAGGGATCTCCATCGCGCGGCGCCGGTGTCGGTCGCGGGCTCCACGAGCGAGCCGGCACGCGCACTCCTTGGGGCCCTCACGGGAACACCCTCTCAGTCCGCCGGGTGCAGGCCGATCAGCGGTCCGACGATCTCCTCGGCGGCAGCGATGATGGCGCCGCTCGCGATGAGGTCCTGGACCGCTTCGATGTCCGGGGCGAGAACGCGGTCGTCCGTGAGCTTGGGGACGCGCGACCGGATCACCTCGTGGGCGGCCTCGATGCCGGTGCCCGAGAACAGTGGGCGGCGGTGCTCGAGCGCCTCGGCGGCCGCGAGCAGCTCGATGGCCAGCACGACCTCGGTGTTCTCGCAGATCATGCGCGCCTTGCGAGCGGCGATCGGTGCCATCGAGACGTGGTCTTCCTGGTTGGCGGAGGTCGGGATGCTGTCCACGGAAGCGGGGTGTGCGAGCGACTTGTTCTCGCTGACGAGCGCCGCCGCCGTCACCTGCGCCATCATCAGCCCGCTGCACACACCGGGCTCGGTGGCGAGGAAGGGCGGCAGGCCGGAGAGGTCCGGGTTCACGAGGTTCTCGATGCGGCGCTCCGAGATGGATCCGAGCTCCGCCGCCGCGATCGCCATGTAGTCGCAGGCCAGGGCGACCGGCTCGGCGTGGAAGTTGCCGCCCGACACGACCTCGCCGATGTCCGGGAAGACGAGCGGGTTGTCGGTCGTGGAGTTGGCTTCGCGGACGAGCACGCTGCGTACGTGGGAGAGCGCGTCGCGCACGGCCCCGTGGACCTGCGGCGCACAGCGCACGCTGTAGGCGTCCTGCACCTTGTGCGGGCCGGGATGGCTCATCAGGATGTCGCTCTCCTGCAGGAGCGCCTGGACCGCGCTGCCGGTGACGGCCTGACCGGGATGGGGGCGCACGGCCTGCACCGACGGGCGGAAGGGCTTCGCGCTGTAGAGCAGCCCGTCGATGGTCATCGCCGTCGCGAGATCCGCGTGCCGCAGCAGATCGTCGGCGTGCAGCAGGGCTGTGAGCCCGATGGCGGTCGAGAACTGCGTGCCGTTCAGCAGCGCCAGGCCTTCCTTCTCGCGGAGCGTGTACTCCGCTTCGACGCCGGCTCCGCGCAGCGCGACGGCGGCCGACACCTCGTGTCCGCTCACGACGAAGGCGCCCTCGCCGATCACGCCGAGCGCCACGTGCGCGAGGGGCGCCAGGTCGCCGCTGGCGCCGACCGAGCCCTGTTCCGGGATGGCCGGCGCCAGACCCGAGTTCCAGATCGCGACGAGCCGATCGACGAGCCGCTCGGTCACGCCGGAGTGCCCGCGGATGATGGACTGGATGCGCAGGAGCGACACGAGCCGTGCGACGGGTTCGTCGAGCAGCGCACCCACCCCGCACGAGTGCGACCGGACGAGGTTGCGCTGCAGGCGCAGGCGGTCGTCCGGGCCGATGGTGCGGTTCTGCAGCTTGCCGAAGCCGGTCGTCACGCCGTAGACCGCCTTGCCGGCAGCGATCGCCGCGTCCACGACCGCGCGGGATGCGCGCACGCGGTCGCGCGCGTCCGTGGAGATGGCGATCCGCAGCCCGGGATCGTGGAGGACGCGGCGGATGTCCGCGAGGAAGAGCCCGTGTCCGTCGAGAGTCAGCACGTTCTGGAGGCTACGCCCGCCTCTACTCGTTCGTGAGGAGTTCCACTCGCGTGCCGCGTTCGATATCCAGGAACACGCGTTGATACGCCTGTTCGCCGCCGGCGTCCTGGCCCATTCTCCACGCGACCCACATCTGGTACTTCGTGTCGATCTCCGCGTCCAGCAGCCGTCCGGGTTCGCGCTGGAAGCGCCAGGCGGCGTAGTAGGCGTCGGCATCGGACTGCACGTGGACGCGGGCCACGGCGGCTTCCTGTGCACTGCGCGCGCCGCCCTCGCGCATCATCACGCCCGGCGTCGTGACCAGTTCCAGGCGGAAGACGTCGCCGTCGTCGTGCGTCACGCGCAGGGGACCGCGGAACTCGACGTAGGCACTCTGCAGCGTGTCGCGCAGAATCTGGACGTCGCGCGTCCCACCGCTCACGAGCGTCCCGCCGAGGATGGGGGGGAAGAGGTACTCGGACCACTCGAAGAGCGTGGTCTCGGCCGTGTACGGCGAGATGTTCTTGCGCGACGCGCCCGGATCGAGCGCCTCGACGGTTTCCGCCCAGGCGTCGTGCCAGGCGTCCAGTCCCTCGATCGTCGTGCACCCGCCGTTCGGGGCGAGGCCGAACTCCACGGGGATGCCGATCACGGCGATCAGCGGCTTGATCGTGATCGCCCGGCGGGGATCGGCGAGCGCCTCGTCGTCGGGACGACGCGAGTCGAAGTCGATCTGCAGGCCGTCCGGATAGAGGGCCTGGATGCGGATCGCATCGACCTCCAGGCGGACACGGGACGAGCCGTCCTCCTCGACGCCGCTCACCGTGGTCGTGACCTCGAAGATCCAGCGCTGACCGACGGACTGGTCGTTCTGACGGTCGCGCTGCGCGATGGCATTGGTGATCCGGTAGCGCGTGACGGTCCCGGGGACGCGCTTCACCGCGAGATCGACGGGCGTTCCGTCCGGGAGCGGCGGGCCGACCTCGCGGCGCTCGAGGGCCTGCCCGGGCGCCGTGCCGGTGCTCTGCGGCGAGGCGGTGGTGGGGGCGTCCTCGAGGGGGCGGCCCCCTTGCAGCGGATCGAACGCGTCGGCCGCGGCCGGCCCCGTGTTCGCCGGCCCCGCGTCACGGGCTTCCACGGCCTCGTCCGGCTGCGCCGTGCCACCCTCGTCCGTCGCGCCCGTGACGAGCCCCCGCAGCACGAATGCCGACACGACGACGGCAAAGCCGATGAGCGCTATTCGCGTGTGCTTGTCGTTCACCTAGAATCCCTGCCGATCGCCTTGTTCGCGCCGCGTGGCGCACACCCCCGACGCCTCGATCTCAGATCGTAGCATCGCCCGGCGAGATGGCGCGGGGGATGGCCGGCGTGACGGGGAAACCCGAAAGGACGCGGTTTCAGACGAATGCGCATCGCGGCGGACGCCGGAATACTCGAACTGCCGTGCCCGACCGGGGTCGAGCGCGCGGCGGCGGAGATGCTTCGTGCCCTGCCCGGAGCCCTCCGCCCGGGCGACGAACTGATCGTCCTGGGGCGCCGCGTGCCGAAACTCACGTTCCGCGATGCCCGCGCGGTGCGGACCGTCGGACTCGGTGGCAGCGAGCCGCTGGCCGTGTGGCGCGAGACGCGCCTCTCGGCGGCGCTGCGCAGCCAGGGCGCGGACGTGTTGTGGTCGCCCGTGGCCGCGATTCCGCTCTGCACCGACGTGCCCCGCGTCGCCACCGTGCACGAACTGCCGTGGCGCGTGCGTCCGGGGATGGAGGGCGCCGTGCGCGAGCGCGTGCATCGCGTGCGGCTGCGCCTCGCCGTGCGCGCCGCCGCGCTGATCTGCGTGCCGAGCGAGGCGACCGTGGCACAACTCCGGGACGAGGATCCGGCCGCGGCGGATCGCGTGCGCGTGGTGCCGCACGGAGTCGCCGCGACGTTCCTCGCGGACCACGACGGGGCGTCCGCCGCGGAGTTGCGCGTGTTGCATCGCGTACCGCCCGCTCCCTACCTGCTGCACGTCGGGGGGACGCGGGCGCGCAAGGGGATCGGCGTCCTGCTGCGCGCCTTCGCCCGGTACCGCCTGATGGGTGGGACGCTGCCGCTGGTCATGGCGGGGCCCGGTGCGTCGCCGCCGCGCCTCCCGGGCGGCGTCCGCCATCTCGGCTACGTCTCGGACGCGCTGCTGCTCGCGCTGTATGCCGGCGCGCTGGCGCTGGTCGTGTCCTCGGAGTCCGAGGGCTTCGGCCTGCCCTGTCTCGAGGCGATGGCGCAGCGGGTGCCGGTCGTGGCCGTGCGCGCGGGCGCGCTGCCCGAGGTCGTCGGCGACGACGGGCTGCTCGTCGCCGCCGGCGACGATGCTGCGCTCGGCGCCGCGCTGCTGCGCATCGAGCAGGAAGATGCACTTCGCGAGCGCCTGATCGTTCGCGGCCGCCGGCGTGCCGAGCGGTCCGCTTGGAGCGCCTCCGCCGCGACGCTGCGGGGTGTGCTCGCCGAGGCCGCCGGCGTGCCCGGCGTGCCCGGCGTGCCCGGAACGGTCGCGACGACGTGACGCGGACCGCGCCCCTCGTCGCCTTCAATTGCACGGCCTACGACGATCGCCCCTCGGGCGCGCGGACGCGGGCCGTCGGGCTGGCCGCCGCCCTGCTCGGCGAGGGCGCCGACGTCGTTCTCTACGTGCCGCGGGGCTGCTCGCTGCGCGCCGCCGTCGCACACGAAGCGGGCGGCACGGAGTGCACCGCACGCCTGCACGAGGTGCGAACACCGCTCGACCCCGGGGCGCCCGTCGCACGCGCCGTGCGCAGTGATCGCTGGTTTCGGCGCCACCTGACGCGTGACGCGTACCTCTTCGTGACCGACTACTATCCCGTCATCGCTGCCGTGCCGACGGCTGTCACCGTCCACGATCTGCGCTACCTCGCTGCGCCGGGCGACGAAGCGCGCAGGCGCGTCGTGTGGTTCCGGATGTTCTATCCGCGCCTCCTGCGGCGCGCGCGGCACGTGATCGTGCCGACGATGGCGGTCGCGTCCGAGGTCGTGTGCCACCTGGGCGTCGCTGCCGATCGCGTGCGCGTCGTCAGCAACGGCTTGTCGAGGGCGTGGCGCGACGCGCGCCCGGCGTCCGGCGACGTGGCACATCTCCTGTGGGTGGGGACGTCGGAGCCGCGCAAGCGACTGGATTTCCTGCTGCGGGCGTACGCGATCGCCGCCGCATCCGCGGCGCTGCGTCCACTCGTACTCGTCGGCCGCGGCGCGGATGCCGCGCGCCTTCCGGATTGCGCGGCGGCGCTCGTGGACGCGGGGCAGGTGATCCCGCGCGGCGTCGTCGGCGACGACGAACTGGTCGCGCTCTGTCGCGGCGCTGCGGCGCTCCTGCACCCGAGCCGCTACGAGGGCTGCGGGCTACCTGTCGTCGAGGCGCTCGCGGTGCGCACCCCGGTGCTCGCCGCACGCATCGCAGCGGTGGCCGAGGTCGCGCGCGGCGGCGCCCGGTTGCTGCCGCCCGACGATCTGTCCGCGTGGGTGCGAGCGCTCGGTCAGGTGGGGCGCGTGGATCTCCCTCCGGAGCGTCCGGAGTGCCGCGTCGTGCGGGCGGCGCGCGAAGCGACGTGGCGCTGCGGCGCGCGCGCCCTCCTGGACGTCATCCGGGCGTGACGCCGAGTGCTTCGAAGATCAGCCAGATGGCGCCGCCGGCGAGGATCAGGCCCACGCCCACGATCGCGATCTGGACGGTCACCGGGTACTGCGAGAGCTCCAGGCTGAACGGGCTCGCCTTGCTCGCGTCCACGCGGCTGAACTGCAGCACCTTGTCGCTGACGCGGAGGCCCGTGGCGTCGTCCTCACCGTGCCCGCCGCCTCGTCCCCCGGGGGAGCGCGCGCGTCCCGCCGCGTCGGCGCGGGCTGCGGCGAAGGCGGCTTCCCTGGCCGACTGACGCCGCGACGGCTTGCCCGTCGGCCTGCCCGCCGTCCCACCGCTCGCCGCGCGCGCACTGTCCGCGCCCCGTCCCACCGCCGCGGGCGACGCGTCGCCGCCGCCGTCGTCGTCCAGGTCGATCTCATCGACCACGATCTCGCCCGGCAGCGGCGTCGATCCGCGCGGCTCGACGACGGCCATCTCATCGACGTACGCGAGCACCGTCTCGCCGATGGCGATCTCGTCGCCGCTCACGAGTTCCTTGCGTGTCGTCTTCCGGCCGTTGACCGTGATCCCGTTGCGCGAGTTCAGGTCCACGACCACCCACGTGCCACCTTGGATGAAGACGCGGCAGTGCTCGCGCGACGCCTTGATGTCGGGCACGCGGATGCCCACGTTGTCGCCCCGCCCGAGGATCACGGCCTTGCTCAGCGTGAACGTCTTGCCGGCGTGCTTGCCGGTGCGCATTTCCAGTCGCGGCATCCGAGGTCCCTCCATCTTCCCCAGGGTAGCGCAGAGCGCGGCGACACGGCGTGCCTTCCGCCGCCTCTCCCCCGGAGTCAGGTGGAGTGGGCGGCGGGTGCGCGATACCGTGCGCACGTGGCCATGCTGACGATCGAACGCGACGACGCCGGACAACGGCTCGACCGATTCGTCCGCAAACTGCTGCCGTCGGCCACGCTGGGGCACGTGTTCAAGCTGATTCGCAAGGGGCGTGTCCGCGTGAACGGCAGCAAAGGCCGTCCCGATGCGCGTCTCGTCGAGGGCGACGAGGTGGAACTGCGTATGCCGGACGACGCGCTGGCGGCGCTCGGCACACGCCGCCGCGGGCGCCGCTCCGCCCCCGCCGCGCGCAGCCGTGAGGCGCTGCGTGTGCTCTTTCGCGACGAGCACGTGCTGGCCGTGGACAAGCCGCCGATGCTGCTCGTGCAGCCCGGTGACGACGCGTCCGAGCCGAGCCTCGACCGCATGGTGCTGGACCTCGTCGGGGAGGGCGACGCGCTGACGTTCCGGCCGTCGCTCGCGCACCGCCTCGACCGCGGCACGAGCGGCGTCGTCCTGTTCGGGCTGTCCGCGCCGGGGCTCCGCGGGCTCACGGCGGCGTTCCGCGAACGGCGTGTCACCAAGCGCTACCTCGCGCTCGTCAGCGGCGCGCCGGACGAGGACGTGTTCACCTGCGACCTGCCGCTCGCACGCGATCCGTCGGACGAACGTCGCGGCAAGCGCATGAAGGTCTCGCGCGCGGCGCAGGCACAGAGCGCGCTCACCGAGTTCCGTGTCCTCGCGCGCCATCCGAGCGCTGCGTACACGCTGCTCGAGGCCCGGCCGCGCACCGGGCGGACGCACCAGATCCGCGTGCATCTGCGGGCCTCGGGCCTGCCCATCGTCGGGGATCCGACCTACGGTGATCCGCGCTGCAATCCCGCGTTCCGGGATGCGACCGGCATCTGGCGGCAGTTCCTCCATGCGTGGCGACTCGAACTTGCGCACCCCGTGGGCGCGAGCGACGTGCACGTCACGGCCACGCTCCCCGCCGATCTCGCGCGCACGCTGCGCTGGGCGGGTCTGGCACTCCCGGGCGATGTGCTGTGACGATTCGCGTGCGCGACGTCGGCCCTCGCGACGAGCCGCATCTGTGGCGTCTGCTGGCCGCCGGCGGCGGCCCCGACTCGTGGCTCCGTCACGCGCTGCGGCGTGAAGGCGCGCGCGGCTTCCTCGGCGCCTGGGACGACGACGGCGTGCTGCGCGGGGCGACGTTGCTGCGCTCCGGCGCGCTGTGCGCCGCCCGGTTGTCCACCGACGCCGCCATCGATGCGCTGCTGCCCGTCCTGCGCACGCGGGGGGCGTGGTACAGCCTCGTCGGACCCGAGCGGCCGTGCGCACGTCTCGCCGCCGGGCTGGCCGCGGGCTCGACGCCCCGCGTGGATCGCGCGCAGGTCTTCATGCTCGTCACGGACGTGGAACGGCTCGGACCGATCGCCGCGGATCTGCGGCCCGCGCGGCCGCAGGACCTCGACGCGCTCGTCCCCCTCGTCGCCGCCTACCGCCACGAGGACGGACTGACGCCCGAGGGCGTGGATCCGTCGGACTGGTTGCGGGAGCACCTGAGCACACGCATCACGCACGAGAACGTCCGCGTCATCGAGGACGGTGGCGAGATCGTGTTCACGGGTGCGTTCAACTTCCGCGGCTCGGAGGGCTCTGGTCTCGGCGGCATCTACACGGTGCCCGCGGCGCGCGGCCGTGGACTGGCCTCTCGCGCCACGGCTGCGCTCTGCCGCATCGGACTCTCCGAGGGACCCGTCGTGACCCTCCACGTGGACGCTCGCAACGCGCCGGCGCTGCGCTGCTACGAGAAGGCCGGCCTCGTGCGCGAGGGTGAGTACCGCCTCACGTTTTGGTGACGGCGCGGTAACGCCGGCGTAACGCGGCGGGCGCGGAGA
>JAJRVY010000023.1 GCA_024277065.1 Planctomycetota bacterium
GCACCGAGGCCTGCCGGCCCTGCCACGCCGGGTACGTCGAGAAGGTGCTGAACAGCTTCCACAACTCGAAGATGCGCAGCTCGTTCCGCCAGGGCGCCGCCGAGTACGCCGTGCCTCCGACGATCGACGCCAAATTCCGCGCCCCGAGTGGCACCGACCTGCGCACGGACAAGGACACAGCCCCCACGTTCGGGGGCCTTGCGTACGCCCTGCGCCTCGACTACGTCGCCGCGGACGCTCTGCCCTACAAGATCACGATCGGGAACACGCGCTACGACGTGATGTACCTGATGGGCGGCAACGGTCTCTGGAAGCAGCGCTACGTGATGAAGATCGGCGCCAGCCACTACATCTCGCCCGTGCAGTACAACGAGAAGACCGGCACCTGGGCCGTCTACCACGGCGGCGACTGGGACGTCGATGGCCCGACGGCGCTCAAGAACTCGTGGGAGCGCCGCTGCGGCGCGTGCCACGCGACGGGCATCCTGGCCACCTTCAACGAGGCGTCCGGCGAGTACCTCACCGGCTACGCACAGATGAACGTCGGCTGCGAGGCCTGCCACGGCCCCGGCGAGGCGCACATCGCCAGCCAGGACGCGGACGACATCCTGAACCCGCGCGACCTGGTCGATGGGACGACGGAAGGCAACGAGCGGGCGGACCTGACCTGCGGTCAGTGCCACAATCGCGGCGCCGGTGGCACCGCGACGGGCGCGCCGAGCGGTATGGGTTACCCGTGGAAGCTCGGCACCGGCATCTTCACGCCGGGCGGCGACCAGGCCGACTACGACACGTTCTACACGGAGACGTCCGGTCAGTACTGGGGTGAGAAGTCCCTGGACTCGCACAACGCATCCAAGAAGCACCACCAGCAGTACCTGGATCTCCTGAACGGCCCCCACGCTCCCGACAAGCCGTGGGACGGCACCTGCTTCGACTGTCACGATCCACACGCGGACCAGGACGTCGAGCACATGATGACCGACGACCTGACGCACGAGGGCGTCACGTACGAGAGCGTCTCGAACGACAACAACTCGCTCTGCCTCTCGTGCCACAACGGCCACGGCGACTTCGAGAACGTGACGGTCACGGACGTCGGTCTGATCACCGATGACTCCGCTCCCGCTTCGGTCGTGAACGCCGTGCTGTTCCACACGCAGGACAAGGCGGCCATGCCGATCGTCGCCGAGGACTACTCCCCGGCCGGCAACGGCACCGGGCGCTGCTCCAAGTGCCACATGCCCAAGATGGCGAAGTCCGCCGACTACACGTCGGACCAGGCCGGCAACCCGGTGGGCGACATCCACTCGCACACCATGACCCCGGTCTGGCCGAACCTCTCCGTGCTGGAGCCGATCACGAACTCGTGCGGCGGCTGCCACCCGATCGACGGTTCCGACCATGTCGCGACCATCATCGACGAGTGGGCCGATGACGCGGCCGACGACGACGGGACGTTCCACGCGTCCACACCACGTAGCTTCCAGAACGGCGTCGCCAACGAACACGGCGCCGCTGGCATCGGCGGCATGGCCTGCGCCGGCTGCCACACCACCGAGGGCTTCCTGAAGGCCCAGGTCGAGGGCACCCAGGCCGACCTGATCGGCGACGAGGATCTGCGCGACGAACTCGTCTCGCACTCCATCGCGTTCGACATCGGCATCACGTGCCGGGCGTGCCACGGCGCGCAGCCCGACGGGACCATCGCCGAGGGTGAGAACCCGCTGCGCTTCCCGGCCGCGGAACTGTGCGGCAAGTGCCACATGAACGAGACGGTGCAGTACGTGGACTACGCCGACGAGGGCGAGATCGTTCGCCACCCGCAGGCCCAGATGCTCCAGGGCGTCGAGGGCGGCCAGGTCCCGGGCGAGTCCTACGGGAACTCGTTCCACTCGAACCTGACCTGCGTCGATTGCCACCACAGCGACACGGGCGAAGGCGACCACACCTTCATGCCGAAGCTCGCGGCGTGCAACCAGTCCGGTTGCCACTCCGCAGAGAGCCTGACCGACTTTGACCGCCTGGCGCTCGCCGACTACGACGGCAACGGCACGGTCGAGGGAATACAGACGGAGGTCCTCGGCGCGATCGAGGTCCTGCGCGAAGCGATCCTCAGCACCGCGACCAGCACGGGTGCCGAGATCACATACGACGGTACGGAGTACTTCCTGATCGACGGCAGCCGTTCGAACACGGCCGCGCTCGACTCGGGTGATGCCACCGACGCCGCACTGATGCGCGCCATGTTCAACACGTACTGGGTGGAGTTCGACGACTCGGAGGGCATCCACAACTCCCGGTACGCGCTCCAGCTCATCCAGAAGTCCTACACCGAGGTCACCGGCGACGCGTGGCCCGGGGTGGTGAAGTAGAGACCTGCCCTCACGCCCGCTCCCCACGGGGAGCGGGCCTCTGACCGGCACGATCGTGCCATCCACCAGGGCGGCGGCCATGCGGTCGCCGCCCTTGCGATTCCCCTTCCGAGCGGGCCACCGCGCCCCCATCCTGCGAGGTACCATGTCCCACGCCCTCGACGCCCGCCATGCGCTCGCCGCCACCGTGATCCTGGCGGCGGCCTCCGCCCTGCTCCTCGCCTGCGGCGAACCCGCGGCACCGGACGCCCTGCCCGAGAGCGAACCCTGGGCGCGCATCGCGGCGGCCACGGGCGCCTTCGATCTCGCCCCAGGCGACGTCCTGCGCATCGAAGTCGAGCGCACACGCGAGACGTGGCAGGACGACGTCCACGCCGACGATGAGCCGCCCCACGCGTTCTCCGATCCCGAGCGCGAGGAACTCGTCATCAGCGCGTCCGGGGCGAGTGCACGCCGCTGGGAAGCCGACGGGCTGCCGGCCCTCCGCGTCATCCGCGGCGACGGCGGATGGCAGCGCGTCGGGGGCGTCGTCATCGACGTCCCGGCGACCGTCGCGCAGGCCGAGACGACGGAGGTGAGGGACTGGCTCACGCTGCTCGGCGCGACGCAGAACGTCGCGGGAATGAGTACGGCCTCCCTCCCGGCGGCGCCGGCCGGCACGTACGTCGCACGCTGTGAGGGGGACCTCGATCGACGGGTGACGATCGACGAGCAGAGCGCCCTGCCGTCACGCCTCGAAATCATGGCTGCGGGTACCGATCCCGCCGGCAAGGGCGTCACGGCGACGCTCGAGGCAAGCGGCTGGCGCACGTGGGACGCGGCGGCGGGCCTGCGTTTCCCGCAACGGCTCACGAGAACGTCCACGCGCGGTCTCTGGAACACGATCGAGCGTGCGACCGTGCTCTCGGTGGCGCGGCTGCGGGACGCCTCCGTGGGCATCCCGCCGCGGCCGGACACGTCGGCGCCGCCGACGCTCGGCGAGCCGCAGCGCCGACGGGTCCCCGCGCGGGACGCCGCGATCATCGAGCACACGGGGCTGCTGACCGACCTCCCCGGCCTGCATCGAGCCCTCGCGGGCGCCGTCGAGGTCACGCGGGCGGACCGCCGCGGGCCCGATGTCCTCGAGTTCGAGAACTTCCCCGGCGACGACGGCGTGGCGACTCTCAAACTCCACTGCCCGGTGGCCTGGTCGCACGACGCGCTGGCGGGCGAACTGCCGAACGGCGTCCTCGCGCGTCGCGTCGGCGGCGCGGACGTGCTCGCGTTCACCTACCGCGGCCGCTATCCGGGCGACCCGGCGATCGTCGCGACCGCCACGTCCAAGGCGCGCGAACTGGGACTCGTGCGTGACGGTCCGGCGCGCTTCGTGATCATGAGCGACCCCGTCACGGCGCAACCGGGAGAGATCGACGCGGAGTTGCTGCTGCCGGTACGCGAGGCCGAATAGCCGTTCTCACGACGGGGCGGCCCCGGAGCGGGATGACGGGCGCGTGGACACCACGCCGTACGATGTGCCCACGCCGGCTGAGGACGGCGACCCAGACGAAGGGAGCGAGGCCGGTGCCGGTGGTGTTCGGGCAGGGGATGCGACGCAGCGGGACGACGATCCTGTTCGACCTCTTCTGGGGTGACGGCCGGTTCACGTGCTGGTACGAGCCGCTGAACCGCGCGCAGGCCAAGGCGGGTGGCGGCTCCCGGGCGCGCGACGTGGACTACTCCGCCGCCGTCCGCGAGCTACGTGACCGGCTCGTGGCGCGCATGGACGACATCGACGACGCGCAGGCGTTCAACTGGGGCGCGCCCGACCACGCCGCCGAGGAGCTCGTGTCCGGCTGGCCCCCGCACGTCCGCGAGTACGTGCGGGAGATGGCAGCGAGCGCGCACGACGTGTTCGTGAAGTTCACCCGCGCCTCGCACAAGGTCGCAGATCTGGCGGCCATCGCGCCGGGCGCCTACCTCGTCCACCTCGTGCGCGACCCACGCGCGGTGGCCACCTCACACATCTTCCGCAGCCACCCCAAGTTCAAGGAGCGCATCCTGGCGGAGGACTCCTTCTTCACGATGACCACTGACTTCAACCAGTGGAAGACCGAGGTCATGGCGGAGCATCTCGTGGCGGCGCGGCCGGAGTACGCACACCTCGCGGGCGAGCCCGCCTACGTCAAGTGCATGCTCGTGTGGAAGGAGCTCTACACGCGCACTCGTGACGACGGCGCGCGCCACTTCCCCGGTCGCTCGGTCGTCGCGTGGCACGACGATCTCTGCGCCGCGCCGTGGAACACGCTCTGCGGGATCTACGACGCGTGGCGCTGGAAGCCGCGGCTGCGCCAGCGCTGGTGGGCAAAGAGGAACGTGCGCCCGCCGCGCCCGTGGCACGATCCGCAGAACCCCGCGTGGGAGCGGGCCATGGAACTGCTGGACCTGCAGCCGCTCGTGGACGAGGCGCGGGCCGCGTCGCCGCTCGGAGCCCATCGCTGATGCGCATCGGGCTGGTCTCGTTCTGGTTCACGCGCGGGCAGGCGTTCTGCACGCGCGCGGTGCGCGAGATCTTCCGCGACGCCGGACACGAGACGTTCGTGCTGGCCCGCCCCGACAAGCTCAAGAAGCGCTATCGCAGCGACGGCATCTGGGCCGCCGACGGCGTCGAGGTCGCAAGTGACAACGCCATCCCGCAGGACGAGTACCTGGCCTGGGCGAAACGCAACGGCATCGAGGTCTGCTTCTTCGACCAGAACGAGCAGTTCGCCGAGATCGAAGCGCTGCGGCGCAGCGGCGTGATCACGGTCGGGCGCTTCGTCTGGGAGAAGTTCCTGCCGGACGACGTCGATCGCGCCCGCGCCGCGTTCGACGTCGTCTACTCCCTCACAGCGTGCGAGCACGCGCGCTACGCCCGGCTCGGGCTGCTCACCCCCCGCCTGCACTGGGGCTGCTGGCCCGAGCTACTGGGCCGCGAGTCGCCGCCGAAGGACCCCGCCGCGCCCGTACTCTTCCACTACCCCGCCGGCTACCTCGAGATCCGCCGCGCGATCGCGCCGACCGTGAAGGCGTTCGTCAAGGCCAGGGCCACGAACGCGCGCCTCATCGTGAAATCGACGAAACCTGTGCCCGAGACGGAGCGCATCGCGCACCCGCACGTCAGCTACTAGCACGGCGACGTGGAACGCGCGGAGTACCTGCGGCATCTCGCGTCGATGGACGTCGTGCTGTCGAACACGCGCTGGGAAGGCCTCGGGCTCGTCTTCTACGAGGCGATCGCGTTCGGCAAGCCGCTGATCTGCCCGGACTTCCCGCCGATGAACGAGAACGTCCGCGACGGCCTCACCGGGCTGGCCGTGCCCTGCAGGACGCGCGCGACCGCCCCTTCGGGCATCCCGGCCGCAGACGCCAGGATCGCGGATCTGGCGCGCGCCATCCGCCGCCTCGCCGACCGCCGCGTCGTCGCCCGGATGAGCCGCGCCACGCTCACCATGCGCGACCAGGACTACGACTGGGCGCGCACCCGCGCCGGCTACCTCCGCCTCCTCGCCCTCGCCTGCGCGTCGAAGCGGTAGCGCCGGAGGAACGGGTAGGCGGCGGCGCGCTCGCCGACGCTCTCGATCAGCCCGTCCGGCCACGTCGCCTCGCGACGGCTGGCGCGTGGTGAGGCGTACAGGATGCCCGCCGCCGCAGCGACGTAGTCGTCCGGTGCGTCGAGACCGAGAAACGCGCAGATGCGCCGCACGGTCCCCGGCCCGTCCGCGATCAGATCCTCGTGGTGGACGTCGAGCATGTCGCCGGCCCCCACGCGTTCCTTCAATCTGGCGACGCGCCGCACGAGCGCGAAGTGCCGGTCGGCCAGATCCGCGAGATCGCGATGGGGCTTGCGCCGGCCGCGCGTCGCGACGTTGTCCCACGGGTTGCTAATGACGTGCACGAAGCGCACGGGCACGTCGACGAGTTCGCGCAGGTCGTCGAGGAGCACCGGGTTCTCGTGCAGCCGGCGCACCGACCGGCCGCCCTTCTTGTCCCCCACGACGCGCACCGCCTCGAACCGGCCCTGCCACTGCCCCGGCACGCTGTACGTGTAGCCCGTCCACGCGCGACCGCGCGCCGTGAAGCGCCGCGAGTTCTCGAGAACGACGTGGAGCAGGTGCTCGCGTGTGAATCCGCGCCCGAGGAAGTCGAGCACGTCGAGCTCGTGCGCCAGGACGGCGTGGCGGTGGGCGTCCACGAGCGAGCCGACCAGGCTGTGGCCGCTGCGCGGATAGCCCACGAACAGGCAGAACGCCCGCATGCCGTCGAAGACCTCCGGCGACGCGCCGGCCAGGCGCCCGGCCTCGCGCCGCAGTTCCTCGAACTGCTCCGGCGATCGCTCCTTCGCGCCGACCCACAACCGCCCGTCCGACATCCCGCGAGACTACCGTCTGCCGGCATGTGCCCGTGCTTTGTTGTGACCACTGCGCTCTCTCGCTAGCGTCCCCACATGCCCCTGTTCTGGAAGTCGCGGAAGACGGGTGCGGCAGCGCGGGCGAGCACGCCGCCGGACACCGCGCTGAACGCCGTGGACGTCCCGCGCGTCGATTTCCAGATCGTCGGCGCGATGAAATGCGGCACGACGGCGCTGCGCCGCGCGCTGGGCGCCCACCCCGGCGTCCACGTGCCGCAGGGCGAGCAGCACTTCTTCGGCAACCACCGCCGTTACCTCTCCGTCTGGCGTGGCGGCGTGCTCGACGCCGCGGCGTTCGAGAAGACCTACGCCGCGCAGTTCCGTAGCGACAGGCCGCTGGTCGGCGGCAAGACACCGAACTACGTGATCTCGACGCTCACGCTCGAGCGCATGCAGCGCTTCCATCCGGACGCCAGGATCGTGCTGATGGTACGCTGCCCCATCGCGCGCGCACAGTCCCACTGGAACCACGTGCTGCGGCAGCGGGACAAGGGACAACGCCCGGCGTTCCTCGTCGCCGACTCGTTCGAGGCGCAGGTGGACCGCGACCTGGACGATCTCGCCCGCGCCCGCGACCCGGCGGCCGAGATCCGCGGCACGAACCTGATCTGGCGTGGCATGTACGCCACGCAACTGATCCACCTGCGCCACTTCTTCCCCGCCGAGCACATCTTCGTCGGCGCGCTCGAGGACCTGAAGACCGCCCCGGAGCCGTTCCTGCGAGGACTGTGCGCGTTCCTCGGGACCGACTACGTCCCGGCGATGGCGGAGGTCGCCGCCGAGGGCGAACGACGCGCCCCGCGCCACACGCAGCGCCTCACCGCCGCCGACCGCTCGCGCCTGCGCGAGATCTACGCCGACCAGGTACGCGACCTCGAGCGGATGCTCGGCCGCACGATGCCCGGCTGGCTCGCAGCCTGCGCGAGCCCTTAGGGCCCGCGCAGGAATGCGTTCGTAGGACCGAGGGCGAGCGAGACGGCGCGGGGCAAGGCGCCTCGACGACGCGACTCATTGCGGAGCCGAGTCGGGGAGGAGAGGCAACGCCGCCCCGCGTCGTCGCAGCCGACCGAATCCCGAAGTCATTCCTGCGC
>JAJRVY010000306.1 GCA_024277065.1 Planctomycetota bacterium
CCGCCGCCGCTGCGCCGTGACTTCGTACGCGACGGCGACGATCTCTGGCGGCTGCGCGCCGTCCCTCTCGCGCAACCGCTGAAGCGCGCGCGGCAGATCGAGCGCCTGCGGCAGTGCCTCGACGGCGACACTGGCCGCACCGGCGGCACCGGCAATACCGGCGGCACTGGCGGCGGCCCCGGGACCACGAGGGCCACGAGCGCCACGAACAGCGCGCAGACGCGGCAGGAGCGCGCCGATCCCGCCCTGCGCTCGCTGCTCGTGCGCGAGAGCAGGCGCCTCGCCGCGTGCACCGGCCTCGCCCGCGATCACGAGAGTCTGCGGCGCCGCCTGGCATCGCTCCGCAAGCCGCTCTACCCCTACCAGCTCGCCGGGGTGGAGCGCTTCCTCGAGACCGGCTCGCTGCTGCTCGGCGACGACATGGGACTCGGCAAGACCGCGCAGGCCGTGGCGGCCTGCCACCTCTTGCTGCGCGAGGGCCGCGTCCGGCGCGGGCTCCTGATCGTACCCGCCAGCCTGAAGTCCCAGTGGCTCCGCGAGTGGAAGACGTTCTCGGACGCGCCCATCGAGATCGTGGAGGGACGGCCCGACGAACGCGCCGCGATCTACGAGCGCACGAAGTCCGGGTTCCTGATCGCCAACTACGCGCAGATCCTGCGCGACCTGCATCTCATCCAGTCGTTCGATGCCGGGATCGTGGTGCTCGACGAGGCGCAGCGGATCAAGAACTGGGCCACCAAGACGGCCGCCCACGTCAAGCAACTGCGCCCCCGCTATCGCCTCGTGCTGACGGGCACGCCGCTCGAGAACCGCATCGAGGAGCTCACGTCGCTCATGGACTGGGTGGACGACCTGGCGCTCGAGCCCAAGTGGCGTCTGCCGGCCTGGCACACACGCTTCGCCGACGGCAACGGCACGGACGGCCGCGGGCCCGCCAGTGGCGCGCGCAACCTGGACACGCTGCGCGAACGACTCGCGCCCGCGTTCCTGCGCCGCGTGCGCCACGACGTGCTGCGCCAGCTCCCGGCGCGCACCGACACGGTGATCCCCGTCGCGATGACCGCGGAGCAACGACTCGAGCACGACGAGCTGGTCCCCCCCATCGCGCGCCTCCTCGCCGCGGCGCGCAAGCGCCCGCTCCGGCCGGACCAGTTCCTGCGCCTGATGAGCCTCTTCACGACCCAGCGCATGATCGCCAACGGCCTCGCGCAGGTCCGCTTCGCCGAGACGTGGCCGGCGATCGCTGCGCGCAGCGCCGACGACGACGCGCTGCGCGCAACCCTCTCGGCGCCCAAGCTGGACGAGTTCCGCGAGCTCGTGCGCCGCGTGGCCATCGATCAGGGCCGCCGCATCGTGGTCTTCAGCCAGTGGCGCCGCATGCTGAAGCTGGCCCACTGGGCCGTCGCCGACGTGCTCGCCGAGCACGGTCTGCGCGGCGTGTTCTTCACCGGGCACGAGAGCCAGCGACGCCGGACGCAGAACGTCGTGGACTTCCACGACGACCCGGCCGCGCGCCTTCTCTTCGCCTCCGACGCCGGCGGCGTGGGACTCAACCTGCAGCGCGCCGCGTCGTGCGTCGTCAACCTCGAACTGCCCTGGAACCCGGCCGTCCTCGAGCAGCGCATCGGGCGCATCCACCGCATCGGCCAGAAGGACCCGATCGACGTCTTCAAGTTCGTCACGACGGGCAGTATCGAGGAGCGCATCGCGGGCCTCGTGAGCGACAAGCGCGCGTTGTTCGAGGGCCTCTTCGACGGCACCAGCAACGAGCTCTCGTTCGAGCGCACGGGCTCCTTCCTGGCGCGCCTCGAACGCGTCATCGAACCGGCCACCGTGCCGGATCTGCCCGACGCCGAGGACGACGGCGCGAGCGATGAGACGCTGGCAGAGGACGCCCGCATCGACGAGATCGCCGCAGCCGCCGCCGAGGACGATGACCTCGTCACGACGGAGGTCGTGCCCCCCGCGCCACCCGACGCTCCCCGGAACTCGGAGCCGGATACCGCCGCTGGCGCCCCGCCCGCCACGCCCGCTCCTCCCGCCACGGCAGCCACGGCGGCCACGGCGGCCATCCACAGCCTGTTCGCAGACCTGTCGGTCACGACGTCCCCCGACGGCGGGCTGCACATCGACGCGCCCCCGCAGGCCGCCGCCACGCTCGCCACCGTCTTCGAGGGACTCGCCGCCGTCCTGCGCCGCAGCGCCGGCACGCCGACCTGAACCCGCCCTCCCGCGCGGCGTCCGTCGCCGCCGGTATCGCAGACCCCATGACCCGCATGACGACAGACCGACACCGACCGCTGCCCCCGGAACGATCCACCGACGCCGACTCGTGGGACGACGACATCTGGAACGACGACGTCGACGACGACAACGACGACGACTGCGGGGACGACGACAACGACGACTACTGCGGGGACGACGCCTGGGAGGAGTTCTGGGACGAGGGGCACGGAAGCGCGGTCGATACGTTCGTCGCCGCGGCGGAGAGGTTCGGCAGTCGCGGCGCCGGTGCGTGTGTCGATGACGTCGTCGAGCTCGGCGACGCCGCGGTGGAGGGCCTCGACGTCCACATCCGCGCGATCGAGACGTGCAACGGCCTGCCGCAGTTCTCCCCGTACGCGCGCTACGCGGCGTTCGTCGCCCTCCTCAAGATCGACACCGAACTCTCCACGCGCACGGCCGCCGCGGCCCTCGCCGACGCGACCGCGGCGACTGAGAGCGGGAGCAGGAATCCCGGGTGCGCGCCGATTGCGTCCGACGGGTTCGCTGCAAGGCGGCGCGACGAACCCGACTCAATGGAGCGAGTCATGGAGGAGCGCCAACGCCGCAGCGGGACCGCCGGGCGTAACAGCTTGCTGGCGCGCG
>JAJRVY010000307.1 GCA_024277065.1 Planctomycetota bacterium
CGTCGTCGTCCTCGTCCGCGACGAGCGCGGCGTCGGCTGCCGGCGTCGCGGCCGCGGTGGGCGTAGCCGCCGTGCTCGCGGCCGCGACTGCGGCCTCTGCTGCGGGCTCGGCCGCGGCGGCCGCCCCGATGCTCGCGAGCGCGTCCGCGGGCATGTGCGCCGCGGCGGCCATCGCGTCCGCGATCGTGCGCTCCGCCGCGCCCGAGCGCAGCAGCCCCTCGGCCAGCTTGCGCGCGATGAGCTGCGGGTAGGTGGCCTTCAGCTCTGCGAGCTTCGCCTCGTACTCCTCGCGGAGACCGGCGAGCTTGGCGTCGAGTTCGCTCTCCATCGCGCCGCGCACCCTGGCGACGGCCGCGGGGGCCAGCTCGTCGCCGGCCATCTGCCGCAGGAGCCCCCAGAACGACAATCGTTCCTCGGCGAGGGCGACGATCTCGCGCGAGACGCTCATGCGCGTCAGCCTGCGATCGCCGCGCAGGGCGTGGATGAACGGCGTGTGCACGGCGCGCTCGTCCTCGGGCAGCTCCAGGAACTCGTGGAACGGGACGAGGTCGTCCGCGTCGCCCTCCGGCAGCCGCTTGAAGTGCTTCTTGAAGCGCGCCTCGGTGGCCGCCCAGTCGGCGATCGTCAGCGGCAGCTCCATCGTCTGCTCGTCGCCGCCGTCGTCCACGTAGGTGAGATCGTAGGTGGGCCAGACGTCGTCCTCGGAGGGGTTGCCGTCGAGCGACAGGCACGCGGCCAGCGACGCGCCGGCGTCCGGGTCGTACTCGATCAGCGGGAAGGCGCGGCTCTCGAGCGAGAGCTTGGCCTGGTGCATGGCGGCGTCGTCGGCGATGCCGTGCTCCGGGGGACACGGGCAGTGCAGCACGAAGACCGCCGGACGGCGCCTCGTCAGACCCTTGAGGACACCGCCGAGCAGGTGCGCGGGCGCGGCCTGCGAGGACTGCATCAGGTACGCGCCGCGGTGGGCGATGACCATCAGCGCCATCTCCTTGCGCGTCTCTTCCTTGCCGCGCTGCGCGGGCCCGAACTGGGCCATGTCGGAGACCTGGCCGGTGAACCCGCTCGTGCACGCCTGACCGCCGGTGTTGGAGTACACCTGCGTGTCGAGCACGACGACGCGGATGGGCTTGCCGGAGGCGAGCAGGCGCGAGAGGTTCTGGAACCCGATGTCGAGCATCGCGCCGTCGCCGCCGACCGCGAAGATCGGTGGGCAGAGCGCGAACTCGTCGTCGTCGAACTGACGCCAGTCGAAGATGCGGAAGAAGTCCTCGTCCTGCGCGGCGTCGTAGGTGCCGCCTAGCACCTTGCGCGCGCGGCGCACGGCGACGAAGCCGTCGGCCATCTTGCGCATGTGTCCCTCGAACACGCCGATGGCGATCGACGGCGCGTCTTGGAACAGGTGGTTGACCCACGGGAACGGGTATGGGTTGTAGGGATACGTGCTGCCCCAGACGGACGAGCAGCCGGTGGAGTTGGCGAACCCGACGTGCGCCCGGCCCTTGCCGCTCGGGCCCTCGGTGTAGCGCCAGCGCAGGTCGCGCAGATCGGCGAGCGTCGTCGTGAGCCGTTCGAGCTCCGCGCGCTGGCCGGCGTCGAGATCCACGGTGGCGGTGCCCGTCGCCGCGCTCGCGACGTCGGCGTTCTCCGCGAGCAGCCCGCGGGCGCGGGCGTCGAGCGCCGCGATCAGCTCGTCGAGGTGCTCCACGTGGCGCTTCACGCGCGGGAGCATCGAGGCGTTGACGGCCGACAACACGAGGTGCACGCCCGTCTTTTCGCCGCAGCCCATGCAGGCGCCGTCGCCGCCCACCATCGAGCGGTAGTTCTCCTTCTTGAGCAGCAGCGACGACAGCACGCCGATGCCCTCGTCCATGTCGATGATGTTGACGAAGCGATCGTCGGTGTCGGGCAGCCGCTGCCAGAACTCCCAGTTGCGCCGTAGCTTCGCCGTCGTCTCGTCGTCCTGCTTGATCGTCGTGAGGGCGCCGTCGGGGCAGACCTCGACGCAGATGTTGCAGCCCTTGCACGCCTCGGGATTGATGATCACCGAGAGCAGCCCGCCGTCGCCCTTGGCGCGCATCTCGGGCACGTCCCAGAACGGTGCCGTGCGCGCCAGTGGGAATTCCGCGAGCGCCAGTGCCACCTGCGCGAACTCGCTGTCGAGCTCCGCGCGGCGTTCGGCGTCGGGGGCGAGCTTCTCGGCGATCTTCTCGTAGCCGAACTGCAGCGCCTTGGTGAAGGTCGTGTCAGCGGCTGCGGCGAGCGCGCGGTGCGTGGCCTTGGCGAGTGGCTTGGCCGCCTGACGGATGCGGCCGAGCGACGCGCCGTTCTCGGCGGCGGCGATCGCCGCGTCGATGAGATCGCCGACGGAGTTCACGAGCCCCGGGATGGCGGCGTCGGGGCACTGCACCCAGCACTGGCTGCAACCCGTGCACTTCTCCGGGTGGAACTCCGGGACCTCGAAGCGTACGTCGGTCATGTCGCGGATCGACGACGTCGCCGCGGGCAGGGCGCTGATCGCGACGAACGGGTCGGCGATGCCGTCCTCGCCCGTCTTGTACAGGTAGCCGACCTGTTCCCAGAAGCGGCCGGGGTTGCCGATCCCGCCGCACGCGCTGCGGTTGTCCAGCGCCATCGGGAGCACCGGAAGGTCGCCGATCGTCGAGCCGGAGTCCGGCAGCGACGCGTAGTCGATCTCGGCGACCTGGTCGAAGCCGCGGCGGATGACGCGCATGTTGTCATCGACCACGCGCTGGCCGAGGTGCCCGAACTTCTTCTCGATGCGCGCGGCGATGCCGCCCATCACGGCCGACTCGTCGAGCTCCTCGAGACCCGACAGCGGTGCGATGCGGAAGAAGGCTCCCATGAACGCCGTGCCCTGCATGCGGTAGCGCAGCTCGACGTTGCTGGCCTCGCTCGCGGCGATGGCGAAGGCGTCCACGGCGTACACGCGGATCTTGTTCTGCTGGATCGCGCGCTGCGCCGTACGCGGCAGCGACTCCCACAGCTTCTCGGGCGTCTGATCGCTCTGGATCAGGAACACGCCCCCCTCGACCAGGCCCGACAGCGGGTTGCAGTGGCGGAAGACGTTGGGATCGGGCGAGAGCACGACGTTGACGCGCTTCAGCTCGCAGTTGAGCCGCACCGGTTCACGCGAGAGCGTGGCGTAGAACGTCGTCGGCTGGCCCTTCTTCTCCGAGCCGTACTTGGGGTTGGCCTTGATGTAGAGCCCGAGGAGCTCGGAGGCCGTGACCGCGAGGTTCTTGCCCATCGTGATGGCGCCCCAGCCACCGATGGAGTGCACCCGGACGGCGGTCGAGTCCTTGGCGAGCACGTCGATGGTCTCCGACGGCGGCAGCGACAGCTTCTCGATGTCGGGGTAGGCATCGAGCAGCTTCTCCTGCCAGAGCTGCAGCTTGGGCAGCCGCGTGTCGCGGCGCACGAAGTCGATGCCGAGGTAGTAGAGACGGCGCCCGGCGCCGCCGGGGATCATGTTCAGGAACGCCGCGGCGATGTCTCCGGGCTGCAGGTCGCGGCTGCCCATGCCGAAGCAGCCGGCGAAGAAGTCGGGCACGTCGGCCGCGCGGCAGGGCGTCACGCCGGGATGCGGCAGCTCGCCCTTGGCGCGGCCGTTCTCGACGGCCTTGCCCATCGCGGCGCGGATCTCGCGCAGCAGCGGCGCGTCCACGGCCAGCGGCTGATCGACGCGCTCGAGCACTGTGACCGACTTCTTGCC
>JAJRVY010000308.1 GCA_024277065.1 Planctomycetota bacterium
CAGGTAGCCCGAGATCGACGCCATGCGCCGCGTTCTACAGTTTCCGGATGTCGTTGGCGACGACGAAGACCATGAGCCCCAAGAGCAGGATGAGCCCGGCCCATTGCAGGCCCGCCTGCACCGTCTCGGGCAGCGGTCGCCAGCGGATCTTCTCGGCCGTGATCATCGCGAGCTGCCCGCCGTCGAGCATCGGAATCGGCAGCAGGTTCAGCACGGCGAGGTTCATGCTGATGAACCCGAGGAACAGCAGGAACTGCCCGAGGCCCGTCTCGGCCTGCTTGTACGTGTGCTGCGCGATGGCCACGGGGCCCGAGAGGTTGGTGGCGCTCACCTTGCCGGTGAGGAGCGAGCCCAGGGTGCCGAGGATGCGCGACACCCAGCGGTGCGTGCGCTGCATGCCGAGTGCGACGGCGGCGACGACGTCGGTCTCATGGACGACGTGGGTCAGCACTCCGGCGGCGATGCCCAGGTCGGCGGGCACCTCGATCGCCTCCGGCGTGATCTGCGCGGTGTGTTCCTCGCCGCCCAGATCCCGCCAGCGCAGGGTCAGGGCATCGCCGGACTCCGCACTGCGCTTGGTCGCCGTCCGGAGGTCGTCCATCGAGCGCACCGTCATGCCGTCGGCGGCGAGGATCGTCGCGCCCGGCATGAGGCCGGCGCGAGCCGCAGGGCCCACGCTCTCGCCCGGGAAGGCCGGCGAGACGACGAGGTCGTCGCCGCCTCCCGTCAGCGACATGGCGAAGGCGACCGGATCATCTCCGACGGCGACCTCCATGCGCGCGCCGCCGCGCAGGAAGGTGACCACGGCGCCGGGTTCCGCAGCGCCGACGAGGCGCTGCGCCATCTGCCGCACGGTGGCGACGGGTTCGCCGTCCACGGCCACCGGCCTGTCCCCCTCGCGTACGTCCGCGGCCGCCGCGGGGCCGCCGATCCGTACCGCGCCGATGACGAGGGCGTCCTGCGCCACGCCGATGCGGCGCACCGTCTCGGTGGCGGGCGCCAGCGTGAGTTCGATGCGCTGCCCGTCGCGCTCGATCGTCAGTGTGTGGCCCGCCGTGGATCTCGTCGCGGCGCCGGGGGCGGCGAGCACGGCGGCGATCACGTCCTCGGTCGTCGCGACCGGCTCGCCGTCGAGTGCGATCACGCGGTCACCGTCCCGCAGCCCGGCCTGCGCGGCGGGCGAGTCCGGGACCACGCGGACCTCGGCCGTGCCGAGCGATGCCGGGCCGAAGCCGAGCTTGTGTATGCCGCTGCCGTCATCCGTGGTCCGGATGTGCATGGCGGGCAGCAGTTTTCCATCGCGCCGGATCTCGATGTCCACGGCCTCGGCGAGCACGACGTCCTGGACGATGTCCGAGAAGTCGATGATCGCACTGCCGTCGATGGAGACGACCTCGTCGCCGGGCTGGATGCCGTGCACCCACGCCGGCGATCCCGGCGATACGGTGCCCACGACGGGCGCCGGCAGTTCGACGCCGATCGAGAACGTCCAGACGAACAGCGCGAACGCGGTGAGGACGTTCATCGTGACGCCGGCCAGCATGATCGCGGCCTTGCGCGGGTAGGTCGCGGCGAGGAAGGAGTCGGGCGCGGTCACACCTTCGTCCGGGCTCTCGCCCAGGAACTTGACGTAGCCGCCGAGCGGGATGGGCGCGAGGCGGTACTCGGTCTCGCCCGGCTGCCACTTCCAGATCGCCGGGCCGAAGCCGATCGAGAAGATCTCGGCCCGCACGCCGCACAGGCGGCCGACGAGGAAGTGCCCGAGTTCGTGGACGAAGATGAGCCCACCGATGCCGAGCACCGTCTTGATCACGTTGAGGGTGGGCTCGAGGGACGCCAGGACCGTCAGCACGCGTGAATCTCCTTGCGGGCGGCGCCGTCCGCGGCCCGCAGCGCGCCCAGCGTCAACGGGGCGGCCGGCGTGTCTGCGGGCACGAGGGCGTCCATCACTCTCTGGACGCGGGGGACGATCTCGGTGAAGCGGATCTTCCCGGCCAGGAACAGTTCGACAGCGGCTTCGTCGGCCGCGTTCAGGACGGCGCCCGCCACGCCGCCGGCGCGCGCCGCCCGGTAGCCGAGCGCGAGCGCCGGGTAGCGCCCCGGATCGACCTCGCAGAACGTCAACTCGGCGAAGTCCGCCAGCGAGAAGCGCACGGGCTCGTAGAGCGGCCGCTCGGGGTAGGCCAGCGCGAAGAGGATCGGCAGCCGCATGTCCGGCCGGCTCATCTGCGCCATGACGCTGCCGTCGCGGAACTCGACCATGGAGTGGACGATGGACTGCGGGTGCTGGACGACCTCGATGCGTTCCGGGGGCAGGTCGAACAGCACGTGGGCCTCGGCCACCTCGAGGGCCTTGTTCATCATCGTGGCCGAGTCCACGGTGATGCGCGGGCCCATGCTCCAGGTGGGATGGCGCAGCGCCTCCTCGGGCGTGGCGGCGGCGAGCGTGTCGAGCGGCCGGTCGCGGAATGCGCCACCGCTGGCGGTCAGGAAGATGCGCTCGGCCTCCTCGGCGCGGCCCGCGCGCAGGCACTGGAAGATCGCCGAGTGCTCGCTGTCCACGGGCACGAGGGTCGAGCCGCAGCGGCGGGCCGTCGCGAGCAGCAGCGGTCCCGCCACGACCAGGCTCTCCTTGTTGGCGAGGCCCACCACGACCCCGCGCTCGAGCGCCGCCAGCGTCGTCGGGAGCGCCGCGATGCCGACCGTGGCCTGGACGATCACATCGACCTCGGCGCGCCGGGCCAGCTCCAGCGCCGCCCCCGGGCCCCCGAGGACCTCCACACCCGTTCCGGCGAGCATGTCCTCGGCGCGCTCGGCCGCCGCGGCGTCTTCGAGCGACACGAGCTTCGCGCCGCATGCGCGCGCCTGTTCGACGAGCGCCGCGGCGCTGGTGCTTGCCGCCAGCGCGTCCACGCGGAAACGCTCGGGCAGGCTCGCAGCCACGTCGAGCGTGCTGCGGCCGACGGAGCCGGTGGAACCGAGCAAGAGGACGCGTCGCATGATGGGGGGGCGCGGCGCGGACCGGCGCTCGCCCGGGGAGGATAGCGTTCGGCCTGCCGCGGGCACCGTTTCGGCGAGGCGCGGTCAGACGGCGAAGAGGCGACGTGGGTCGCGGAAGGTCTTGAACTCGAGCGCGCTGCCGGCGGACATCGTCCCGCTGATCGATGCCGCGGTGATGGAACCCGAGCGGGTGATCGTCGGCACGGGCGGACGCACGTCCGAGATCCTCGTCGCGCCCGCCGCCCTGTTGCACCATCCGGCGGCGCGCGTCGCGCCCGATCTCGCGCGGCCACGCGACTGACCCGTCGCGGCGCCCGACGCTGTCCGAGGTCGTGCGACAATGGCGGCATGGATCTCTCCGCAGGCGCTCTCTTCGCCGGTTCGATCGTGAGCGCCCTCGGCGTCGGCTTCTTCATCTACGGCCGCCGGCAGCGCCGGGCGTCGCAGCTCGTGGCGGGCGTGCTGCTGCTCATCGCTCCGTTCGTCGGGGGACCGGGGATGATCTACGCTGCCGGGGGATTCATCGTTCTCGCTCTGTGGCTCGCCGGGCGCTTCGGCATTTGAACGGGTGTTCCGATGAACAACGGGGCGCCGGCGCCCCGTTTCCTTCGTCCGCACCCCCTCACTCTTCAGGCGTCGCGCCGCCGCTCTCGAGGAGGTCGCGGATCTCGCGGGCGAGCTTCGCGGCCCGTTCCCCGGAGGGAGACCCCGCACTCTCCCGGGCCACGTTCTCGAGCGCTCGAAGGGGCGCCCCGAGGGCGCGCTCCAGCCGCTCCCAGGACCTCTTCTCCGCGGCGACGGTCGGGTCCGTCTCGAGGATCTTCATCTTCTTGTCGCGCACCTCGCGGGTGCGGCCCTTGCTGCGGCAGTGCGCCCGGATCTGCTCGTTGGCCTCGTGGAGCAGCCCGTCGAGCCCGCGACCGTCGAGATGGCCCGTCGTGAAGATGAACTTCACCGTCGGATGCTCGACGATCAGCGCCTCCATCAGGCCGAGGTAGATGTCGATGTTCTCGCTCGACGTGCCGGCCTTTCCGCACCATGACCACATGACCACGTTCACGTCGGGGTTCTTCGCGAGGTAGCTGCGGGTCGCCTCGGCCCAGGCACGGCGGTCGGGGCTGCCGAGGTCGTTCGCGCCGCGCATCGCGCGTTCCCGCAAGTCGAGGGCGCCTCCGCCGCCACCAGCCCGGAACGGATAGAGGTCACCCTTCCACGTCGCGAGCCCCTTCATGCGGTGGTGATCTGGCTGCCGTGCGACGTGCGGCTGTAGGCGATGCGGAGTGTCTGTTTGGCGCGCTGGATCCAGTGCGCGGGGATCGCCGAGAGGTCGGCGCTCTCGTGGTCGGCGACGAGGCCGTCGGCGCGCGCGGGGGCGGCCATGGCCAGCCCGCTCCAGACGAAGACCGACGTGAGCAGCAGACGACGGACGAACATGTGCGTCCCTCCTGCCCGCGAGCGTACATGTCATCCGCCCGGAGACAAGCGTTGCGATGGTGTGGACGAAGGAGGCGCGCCACAGCCCCACGCGTCCACGCCGCCCGCCGGCCTGCGTCGCGCTCGCTCGATGACCGCGGCAGGGGAGTCACGTTCGCGACCGCGCCGTGCGCATCGGCGACCGCTGCGGACGTACCCGCTCGCGGATAGACTCCGAGACGTGAACGGCACGGTCATCCGTCGCGCGTCGGAGTTGCCGGACGGGCCACTCTCCGTCTGGGCCGAGCCGGTCGCCGGACCGACCGCCGTGCTCGTGTGCCCGCCTGACGCGTTCGACGTCATCGACGTCAAGAACCCGCACATGGCGGGATCGCTGGGTGCGGTCGATCGCGCGCTCGCCCGCGAGCAGTGGGGGAGGCTGGTCGAGGCGTTCCAGCGCATCGGGCTGCCCGCGCGTCGCGTCGCGCCGCTGCCGGGTTGTGAGGACATGGTCTTCGCCGCCAACCAGACGCTCACCGGGGTTGACGCGGAGGGCCGCCCGACGGTGCTCCTCTCCCGCATGCGCCACCCGTCGCGCCGGCGCGAGGTCCCGGCGTTCGAGGCCTGGTTCCGCGAGCATGCGTGGCGGGTCGTCGATGCGCTGCCCGAGGGCGAGCTGCTGGAGGGCGCCGGCGACGTGGTCTGGCATCCCGGGCGGCATCTCGCGTGGGCGGGCCACGGTTTCCGTTCGTCCGCCGCCGCGCACGCCGTCGTGGCCGCGACGTTCGGCGCGCTCGTGTTGTCGCTGGCGCTTTGCGACGAACGTTTCTACCACCTCGGCACCTGCCTCTGTCCGCTCGACGAACGTGCGGCGCTCGTCGTGTGCGAGGCGTTCGACGCCGCCGGGCTGGAACTTCTGGGCGCCGTCTTCGACGAGATCGTCCCGTGCGACCCCGAAGAGGCCGCCGCGGCCCTCGCCGCCAACGCCGTCGTGCTGCCCGGTCGCGGCGCCGTGATCGACGAGCGCGCCCCGCGCACGATCGACGTGCTGTCGCGCTACGTCGATGACGTGGTGACGGTGGACACCGGAGAGTTCCTGAAGTCGGGGGGCAGCGTCTTCTGCCTCAAGCAGTGGCTGTTCGGTACGACGGGGATGGCGGCGCCGGTCTGAAGACGTCGCGGAGCACGGCGGCGAGGCGCTGCCTGCGCTTCACGTGCCCGCCCCGCCCTCGCAACGCATGACGTGCCCGCCGCGCCCTTGCGCCGCCCGGCGTGCGCGCCGCGCCCTCGCGCCCACCGGCGTAGGGTTGACCCATTGTGGTCAACCAGAATGTCCCTGGCGCAAATGGCCGTCGTCCCGCCTCGCGACGTACGACGCGGTACGCGCGATCGGGCGCACTGGGCCGGCGCGAGTTTGCGAGTGCAGGTCCCGTGAGCCGAAGGCAACCAGTGACCCCGCTCCGGACGAAGGGGCCGGGTCGAGTTCAGGAGCCCGCGTGGTGGGCGATACTGGACTTGAACCAGTGACCCCCTGCGTGTCGAGCAGGTGCTCTAGCCAACTGAGCTAATCGCCCACGCGGGACGCGGAAGTCTACGCGCAGGCACGGCGGCGGCAAGTTCCGGGCGCAGGTCGGACGCAGGTCGGGCGGAACTCTGGCGGTGGGCGCGGGTTCCTGGAGGAGAGCCGGCCCGAGGCCGGCTGCCTGGAGAGAGTTGCCGGATTGCGTGATGCCCCGCGCCGTCGTGGCGGCGCCGCCCCCGGAGCGGGCCGCGCGAGACGAAGGGAATCCCGGATGAGCAAACTGGCCGTCTTCATCGCCGCTCCCGCGGTGGTCGCCGCCGCGGCGCTGGTGGTCGTGAACCTCGAACTCGCCGACCGCATCGACGAACTCGAGCGACGGGTCGTCGATGTCGAGGCGGTTTCGAGCGCTCCCGTGCCGGGGCCCGCTCCGACCGTCGGGCGCGCTTCGCGGAGCGGTGAGGCGCGCGTGCGCGCCCTCGAGGATCGCATGACGCGGGTCGAGTTGCGCCCGATGGCGGACGCAGAGGTGGCGGTGACGAGCGACGCCGGGAGTGCGCCGGCGATTGCTGCTGCGGCGCCCGCGCCGGACCGCGCAGACGTCGAGAGAGCTGTGGTCTCGGTACTCGAAGCGCGCGAGGCGGAGAAGCGTCTCGAGCGTCGCGAGAAAATGGCCGCGCGCGGAGCCGAGCGCCTGCTGCGCGGCGTGGAGGTCAGTGACGAGCAGCGTGGCGCGGTCGGTGGGCTGGTCGCCGATCACCTGCGCCGCATGGGGGAGATGCGCGCGCAGGGGCTCGAGCCGGAGTTGGCCGGGCAGCGTGCGCAGGAGCTGCGCGAGGAGTTTCGCCGCGGCCTCGAGGGGGTCCTGGACGCGATGCAGATGGAGGTCGTCGGGAGCCGCATCGAGCGGCGCTTCGGCGAGGAGCCGCGGCGCGACGCGGATCGCCGCAAGGGCCGGCGCGGCGGCCGCAGGCGTCGTCAGCGGCCCCCGGGCGACGGTTGACGCGCGCCGTGGGGCGGGTGGCGGCGCGGGAGGGGTGGCGGGAGGACGGAGCCGCAGGGTGGCGTCTGCGCGTGATCCTCGTCACGCTGCGCGATGCGATCCGTTTTCCGGTGGGGCGCGCCGCGCCATAGCATGCGGCGTTCCCCGGGCGCAGGTGCCCGGAGCACCTCGGAAGAAGGAGACCGGCGATGATCGTGGGCGTCCCGCGCTAGATCAAGGACAACGAGAACCGAATTGCCATCGTGCCCGCCGGTGTGGATACGCTGCGGCGTGACGGCCACGTCGTGCTCGTCGAGCAGGGCGGCGGCCTCGGATCGGGCATCACGGATGCCGAGTTCGAGGAAGCCGGCGCCGAGATCGTCGAGGGCCACGCGAACGTCTTCGCGCGCGCCGACATGATCATGAAGGTGAAGGAGCCGCTGCCCGAGGAGTACGCGCTCATTCGCTCGGGGCAGGTGGTCTTCACCTACTTCCACTTCGCGGCGAACCGTGAGCTGACCGAGGGCATGGTGAAGTCGGGCGCCGTGTGCATCGCCTACGAGACCGTCGAGCGCGGCTCGACCCTGCCGCTGCTGACGCCGATGAGCGAGGTCGCCGGCCGGATGTCGATCCAGCAGGGTGCCAAGTTCCTCGAGAAGCCGCAGATGGGGCGCGGCATCCTGCTCGGTGGCATCCCGGGCGTCGAGCAGGCCCACGTCATGATCATCGGCGGCGGCGTCGTCGGCACCAACGCCGCGAAGATGGCGGCCGGCATGGGCGCCAACGTGAGCATCCTCGATCTCGACCTCGACCGCATGCGCTACCTCGAC
>JAJRVY010000024.1 GCA_024277065.1 Planctomycetota bacterium
ACGACGCTGAAGACGCGCATGGTCGCCGGCCGCGCCGCGGGGCATCAGCAGATCCTGCGTGTGGATCGCGAGGACGACGGCCCGTTCGGCGAGAGCGACGAGGACCGTCTGCTGGCAGCGTGCGCGGCGGCGCTGGAGGGGGCCGATTGCGTCGTGCTCTCGGACTACGCCAAGGGCGTGCTCTCGCGCCGCGTGGCGTCTCGTGTGATCGAGATGGCGCGGGGGTGCGGTGTGCCCGTCGTCGTGGATCCCAAGGGGCTCGACTACGCGAAGTACCGCGGGGCCGCCGTCGTCACGCCCAACCGCAAGGAGGCGCGCGAGGCGACGGGGATCGAGCTCACCGGGCGCGACGCCATCTCGCGGGCCGGGCGTGCGCTGCTCGCCCTCGCCGGCGTCGGCGCCGTCGTCATCACCCTCGACAAGGACGGCATGGCGGTCGTGGAGAGCGGCGGCGACGAGCGCATCGTGCCGACGACGCCGCGCGAGGTCTACGACGTCTCGGGTGCCGGCGACGTTGTGACGGCAGTGCTCGGACTCGCCCTCGGTGACGGCCGCACGCTGCAGGAGGCCGTGCTGCTCGCCAACGTCGCCGCCGGCGTCGAGTGCGGCAAGGTCGGCGCCGTGCCGGTGACGCGCGAGGAGGTGCTGGCCGCGCTCGGCGCGGCGCCCGAGGCGTCGCACCGTGTGGTCACCGTGGACGCGCTGCACGAGGCGCTCGAGCCCGTCCGCGCCGCGGGGCGTGAGATCGTCTTCACGAACGGCTGCTTCGACATCTTGCACGCGGGGCACGTGCGCTACCTGCAGGCCGCCCGGCGGCTGGGCCACGTGCTCGTCGTCGGTCTGAACGACGACGCCTCCGTGCGGCGGCTGAAGGGCCCCGAGCGTCCGATCAACTCCCAGCACGACCGCGCCGAGCTGCTCGCTTCGCTGTCGTGCGTGGACTTCGTCGTGCCGTTCGCCGAGGACACGCCGCACGCGTTGATCGTGCGCGTGCAGCCGGACGTGCTGGTCAAGGGCGAGGACTGGCGCGACAAGGGCGTCGTGGGCGCCGACGTGGTGGAGGCGCGCGGCGGACGCGTCGTGCTCGTGCCGCTGCTCGCGGGGCGTTCGACGTCGCGGCTGGTCGAGCGCATCCGCGGGCAGGACGGCGCGGGCGAGGGTGACGGCGAGCGCGAGGGTGACGGCGGGGACCGCGGGGACTGACGTGCGCGCCGCCGTGTTCCTCGATCGCGACGGGACCCTCATCGAGGGCGAGGGCTACCTGGGCGACCCCGCCGGCGTGCGTGCGATCCCGGGAGTTCGCGACGCGCTGGGCGCACTCGGGGCGCGCGGCTGGCTGCGCATCGTCGTGACGAATCAGAGCGGTGTCGCGCGGGGGCTGTTCACGGCGGGCGACTACGACGCCGTGACGCGCGCCGTGGACCGCGCGGTGGGGCCGCTCGACGGCTACTACGCCTGCTTCCATCTCGCGGGCGGCGGCGTGTCGCCGTGGAACGTCCCGTGCGACTGCCGCAAGCCGCTGCCGGGACTGATCGTGCGCGCGGCGCGGGAACTCGGCGTGGACGTCGCGCGCAGCGTGCTCGTCGGCGACGACCTGCGCGACCTGTCCGCGGCGCGCGCGGCGGGCGTCGAGCCCGTACTCGTGCGCACCGGCAAGGGCGCCCGCAACGAACGGCTCCTCGCACTGAAGGGGCTCGCCGGCGTGCGCGTGTTCGACTCCGTCGTTGAGTTCGCCGCTACGCTGCCGGTGGTCGGCGCCGAGGTGCTGCCGTGAGCGCGCGGACGCCCGCTCGCATCGTGCTGGACCGCGCTGCGCTCGCGGACCTGCTCGCGGTGGAGCGCGATGCCGGGCGCACCGTCGTGCTGGCGAACGGCTGTTTCGATCTCCTGCACGCCGGCCACGTGCGCTACCTGTTCGGCGCCGCGGGCGAGGGCGACGTGCTGGTCGTGGCGCTGAACTCCGACGAGAGCGTGCGGCGCAACAAGGGGCCCGGACGGCCGCTGCAGGCCGAGGCCGACCGCGCGGAACTGATCGCCGCCGTGGCCTGCGTGGACTACGTCACGGTGTTCGGTGAGGCGACCGCCGACGCGATCCTGCGCGCGCTGCGCCCCCACGTCCACGCCAAGGGCACGGACTGGACGGCCGACGCCGTGCCCGAGGTCGCCACGGTGCGCGAGATCGGGGCGCGCGTGGCCATCGTCGGCGACGCGAAGACGCGCTCGTCCAGCGACCTGATCGAGCGGGCGCACGAGCCCGAGGACGAGGCCGGCGCGTGAGCTCCGCGCCTGCCACGAACGCCGTGAACACCGTGTACGCCGTGAACGCCGTGAACGCCATGCACGCCTCGAGAAGCGCAGGCTGAGCTTGCACGTCGGCGTCCTCGTCGATCGTCACGACCCCGCGCGCGGGGGGATGGAGCGCGCGCTGTCGCGGCTGGTCGCCCACCTGCTCGCCGCGGGCCACCGCGTGGACGTCTACGGCATCTCGGCCGCGGCGCACGCGCCGGGGACGTTCCACGCCGTCGCCGTGCCGGCGTTGCCGCGCGGCGCGCTCGAGCGCGAACTGGCCGTGCGCTCGTCGGACGCGGCGCGACGTGACGGCTGCGACGTGACCATCGCGACCCGCCACGCGCCGGTCGTGGACGTCTACTGGCCGCACGGCGGCGCTCACGGCGTGACGCTCGCTGCGGGCGAGGCGTCGCGCGGCGCGCTCAGCGGGGCCGTGTCGCGGCTGCTGCACGGCGTCTCCCCGCGTCATCGCGCGTTCCTGGAACTCGAGCGCGAGGCGCTCACCGGCGGCGCGCGGTGTGTGTGGTGCGTCTCCGAGATGGTGCGGCGGGAACTGGTGCAGGCGTATCCGGACAGCGCTGCGCTGCTCGAGCTGCA
>JAJRVY010000309.1 GCA_024277065.1 Planctomycetota bacterium
ACACACGCGCAAACCGCATGCTCGGCGCCCCGTTTCTTTTGTCCACACCTTCTGAGAGCCCGTGAAGAGAACCCAGGCGGCGCCGGTCACTGATTGCGCCGGGCTCACTGATTTCGCTGGGTTCCCAGGGGCGCGTCGCGGGATGCTGCGCAGATGAGCCAGTCAGCGCTGCCCTCCGACTTCGATCCCGGTGCCGCCGCGGATTCGGGTGGGATCTTCGGACTGCCGACGACGCCCGAGGAGAGTCGCGTGGTCGTCGTGCCCGTGCCGTTCGAGGCGACCGTCTCGTACGGTGACGGCACGGCGAACGGTCCCGCCGCCGTGCTCGCCGCCAGCCGGCAGGTGGATCTCTTCGACCGGCGCACCGGGCGGCCGTACGAGGGCGGCATCGCCATGCTGGACCTCGCGGACGCGCAGTGCGTGCGCGACTGGAGCGACGCGGCGCGCGCGAGCGCCGGGCCGGGCACCGATCCCGCGCTTCCCGAACGCCGCGCCCGCGTGGACGAACTGTGCGAGCGCATGAACGACTGGACGCTCGCGCGCGTCGCCGAGAACCTGGACGGCGGCAAGCTCGTGTTCACGCTCGGGGGCGACCACTCGGTGGCCTTCGGCGCCGTCGCCGCGCACGCCGCCCGGCACCCCGGCATGGGCGTCCTGCACGTGGATGCCCACCACGACCTGCGGCCCGCCTACGAGGGCTTTCTCTGGTCGCACGCGTCGGTCATCGGCAACGTGCTCGAGCGCCTGCCGCAGGTCGCCTGCGTGGCGCAGATCGGCATCCGCGACTTCTCCGAGGAAGAGGCGCTGCGCGCGGCGGATGCCGGCGACCGCGTGCGCGTCCACTACGACGCGGACGTGAAGGCGCGCCAGTGCGACGGCGAGCCCTTCGCGCGCATCGCCGACGAGATCGTCGATGTGCTGCCCAGCGACGTGTACCTGACGTTCGACGTCGATGGTCTCGATCCCACGCTCTGCCCCGGCACGGGCACGCCGGTACCCGGCGGTCTCGCGTGGCACGAGGTCCTCGCCCTCCTCCGTGCGCTCGTGCGCAGCGGGCGGCGCATCGTCGGCGGCGATCTCGTCGAGGTCGCGCCTCAGGACGGCGACCGCGGGTGGAACGCCAACGTCGGCGCGCGCCTGCTGTACGCGATGATCGGTTCCGCACTCCGCTCGCAGCACTGACGATCCTCTGCGCTCACGAAGCACGTCGGTGGCGCGCGCATCGGCAGTAGTGTCGCCGCTCCATGCTGATCACTGACACCGAGACGCTCTCCGAGTTCTGCGACGCCGTCCGCGGCGCGCCCTACATCGCCGTGGACACCGAGTTCATGCGCGAGAGCACGTACTACGCGGACCTCTGCCTCGTGCAGGTCGCCCACGGCGAGCACGCGGCGGCCATCGACCCGCACGCGCCCGGGCTCGACATGGCGCCCCTCCGCGATCTGCTCTGCGACGGGTCCATCGTCAAGGTGCTGCACTCCGCCGTCCAGGACCTCGAGATCTTCATGCAGAAGATCGGCCAGGTGCCGGGCCCCGTGTTCGACACGCAGATCGCCGCGGCGGTCTGCGGTCACGGCGATCAGCCGGGCTACGCGAGGCTCGCGGACGCACTGCTCGGCGTGAAGCTCGACAAGGCGTCGCAGGCCGTGGACTGGTAACTGCGGCCGCTCACCGAGCGCCAGCTCGCGTACGCGCTCGGCGACGTCACGCATCTCTGCCGGATCTACGAGATGCTGCGTGCCGAGCTCGACGAGAACGGCCGCGCCGACTGGGTGGCCGAGGACATGGACGCGCTGCTCGATCCGTCGCGGTACCAGGTCGAGCCGCGGGAGGCGTATCGCCGGATCAAGCTGCGTCGCCCGCGCCCCCTCGACCTCGCGGTGCTGCGCGAGCTGGCGGCGTGGCGCGAGGAGACCGCGATGGAGCGCGACGCGCCGCGCGGCTGGGTCGTGCGCGATGACGCACTCGCGGAGATCGCGCTCCACCGCCCGCAGGACCGCGCGCAGCTCGCGCGCGTCCGCGCGCTGAAGGGGCACGTCGCGAAGGGCGCCGACGGCGCGGCGCTGTTGGCCGCGGTGGAGCGCGCGCTGGCCATGCCCGAGGACCAGTGGCCGGTCGTGCCGAGGGGCCGCGCGCCCGTCTCGGGCCACGAGTCGCTCGTGGCACTGCTGCAGGCCCTCTTGCGACTGCGCTGCGAGAAGCACGGCGTCGCGATGCCGATGATCGCCAAGCGCAGCGATCTGGATCGCATCGCCACGGAGGAGGCGCCGGACGTCGCCGCGCTCCGCGGCTGGCGGCGCCACGTCTTCGGCGCGGATGCGCTGGAGCTGCGCGCAGGCCGTCTCGCGCTGACCGGCGATGGACGCGGCGTCGCGGCGATCACGCTCTGAAGCGCGCGACCTCGCGTGGACCGCGGTCGTCCAGCGCAAAGAGAGCCGCCTCGCCCGGCACGCCGTCCCGCACGGCGACGACGAGGTGCAGCAGCGTGGGGTGGAGCGGCATGCCGCCGAGCGTCGCGCCGTCCACGTCGGCCGCGGAGAGGTAGGCGCCGGCGTCCACGTGCGAGTGGTAGAGGACGCGCGCGGGACGGTCGCCGTCGAACGATCGCGCCAGGGCGAGCTGATCCCCCGCGGCGAGCCGGAACGCGCGCCGGGCCGTGCGCGGGAACGCCGCGCGGTCCTCGTCGTGCAGAGTGTTCTGGACGTTCTCACAGCGCCGGGCGCCGTCGTCGAACAGCAGCCCGCAGCACTCCTCGGGGTACGCCGCCGCGGCGTGGGCGCGTACCTCCGTGAGCGCCGGGACGACGGCTCTCTTCGCGTTCGCTTCATGCGTTGCTTCCACGTCGCTCGGTAGCATCGCAGGGATGCGGTTCACGTTCATCATCCCCTTGATCGCGGCATGCGCCCTGGCCGCATGTCGTGCCGAGACCTCGCGCATCCGGCTCGCCACGACGACGAGCACCCAGGACAGCGGGCTCCTGGACACGCTGCTGCCCGTCTTCGAGCGGGAGAGCGGGATTCGTGTGGACGTGATCGCCATCGGGACGGGCGCGGCCTTCCGCCAGGGGCGTGACGGTGACGCCGACCTGCTGCTCGTGCACGATCGCACCGGCGAGGACCGCTTCGTGGCGGACGGCGACGGCACCGAGCGCCGCGATCTCATGTGGAACACGTTCGAGATCCTCGGCCCGGCGGACGACCCGGCCGGTGTCGCGTCGGCCGCCGGCGCCGGCGCCGCCCTGCGGCGCATCGCCGCGACGGGGGCGTCGTTCGTGTCGCGCGGCGACGACTCGGGCACCCACCGCCGCGAGAAGGCGCTGTGGGAGAGCGTCGGGGGCCGTCCCGCGTGGGAGGGCTATCGCGAGAGCGGCCAGGGCATGGGCGCGACGCTGCGCATCGCCGACGAGATGGGCGCCTACGTGCTCGTCGATCGCGGCACGCGCCTGCGCTATGCCCAGGACGTCGCGCTGCGCCCGCTGCTCGGCGGCACGGCGGAGTTGCGCAACCCCTACGGCGTCGTGCTCATCGATCCGCTGCGCCACCCCGAGGTCCGGGACGCCGCGGCGCGGCGGCTGGCGGACTGGCTTGTCTCGGGCGAGGCCGCGGGCATCATCGCGGCGTTCCGCGTGAACGGCGAGCAGCTCTTCCACCCCGTGCGCGCGGAGCGGTGAGGGCGGCGCGTGCTTCTCGATCCGGAGGTCTGGGCGGCCGCGAGACTGTCGCTGGCGCTGTCCGCAGCGGCCGTACTGCTCGCGGCCGTGCCCGGCGTGCCGCTCGGCGCGCTCCTCGGACTCGCGCGCGGTCGCTTCTCGGGAGCGCTGTTGTTGATTGCGCGCGTCGGCATGGCGAGCCCGACGGTGATCGTCGGGCTGCTCGTGTACGGCATGCTCTCGCGCCGCGGGCCGCTCGGCGGGCTGGACCTGCTCTACTCGCCTGCGGCCATCATCGCCGGTGAGGTGCTGCTCGCCGTGCCGCTGATCGTCGCCCTCGGGGCCTCGTCCGTTGACGGGCTCGACGCGCGCTTCGGGGAGACGGTGCGACTCCTGCGCCTAGGGCGTTGGCGCGCCGTGCTGCTGGCCGTGCGCGACGCGCGGGACGGGTTCCTGGCGGCGCTGCTCGTGGCGTTCGCGCGCTGCATCGGCGAGTTGGGCGTCGCGCTGCTCGTCGGGGGCAATCTGCGCGGGTCCACGCGGACCCTGACGACGGCCATCGCGCTCGAGACGTCGCGCGGGGAGTTCGAGCGCGCCGTCGCCCTCGGGCTCGTGCTCCTGGCGCTGGCGCTCGGCGTCAACGCCGTCGTCGCCGTGCTGTTCCGGCGCGGGAGGGCGGCATGAGTCTCCTGCGCGTCGAGTCCGCCCACGTGCGCTTCAACGGCAACGTCGTCGTCGCGCTGCCCGACGTCTCCGTCGTCGCCGGCGAACGCCTGCTCGTCACCGGGCCCAACGGCGCCGGAAAAACGACGCTGCTGCGCGTGCTGGCGATGTTGATCCGCGCCGAGGGGCGCTTCGAGGCCGAGGTCGCGCCGCGCGACGTCGCGCTCCTGCCGCAGCGTCCGTACCTGTTCGAGACGACGGCGTGCAAGAACGTGGCGCTCGCGCTGGCCTCGCGGGGCCTCCCCGGCACCGAGCGGCGGCGGCGCGCCGAGGAGGCGCTGGCGCGGGTCGGCGCCTCGCACCTGCTGCGGCGGCGTCCGCCGGAGCTGTCGGCGGGCGAGCTGCAGCGCGTGGCGCTGGCGCGGGCGCTGGCCATCCGGCCGCGCGTGCTGCTGCTCGACGAGCCCTTGGGGCCGCTCGACCCCGCCGGCGTCGATCGCGTGCGCGCGATCCTCGCGGACGCCTCCATCGAGGCGGTCGTGCTCACCGCGCCCGGGCCGGATCTCCTGCGCGGGGACGTCACGCGGGTTGTCACGCTCACGACGAGCGCCTCCGCGCGGACCGCCGCGGAGTAGCATCGGCGCGCCATGGCGACGATCACGTTCGAGATCCCGGCGGTGCTGCGCCGCTTCAGCGGCGGGCAGGCGTCGCTCACCGTCGAGGCCGGTGACGCGGCGGGCGCGCTCGAGTGCGTGCTGGCGCACTGGCCCGACCTGCGCTCGCGGGTGCTCGACGCGCGGGGGCGCGTGTTCCCTTATCTGATCCTGTTCAGGGGCGACGAGGAGCTGCCGCGCGACGCGCTCGCCGCCGTGGCTCTGGCGGATGGCGACGTCGTGGCGATCATCGGCGCCGCCGAGGGTGGTGCGGGCGGCGCGGACGAGGGTGCGGCCGAGGGTGCGGACGAGAACCGGGACGAGAACCGGGACGAGAACCGGGACGGCGGCCCCGGCGGCCCCGGCGGCGACGTGCGCATGCGCGGTTTCCGCACGCGCGCGTCGCTGCAGGAGGCCCGCGCCCAGGCGCTGCGTGGACTGGCTCCGCTGCCGGCCGAGGACGCGCCGATCGGCGCGGCGTCGCAGCGCGTGCTGGCGCGTGACGTGGCGAGCGACGTGGACGTCCCGGCGTTCCGCCGCGCCGCGATGGACGGCTACGCGCTGCACGGCGAGGACACGTTCGGCGCGAGCGACTATGCGCCGCGGGCCCTGCGGCTGACCGGGGAGTCGATGCCGGGCGGCGCCGACGTCGCGGCCGTCGGACGTGGCGAGGCCTGCCGCATCATGACGGGGGCGCCGGTGCCGCGCGGTGCCGACGCCGTGCTGCCGGCCGAGGAGGCGCGCGAGAAGGGCGGCGTCGTCGAGGCGGTGTCCGCCGTTCCGCCCGGCAAGCACGTCGCCCGCATCGGCGAGGACGTCGAGCGCGGGACGCTGCTGCTGCGCGCCGGGCGCCGCCTGCGGCCGCAGGACGTGGGACTCTTGTCGAGCATCGGCTGCGTGCCCGTGCCGGTCGTGCGGCGGCCGCGTGTGCGCGTGCTCATCACGGGCAACGAGCTGTTGCCCCCGGGCGAGCGGCCGGCCGGCAACCGCATCGTGGACAGCAACTCGCCGATGCTCGCGGCGCTGGTCGCGCGTGACGGCGGCGCGGAACTCGAGGTGGTGCGCCTCGCCGACGACGAGGCCGCCATCCGCGCGGCGCTCGCGCAGGGCGGCGCCGACGTCGTCCTGACGTCCGGCGGCACGTCGGTGGGGCGCGAGGACTTCATCCCGCTCCTCGTTCGCGAACTGGGGGAGCTGCGCGTGCACGGCGTCGCCATGCGGCCGGCCTCGCCGACCGGCATCGGACGCATCGGCGCGGCGCGCGTCTTCCTGCTGCCGGGCAACCCCGTCGCGTGCCTGGCGGCCTACGACTTCTTCGCCGGCCCTGCGATCCGGCGGCTGGCCGGCCTGCCGGAGGCGTGGCCCTATGGGGCGGCGTCGCTTCCGCTCGCCGCCAAGATCGCCTCGCAGCTCGGCCGCTCCGACTACGTGCGCGTGGCGCTGGCGGCCGGCGGCGTCGTGCCCATCGCGGCATCGGGCGCGTCGGTGCTGTCGTCGGTGACGCGCGCCGACGGCTTCGTCGTCATTCCCGCGTCCTCGGAGGGCGAGCCGCAGGGCGCCTCCGTGGAGGTCCACTTCTACGACGGGTGGGCGCTCGACGCCGCACGCGGCGCGGAGTGACGGTGCGGCAGCGGCAGTTCCTGCACGTCGTCGGCGAGGCCGAGGCGCACGGCCGTTTCGACGCGGCCTGTGCGCACCTCGCCCCGCGGACCGCGCGCACGCCGCTCGCGACGGCTCTGGGGCGCGTCGCCGCGCGCGACGTGCGCGCGGCCGTGGACGTGCCCGGTTTCGATCGCTCGAACGTCGATGGTTTCGCGGTGCGCGCGGTGGACACGTTCGGCGCCGAGGAGCTCGCTCCCGTGCCGCTCGTTCTCGACGACGTGCGCATCGCGGCGGGCGTTCCCGCGCCCGCGGGCTACGCACTCGCCGCGGGACACGCCGCGCTGATCGCCACCGGCGGCGCCCTGCCGCGCGGCGCGGACGCCGTCGTGATGATCGAGCACACCGTGGCCGAGGACGGCGTCGTACGTGTCGGGAGTGCGTCCGTTCCCGGACAGCACGTGGCGTGGGCGGGCACCGACATCGGCCGCGGCGAGATCGTCCTGCGCGCCGGCGCCATGCTGACGTCGCGTGAGACGGGCCTGTTGGCGGCCGTCGGCGTGGCGGCGTTGGACGTCGTCGCGCGTCCACGCGTCGCCGTGCTCTCGACCGGTGACGAGGTGCGGCCGCCGGGCGTGCCGCTGGCGAGCGGCGAGATCTACGACTCGAACGCCCGCATCCTCTGCGACGCGGTGACGGAGTGCGGCGGCGACCCGACGATGGCGGGCATCGTGGCGGACGACGAGGCGCTGCTCCTCGCGCGGCTGCGCGATCTCGTCACCGAGGCCGACGTCGTGCTGCTCTCGGGCGGTACGTCCAAGGGCGCGGGCGACGTGAACTACCGCGTCGTCGAGCGTCTCGCCGCCGAGGTCGCCGGCTCGCCCGGGATCGTCGTCCACGGCGTGGCGCTGAAGCCCGGCAAGCCCATCTGCCTGGCCGTCGTCGGGCCGACGCCGGTCGTCATCCTGCCGGGCTTCCCGACGTCGGCGGTGTTCACCTTCCACGAGTTCGCGGCGCCGCTCATACGGCGGCTGGCGGGGCGCGGCGAGGAGACGGCGGCGACCATCGAGGCGATTGTGCCGCTGCGCATCGCGTCCGTCGTCGGTCGCACGCAGTACACACTCGTCGATCTCGTGGCGGGCGATCGGTCGCTCGCGGCGTATCCGCTCGGCGCCGGATCGGGCAGCGTCAGCGCGTTCAGCCGCGCCGACGGCTTCGTGCGCATCGCGCAGGAGGACGAGTACGTGGACGCCGGCACGAGGGTCACCGTGCGTCTGATCGGCGCGCGTGCACGGCCGGCCGATCTCGTGGCCGTCGGCAGCCACTGCGTCGGGCTCGATCACCTGCTCGGCCTGGTGGAGGAGCGGGGCCTGCGCACCAAGTCGATCCAGGTGGGCTCGGAGGGGGGCCTGCGGGCGCTGGCGCGCGGCGAGGGCGACGTCGCGGGTGTGCATCTCTGCGACGAGAAGAGCGGGGCGTACAACACACCGTTCCTTCCGGACGGCGTTGTCGTCCTCGGCGGCTACGGGCGCCTGCAGGGCATCGTCTTCCGCGCGGGCGACGCGCGCTTCGCCGGCGCCGCCACCGCAGAGGACGTCGTGCGCCGCGCGGCGGCCAGCGGCGCGCGCATGGTCAACCGCAACGCCGGCAGCGGCACGCGCGTGCTCATCGACGCGCTGCTTCGCGGCGCGGGCGTCGGCGCTGCGCAGGACGGGTGTCACACGCAGGCGCGCAGTCACCACGCCGTGGTCGCCGCCGTCGCGCAGGGCCGCGCCGACTGGGGCGTGACGCTGGACGTGCTCGCGCGCGAGAGCGGGCTCGCGTTCCTGCCGCTGCGCGAGGAGCGCTACGACATCGTCGCGCGCGAGGCGCACCTCGCGCGTCCCGCGGTCGCGGCGCTGCGCGAACTGCTGCACGACGACGGCGTCCGCGGCGCGCTCTGCGCCCTCGGCCTCGTCGTCGGCTGAGCGGCAAAGGGCGGCGGCGCCCGGGATCGACCCCGCCGTTTCGCTGTGGCTGCGTATCCTCCCGTGTTCTCGTCGCCGCGCGCGCGCCGCGAAACGCCCGGACGGAGGCTCTCCATGCTCACGATCCCCATGGCCCGATCGCCGTGGCGGCGCCTGACGTCGCTGCTCCTCCTCGTGCTCGCTCTGCTGTACGTCGGGGGCCCGACGGGCGGCGCCGCGGCGAAGACCGCGTCCCCGCTGCGGTCGTCGTGGATCGATCCCACGCGCATCATGGTCATCTACAACACCGTGAAGATGGACAGCGTGGACGCGGCCGAGAAGGACACGTTCTCGCGCGACATCGGCGCCTGGTACATGCGGACCTACGGCATGCCCACGAAGCATCTGTTCGGTTTCGACATGGGCAGGAAGGTGCGTTGGAACAACCCCGGTGCGTTCGACTTCCTCGAGGCCGTCGCCGCGTACGTGAAGGAGCACGACATCCAGATCGTCCTGATGGCGCCCGGCACGCCGATGATCGTGCACGACGCGAACAAGAAGGCCAACCTCGCGCTCGACAGTCTCGCCGGTCACGCACTCTGGTTCGCCGACGTCAAGAAGGAGGCGCCGACGTGCCAGGACGCGCGGTCGATCGGGCCCCGCAGCACGAACCTCTACTTCCCGTTCGTGGACATGAAGGACGGCGCCAGCCCGTTCGTGATGCTGACGCGGGACGCCACGAGATGGTGTGCCGAGGGCGGGCCGCTGATCGGGCGGCGCGGGTGGTACCAGTCGATGATGATGGACCTGCGCGAGCACCCGTCCGTGCGGCCCTTCGGCCGCATCGGCCTGCCGTACTACGTCGAGGCGTTCCCGAGCAAGGACGACGACGGCGAGCCCGTTGCGGAGTTGCAGATCCCGCTCGAGAACTCGCAGTTCGTCAAGGATCTCGTCCTGGGCGGCATGGCGGCCACGACGTCCATCGAGGAGTTCAATGCGCAGTCCGAGCGCTCGCTGCTCTTCTACGGACGCGAGGGCAACACGGGGTCGTTCATCGACGTGGAGTCCGCGCTGTACGAGGGCCTGGCCAAGGACGCGATCATGCAGGGCGTGGCGCCCGAGCGCATCGTCCGCATCGCGCCACGGAGCGGCTCGTGGGACGCCTCCGCCTGCCTGCCCGAGCCGCAGTGGGACGCCGCGTCCGCCGCGTTCCTGGACGGCAAGCTGAAGGCGCCGATCGATGCGCTGATCTTCTCCGGCGGCGGCGTGGGCAACCTCACCGAGGCCAAGAAGCCCTGGCCGCGCAGCCTCGTCGTGCGGCCCGGCATGGTGGCGACGGCGTCCGTCAGCAACGGCAAGGCGTTCTCGGGCTCGCTGCTGCGTCGCGGCGCCACGGCGATGGTGGTGAACATCCAACACCCGCGTGATTCGCGTCTGCACGCCTGGCTCAGCGTCTTCCAGCAGCTCGTGAACGGTGCCACGCTCGCCGAGGCCATGATCACCGGCGGGGGCGCCGAGCGCGGCGGCTACATCAGCGGGAGCATCTGGGGCGACCCGCTCTACGCGCCCTTCGGCAAGAACCCCGAGCGCGTCAAGGAGAACTGGTTCGTCGGCGGCACCATCGCGCCGGCGCCGCCGACGCGCTTCGTCGTCCGGGAGCCGGACGCGCGGACGGCGGCCGCAGCGGCCGCGGCGCCCGCGGGTGTGCGCATCATCCTGACGTGGGGCGCTGCGCACCTCGCAGCCGCGTATCGGCTCGAACGGCGCGCGGTGGGCGGTGACTTCGCGGAGTTGGCGCAGCTCACGTCGGCGGTGCGCTGGTTCGTCGATGAGACCGTGGAGCCGCAGCAGGAGTACGAGTACCGCGTCCGCGCCCGCAACGCCGCCGGCACGAGCGACTGGACGCTGCTCACCGCGACGGCGCCGGCCGCCGAGGAGGGCGCGAAGTAGCGCCGGCGCGCCGCGCCGTGGCCCGGCGCCCCCAGTGAACGTACGACCGTCGATCGGACCGATCAGTCGGTGGCCACGCACCGCCGCACGGCGAGCGCGCGGATGGTGTCGCCGCAGCCGGTCAGCCCGAGCACGGCGTTGACGGCGCTATTCGCGCCGCGCAGCAGAGCGTTGCGTTCGAGTGCCTCGCGGGTGCGCTCGACGTCATTCCAGCGATCGCCGTCGGCTCCGGCCGCCGCCGCCGCGGCGCCGCGGCGGCGGCGCAGGCGCGCGAGGATCTGGTGCGGCTCGACGTTCGCCGACGTGACCCGCAGCGGCTCGAGCCCGGCTCGGCTCAGGGCCCGGCGCACGTGGCGCGGCGTGAGGTAGAGAATATGGTCGCGCCCGATCGGGGCCCACGACCGTCCGACGCAGCGCCGCGTCAGACTGCCCCAGTTGGGCGTCGTCAGGTAGAGCGCGCCGCCCGGGCGCAGGAGCGCCGCGACCTGCTGCAGGAGCGCCACGGGCTCGCGCACGTGCTCGATGACCTCCATCATCGTCACGACGTCGTGCACGCCTTCCTCCGGGCGCACCTCGTCGAGCGTGCCGCAGTGCAGGGTCAGTCCGCGTTCGCGGCCGAAGGCCACCGCCGCCGCGGAGACCTCCAGCCCCTCCGCGCGCCACCCGTGCTCTGCGGCGACCTCCACGAGGAAACCGCCGCCGCAGCCCACGTCGTAGAGGCGCCCGGTGCTGCGGTAGCGTTCGAGACGGCGCAACAGCTCGTCGTAGCGCTTGCGGGTCAGCGCCGGAAGTTCACGCGTCTGCTGCGGCAGGTAGTCGTGATAGCTGGGGGCGTCCGCCGCTCCGCCTCGCGTCACGAGCCCGCAGCCGCGGCAGCGCTCGTAGGGGTAGCCGTCCTTCTCGAACACGACGCGCGCGAGGGAGTGGCGGCAGAGGGGACACGGCGTCACGCCGCGATGCTACGCAACGGACGGCGGCGACCGCCGCAGTTCGTCGTGAGCGGTAGCGGCCACGCGGTCACCCGGCGACCATCGCCGCCGCCTTGCGCGCCGTGTTGCGCAGGATCTCGGGCAGCGAGGGGTGGATGTAGATGACGTCGGTGAGGGCCTCGATGTGCGGCTTCCAGCGCATGGCCATGATGGCCTGGTGCACGAGCACCGACGCCTCGTGGCCGACGAGATGGACGCCGAGCAGTGCACCGTCCGGGGCGACGAGCACCTTGCAGAGCCCGTGCTGCTCCTTGACGGCGCGGCCCTTGGCGGCCGACGTGTACGGCAGCGCGGCTGCGTGGTAGGGCGTACCCGCGGCGCGCAGCTCCTGCTCGGTCGCTCCGACGCCGGCGACCTCGGGGCGCGAGAACACGGCGTGGGGCACGGGGCCGAGGTCCAGCGGGGCGTCGTCGCCGTCGAGGATCGCCGCCTCCAGGTACTTCGCCTCGCGCGCGGCCGAGTGCGTGAACTGGTGGCCGCCGGTGAGATCGCCGAGGGACCACACGCTTGCCGCCGAGGTCCGCAGGCGGTCGTCCACCTGCACCCACCCGCGCCCGTCCGTGTCGATGCCCGCGCGCTCGAGACCGATGCCGTCCGAGTTCGGGACGCGCCCGATGGCGTAGAGCAGCTTCGCGGCGTGCAGCGTCTCCTCGCCGCTCGGGGAACGGCCGTCCACGTGGAAGCCGTCGTCGTCGTGGCGCACGCGCAGGATCTTCGTCGAGAGGCGGCACGGCACGCGCGACGTGAAGCCCTCCTTGAACACGGCCCGCACGTCCTCGTCCTCGGCGCGCAGCAGGACGTCGTTTCGGTGGACGAGCGTGGTCGCGACACCGACGCCGTGGAAGAACTGCGCCAACTCGGTGGCGATGTAGCCGCCGCCCGCCACGATGATGGACTCCGGGAGGGTGTCGATCTCGAACACGTCGCGGCTCGTCCAGTAGGGGGTCTCGGCGCCCCCCCCGCCCGTGGGCCGGCGGGGGCGCGTGCCGGTGGCCACGATGACGCGTGCGCCGCGGATGTGCTCGCCGTTCACCTCGATCGTGCGCGTGCCGACGAACGCGCCGCGGCCGCGGAAGAGCGTGACGTTCGCGCCGAGGGCGCCGGCGATCTTGCCGTCGGTCTGCCGCGTGGCGCCGAACGTCTCGGCGAGCAGCGCGTCACCGTCGATGGCGTTCAGGGTCGCGTCGATGTGGAAGCGCGCGGCCTCGCGGATCACCGACGCCACCTCGGCGTACCCGAGGAGCAGTTTGGACGGAATGCACCCGCGATTCGGACACACGCCGCCGAGCGGTCCCTCTTCGACGACGGCGACGCGCTGCCCGCGACGCCCCGCGGCCATCGCCACCGTGACGGCGTTGCCGCCCCCGAGCACCACCAGATCGAATTCCTGCATCGCGCGTCTCCCGTTCTCTCGCGTTCTCTCGCGGCGTGCCATGACATCCCCGCGACCATGGACCGTCCACCGTGGACTACGATGTCAGGTTAGCCGGAGGACTCCTCATTTGAGATCTGCCACGCAGGCGCTCATGCCTTTCGTTGCCCTCGTCGTCGGTTTCACGGCCGGCGCCGCGTTCGGTGTCGTCGTGCTCTCGGGCGACGGGTCCGTGTCCGCGGCCGTGGATCGCGGCGGTGCTGAGCGGACCTCGTCGCGCGGCCGGGGTGCGGCGCGCGGGCCGGCGAAGGCGGAGCAGCGCGGCACGCGTCGCCGCGTCTCGGCCGATGACGTGCTCATCGAGAATGCGCTGCGGCGTACGGGTGGCATGCCCGCCGCGCGGGGCGACGGCGTCGTCAGCGGCACGATCACCGACTCCCTCGGCAACCCGGTCGCGGACGTGGACATCGTCGCGGAGACTGACCTCTGGTCGCTCGCCGAGCCTCCCGAGGGGCTGCGCGAGGATGACGATGACGGTCTCGAGGTGCGCATCCGGCGGCTGGTCTGGGAGCACCGTTTCAGGCAGGCGACGCGCACGAGCGCCGTCACCGACGAGAACGGCGTCTACCGCCTCGAGGGCCTCGCCGCGGCCACCTACACGCTGGCGCCGCGCAAGGACGGCTGGCGCTTCGTCGCGAGCAGCAACGGCGAGTGGGATGCGTCGCCGGGCGACACGCGTGACTTCACGGCGCGGCCCGTGGTCGGCGTGGCGGTCACGGTCGTGATGCCCGACGGCACGACGCCGGACGAGGCGTACGTCAACTACGGCCTGATGGGGTCCGGTAATACGACGTCGTACACGTGGAGCCGGGACGCGGAGCCGCTCGAACTCGGCGTCGGCCTCTACATGTTCAACGCTGCGTCCGGGGAGCACTCCGAGTTCGCGGTCTCGGATCAGGACGTGGAGGTCACCGCCGACGGACAGGGACTTGCAGAGCTGCGGCTCGTCGCGCGACCCGGCGTCATCGGCAGCATCGAGTTCAGCGGGAACGAGCGGCCTCTGACGGTCGGCGTGGCGGCGCTCTCGCTCGATGCCGGCGGTGAGGTCGGCGAGAACATGCTCATGTCGGCATCGACCGCGACGTGGGTGGCGGAGCCGTTCGACTTCGCCCTCTTGGATCTCGAGCCGGGGTCGTACCTCGTCGGCGCCGTTCTGCGCAACGGCACCGTGCTCGGAAGCGCGGTGCTGGATGTCTCGGACGCGACGCTCGTGCATTCGTTCACGGTCGGCAACGTCGATGTGCGCGACTACGTCGTCGTGCGGCCGCGGACCCCTGACGGATCGCCGCCCGGCGAGGTGACGTTCGTCGTCGGCTACGCCGCCGGAGAGGATCTCTCCTTCCAGGGCAACTTGCAGATCGAACCCGAGCCCGATGGCTCGTATCGGGTGCCCGTGGCCGTACCCGGCGGCCCCGAGAACGACTACCAAGGCTGGTCGCGCTCGGGCGAGGTCCGGCCCGGTGTCCGGTACTCCGACGTGACACACTTCGTGACGGCGCGTTCGACACGCTTCGGACAGAAGCGCATCGAGTACGACCCGGCGGCGGACCGCGAGGTCGAGCTGGTGTTCAGCGAACCGGCGTGGGCCGTCGTGACCGTCGCGGGGTATGCGAGCAGCGCGTGGCGCGGTCGCGTCGAAGCGACGCTCGTCCCGGTCGATCGAGCCTCTTCGGGCGGTTCGGATTCTTCGATGAGCGACGACCAGCGCCGCATGACGCCGCAGGGAGTGGCGCGCGTCGGGCCGGTCGAGCCGGGCCGCTACGTCGTGTACCTCATGGTGATGACGCCCCAGAGCGGCTATCGCCAGGTGGCGCAGAGCGAGGTCACACTCGGCGCCGGCGAGACGCCCGTGACCATGTCGGTGCCCGAACTTCACGACCTCGTCGTGGTCGTCGATGGCGAGAACCTGGATCTGGACCTGCACCGCGATCCGGGCCCTGGCGAGGCGACCGACTTCCTCGACGAGGGGGTCATGGACGGCCGCAGGACGACGTTCTCCATGATGGTCGCGGGGCGCTACCGCGTGCGGCACTACGGTGAGGCGAGCACGGGTGAGATGATCGTCGATGTCCCGGCCTCGGGCCCGATCGCGTTCCGGCCCGTTGCCTACGACAGCCTGCGCGTCGATCAGGTTCCCGACGTCGCAAAGGGTGTGCTGCGGCAGGGCGACATCGTCGTCGCCATCAACGGCGAGGAGACCCGCGGCGGTGCACGGCTGCGCGCGGCGATGGCCGTGGCGCAGACCGGCGACACGGCCGAACTCACCGTGCGTCGCGGCGGCCGTACGCTCGACGTCGAGGTCACGAGCACCATCCTCGAGGAGGGCTACCTCGTCTACTGGGTGCGTTGACGGCCGGGCACGACGGAGCACGACGGAGCGCGTGGGGAAGGGCGATGGAAGACCACGGGATGTACGGCGAGCGCGCCGCGCTCTACGACCGCATCTATCACTTCAAGGACTACGCGGCGGAGGCGCGGCGGGTGACGGAGCTGTTGCACGCCGCGGGCGTCCCCGACGGATCGCGCGTCCTCGAGGCGGCGTGCGGCACCGGCAACTACCTCGTGCCGTTGTCGGAGCCGTTCCGCGTGTCCGGGCTCGACATTCACCGCGGCATGTTGGACGTGGCGCGGGCGAAGGTCGGCGACGACGTCTCCCTGCTCTGCGCCGACATGCGCGAGTTCGAGTTGGATTCCCCCGTGGACGCCGTCGTCTGCCTGTTCAGCTCGATCGGCTACGTGCGGCCGGAGGGGCTGGCGCGCGCGCTGGCGGCGTTCCATCGCGCGCCGCGGCCCGGCGGCGTCCTGATCGTCGAGCCCTGGATCGCGCCGGAGGACCTGCGCCACCGCAGCCCCCACATGCAGACGTATCACTCCGACGACATGCACGTTGCCCGCGCCTGCACGACACTGCTGGATGGACGCGTCGCGCGCATGGACTTCCACTGGCTCGTTGCGACGTCGGGCGGCGTCGAGCACTTCACGGACCGCCACGAGATGTGGTGCTCGACGAAGGACGAACTGCTCGCTGCCTTCGACACCGCGGACTTCGACGCCCACTTGGAGGACGACGGCCTCTGCCCCGGCCGCGGCCTCGTGATCGGCACCCGTCGCGGCTGACCGAGCCCCGCCGCGTCAGCGCAACGCAACGGCGCGCAACGGGGCGCGCGACGGGGCGCGACGGGGCGCGACGGGGCGTCAGCGGGGTGTCACGGCGGCGGCGGGGTCCGACATGTCCACCGTGTCGTAGATCGCGGAACCCACCGCGTCCTGAGGCACACGCGCGTCGGGATCGTCCGGGCACCTGAGGACCTCCTCGCGCCCGCGCTGGATGACGTGCCGGCGTCGGTAGGAAACGAAGAGCGCCGCGCCGCCGTCGCCCGGGTAGGCGCCGCTCTCCAGCGCCTCGCTGCAGAGGATGCCACCGAGCTGATGCAGGCGGTTCGCGCAGGTGACCGCTGGCGAAAGTGTCCGGAGCCGTGGCCGCTGAACATGAGCAGTTCGCCGCCCACGAGAAAGAGCACGAACAGCGCGACGCCGCCGCCGACCCAGCCGAGCACCGTGAGCATGGCGCGCCACTGCCGTCCGTGCGGTCTCCGGGGCGGCTGGTCGGCCACGCGCTACACCGTGGCCCTGCGCGCCTCCACGACCTTCTCGACCACGGCCGGGTCGGCCAGCGTCGTGATGTCGCCCAGTTCGCGGAACTCGCCGGCGGCGACCTTGCGCAGGATGCGGCGCATGATCTTGCCGGAGCGCGTCTTGGGCAGGCCGGGGACGATGAGCACGTGCTCGGGCGTGGCGATGGCGCCGATGACGCCGCGCACCTGCTGCTTGAGCGCGCCCTCGAGCTGCGCCCTGTCGCTGTCCTCGAACTCTGGCGTGACGATCACATACGCGAAGATGCCGGTGCCCTTGATGTCGTGCGGGAAACCCACCACCGCCGCCTCGGCCACGGCTTCGTGGGCCACCAGGGCGCTCTCCCCCTCGGCCGTGCCCATGCGATGGCCCGAGACGTTGATGACGTCGTCCACGCGGCCCGTGATCCAGTAGTAGCCGTCCTCGTCGCGGCGGCAGCCGTCGCCGGTGAAGTAGAGGCCCTTGAACTGCGAGAAGTACGTCTCGC
>JAJRVY010000310.1 GCA_024277065.1 Planctomycetota bacterium
GGACGCGGGGGGCAGCGCGGCCATGGCCGCCCACGTGCTGCGCAAGGCGGCGCTGTTCTGGACTTCGGACGAGCGTGGCAGCAATCACACGGCGCAGGCCGAGAGGGAGTTCGCGACCCTGCTCCGCCTGGTCCCGGTCGCGGGCTGGTGGCTGCTCGCCCTCGGCGCCGGCGCCTGGTGGCTCACGAGGCGGCGGACGCCGGGCGTCGCGGTGCCGGCGGCGGCCATGGCGGCAACCTGGTTCGCGCTCACGGTGTTCTTCCCGGTGGGCCGCTATCGCCTGCCGGCGTTGGTCGCTGCGACCGTGCTGGTGGGCATCGCCGCGGCCGCGCGCGTCTCGCGGCGCCGGCTCGCGGAGGCGGCCGTCGTGACCGTCGCCTGTGGCGCGCTGGCGTGGGTGCCCGTGCGTGCCCGCGACGACGCCGCCGGGCACGTCAACGTCGCACGCGCCATGGCGGAGCTCGACATGGACGCCGCGGTCGTCGAGCGGCGGCTGCAGACCGCGCTCGCCGCCGATCCGGAGAGCGGCCCGGCGCTCGAGCTCCTCGGGCGCCTGCGGCTGGGTGCAGACCGCCCGCAGGACGCCTACGATCTGTTCGTGCGCGCGGCGCAGGATCGCCGCACGCGGTTCCGCGCGCAGGTCGCGGCGCTGCCGGCGCTCGTCGCTCTGGCGCGCTTCGAGGAGGCCCGCGACGTGGCGGTGGGGCTTCTGCGCGAGGACGGCGAGGACGTCGAGCTGCTCGCGAACGCGGCGATCGTGGCGGCCGAGGCGGGGGGGATGGGCGACCCTCGGGCGTTCCTCGAACGGGCCCGCGCCATCGACGCCGCTCATCCCGCGCTGGTCCGCGCGACGTCGCGCCTGCGCTGATCGTCGCCGGCGAACACGGTGGACACGGCGATGCGCGCGCGGTCCGTGCGCGCCGGCGCGCCGGCGCGCCGCGCGTCGTCAGTTCGCGGCGCGGACCTCGTTCACCGCGGCGGCGAACGCATCGACCGCGGCGCAGACGTCGTGCGAGGTCGTGTCGTGACCCAGGCTGATGCGCACGCTGGTGAGTGCGCGGCTCTCGCTGAGACCCATCGCGAGCAGGTTCTTCGACGGACTCGCGGTACCCGAGCGGCACGCCGCGCCGGCCGAGATGGCGAAGCCGCGAGCGTCGAGCGCAGCGCAGAGAGCGGCCGACGGGCAGCCCGCGAACGACACGTTGAGCGTGTTCGGCAGCACGGTCGCGCGGCCGCCGTTCCAGTCCACGCCGTCGATGCGCTCGCGCAGGCCGTCCCACAGCGCGTCGCGCAGCGCGGCCACGCGCTCGGCCTCGCGGCGCCGGCCTTCGCCGGCGGCCCGGGCGGCTGCGCCGAGTCCGGCGATGCCGGGAACGTTGTGCGTGCCCCCGCGCAGCCCCTCTTCCTGCTGCGCGCCGTGGAGCAGCGGGGCGAAGGCGATGCCCGCGCGCACCAGCAGTGCGCCGACGCCCTTCGGACCGTAGAACTTGTGCGCGGACAGCGCGACCACGTCGGCGAAACCCGCCGCCTCGGAGGCGTCGCACTTGCCGATGACCTGCACGGCGTCACAGACGAAGGGCACGCCCCGCTCACGACAGGCGCGCCCGATCGCGCCGACCGGTTGCAGCGTCCCGAGTTCATTGTTGGCCCAGTGCAGAGCCGCGAGCAGCGTCGTCTCCGGCTCGACGGCGGCGAGGAAGTCGCCCGCGGCGACGACGCCGTCGCGTCGCGGCGCGATCGTGACCACCTCGAAGCCGAACTGCGCCGCGAGCCATGCGGCCGGTTTCGCGACGGCGTAGTGCTCGAGTCCGCCGAGGACCAGGCGCCGACGCACGCCGGCGCGTCCACCGTCGAGCGACGCGAACGCGAGGCCCTTGACGGCGTGGTTGAGCCCCTCGGTGGCCCCCGAGTTGAAGAGCACGTGGAACTCGCCCGCATCGGCCCCGAGCAGCGTCAGCACCTCCGCGCGCGCGGCCTCGACGGCCGCCCGCGGTCCCTCGCCGAAGCGGTGCGACGTCAGCGGGTTGCCGTACTGCCCGCCCAGGTACGGCGACATCGCCGTGAGGACGTCGCGGGCGAGCGGCGTCGTGGCGTTGTGATCGAGGTAGACGGGGCGCATCTCCGACTCCGGGGCACTGCGGGAAAGGCTCTCATCCCACAGTACGGTTGAGAGGCGCCCGCACGTCCCCAATCATCACCGCCGGCCCCTTGCGTGCGGGTCATCCGCGCAGCTTGAAGCGCTGGATCTTGCCGGTCGCCGTCTTGGGCAAGGCGCTGACGAACTCGATCCAGCGTGGCCTCTTGTAGCCCGCGAGCTTCTCGACGCAGTGCGTCACGAGCGCCGCCTCGAGCTGCGCCCCCGGCTCGTGCCCGGGATTGAGGACGATGAACGCCTTGGGCTTGACGAGGTCCGAGTCGTCGCGCTTGCCGATCACCGCGCACTCCATCACGGCCGCGTGCGAGATCAGCGCGCTCTCCACCTCGACGGGGCTGGTCCAGATGCCGCCGACCTTGAGCATGTCGTCGCTGCGGCCCGCGTGCCAGTAGTAGCCGTCTTCATCGACGTAGTACTTGTCGCCCGTCACGAGCCACTCCCCGAGGAAGGTCTCGCGGGTGCGCGCGCTCTGGTGCAGGTAGAGCAGCGCGGTCGCCTCGCCGCGCACGAGCAGGTTGCCGATCTCGCCCTGCGGGACGTCGGCCATGTGGTCGTCCACCAGCCGCACGTCGTACCCCGGCACCGGCTTGCCCGAGGACCCGGGCCGCACGTCGCCCGGCGCGTTCGAGATGAAGATGTGGAACGCCTCGGTGGAGCCGATGCCGTCGATGATCGTGAGCCCCGTCGTCTCCTTCCACTGCTTCCAGATGGGCGCCGGCAGCGCCTCGCCCGCGGACACGCAGAGCCGCAGCGACGACAGGTCGTGGTCCGTGTTGAAGCCCGCGGTCGCCATCGTCATGGCGTACCCCGTCGGCGCGTTGAAGAGGATCGTCGGCTTGAAGCGGTCCACCGTCTCCAGCACGTTCGCGACCACGCGCGGCGAGCCCGATAGCAGCACCACGCTGGCGCCCACGTACCACGGGTAGATGAGGTTGCCCCCCAGCCCGAACGTGAAGAACAGCTTGGCCCCGGCGAACGTCCGGTCGTGCTCCGTCAGCGCCATCACCTCCACCGCCCAGAGCTGGGCCGTGATGGGGTAGTCCTGGTGCGCGTGCAGAATGCCCTTGGGCTCGCCCGTCGTGCCGCTCGAGTAGTTGAGGGAGCAGAAGTCGTCGCGGTGCGTCGGCGCCGCCGCGCACACCGCCGGCTCGGCGTTGATCCAGTCCGCGAACGCAGCGTCCTCCTCCCGCCGCGGCGTGCCGATCACGATCACGTGCTCGACGAAGTCCAGCTCCCCGCGGATCACCTCCAGCACGTTGAGTAGCGAGTCGTGCACGATCAGCACCCGCGGGCGCGCGTCCTCGAGGATGAACTGCACCTCGTAGGGCTTCAGCATCGTGTTCATGCCGATGGCGATGCCGCCGATCTTCACGATCCCGAAGAACGACGTCACCCATGCCGGCAGGTCCAGCGAGAACAGGCCGACGTAGTCGCCCTCGTGCACGCCGAGCCGCCGCAGCGCGTTGCCGACGCGGTTGACCTCGTCCGCCACCTCGCCGAACGTCAGCACGCGCTCGTCCGAGAAGAGCGCCTGCTTGTCCGCCCGCGACGCGAGATTGCGTTCGAGGATGTCCACGCAGTTGTAGCGCGGCGGCAGATCGTCGGCGCGGAGCGGCATCGGCAGGTCTCCTCGGGCTGGTCTTCTGCAGCGCGCGGTGGCGCGCGGCGAGTCGCAGACTCTACCGCAGAGTGCCCCGCGGGCGGGAGCCCCGGAAACACGGACGGTGCGCGCCCGGAAGCAGGAACGGCGCGCGGGTCCGCGGGGACCCACGCGCCTCTTCCTCCCGCCCCGACGGCCTGCGCCGCAGGGAGTCCGAGAAGCCTACGCCGAGAGCCGTCCCGTTCCAAGTCCCGTATCGACGGGAACAGAACCCGATTCGCAGACGTTGACCAAGAGCGACATGCGGGGCACGATGCCCCGTTCGCGCGCCAACCGGCAGCGCCGAGCGCATCGCTCGCCGCCCGTCACGCGGCGCGTGCCACCACGGCGGGAGCAGTTGGGTACCTGGTGGGCCCCCCGGTCTTCAAAACCGGTGTGTCGGGCGACCCCCGATAGGTCGGTTCGATTCCGATCTGCTCCCGCCAATCCCGCTTAGTCGCGATGGGGTAAAGGCTTAGGGCGACGGGTGTGCGCGCGTGTCGTCGCGATCCGCCGCGCCTGCAGAGACGCGAGAGTCTCTCAGCGTCTCCCTGCGTCTCCCAGAGTCCACCGAGCTCCCACTAGTCTTCCCACTAGTTTTCCCACTAGTTGTGGGGCGCGGATCGGTCCGCCCTCGGCGCCGAGGCCCGGCGATTCGGCTGACGGGAGACGATCGAGCGAACCGCGAATCGCGCTTCGCCGGGACGTTCGGGGCGGCCACTCTCATGGCGTTCCCTACGAGCCCCGGCGGGCGCTTCGTTGTTCCGCCGCGCGTTGCCGCGCGGCGAGGACGAGGAGGCGGTCCGTCACGTGCACGGCGACGGGATCTCCGGTCGGGTATGACCGATCGACCCCGCCGATCTGGCGGTGCGACGGGCTGGCGGGGCGGAAGCCGATGTTGGTGTTCCGGTTCTCCGGCGTGTTCCTGTTGCGGTTCGCCGCCCGCGCGTTCAGGACGGTGTTGTTCCAGCTACCGCCGCGGATGACGCGCGTCGTGGATGCCTGTGCCTCGTTGCCCTTGTGTTGCTGTCAGAGTTCCAGATCGTGGCCCTCCATGAGACGGCGCCTGAGCGCGCGCGTGTTGCCGTGTTCGAACATTGCGAAGACCGACGCCACCCCTTGGCGGTAGCTCTCCTCGCTACGGCGATCGTACTCGAACTCCCAGCGCCGCAGGCGCAGCCGCCAGAGCGAACGCCGGAGGTTGGCGGGGCGCAGGCGCACGGTGCCGCGGAAGAGGAGCCAGCCGAGGAACGGGAGTCCCTCGGTCGTGGGGGCGAGGATCGTCGCCCGGTGCTTCAGTCGGAGTCGGAGCGTGTCCGCGAGGTACGACTCCACCACGTCCTTTGCCGCCGCGAGTTCGATGCGCCGGTCGGCGAAGAGCACCATGTCGTCCATGTAGCGGACGTAGCCGCGCACGCCGAGATCCTCCTTGATGACATGGTCGAGCCGGTCGAGCACCGCGTTCGCGAACCACTGGCTCGTGAGCGCACCGATCGGTAGTCCGACGCCGCCCGAGCGCCGCTCCGGCCCGGCGAGGATCGTCTGACACAGAGCGAGCACCCGCCGGTCCTTCGTGACGCGACCGAGAGTCTCCATCACCACGTCGTGCCGGATGGACGCGAAGAACGACTTCACATCGAGCTTCAGGAAGTATCCGAAGCGTCGCACGAAGCCGTGCGCCCGGCGTAGGGCCGCGTGCGTGCCCTTGCCTCGGCGGCACGCGTAGCTGTCCGCGATCATCCGGCGTTCGAGAACCGGCGCGAGTTGCGCCATCAACGCGTGGTGCACGACCTGATCCCGGAACGGCACCGCCGTGATGGTGCGCGTTTTCGGGTCGTGGACCTGGAACGTCGAGCATCGCCCTGGCCGCCAGGAGCCGCTCTGAAGTTCGCGCTCGAGCGCCAGCGCCTCGGGCTCGACGCGTTCGAGGAAGCGTGCGACCGACGCCGTCGTCCGCTTGCCGCGCGCGGCTTCGTGCGCCGCATCGACGAGCCCATCGAAACCGGCCACGCGCTCCCAGAGGCCGCTCGTGCGTCTCACGCCCTCTTCCCGCCGATGCTCGCACGCCAGCCGTGGAGCATCCGCCCGACTTCATCGAGGCTGCGCATCGCGGACTCGTAGACGTTGAATGGACAGATGCGCGCGCCCTTGGCGAGTCGAAAGAGGTGGCGCATGCGTTCGAGGCGCAGGTTCACGGCGTCGAGCCGCTGACGCCGCCCGCGAGACCGGTAGCGCGCCGCGACGAGATCCTCGACGACATCGAGCGCCGCGTTCTCGATGCGCTGAGTGAGTGTGAAGCGCGCGGACTTCGGCCACTTGGCCGTCCGGTCGAACAGCCACCCGGTGAACTCCTCCATGCGCGCCAGCACCATGAGTTCCGGCCCCGCCTCCTTCGGCGCGGGGCGTGCAGCGGGATGCGTCATGATGCCGACTCGGTCGCGGTCAACTTGCCACCCAACGTCTCGAGGAGCTTCGCCCCGTAGCGCTCGACCTTCCCCGCACCGATCCCCTCGATCGCCGCCAGCGCGCTGGGTGTCTGCGGCTTGGCGCGGATGACATCGACCAACTCGCGGTTCGTGAGGATCACGTACGGCTGGACGCCGTCCTTGCGGGCGCGCGCTGCGCGCCATTCACGCAGAGTCGCAAAGAGAGCGCGTTCACTCTCGTCGAGGTCCGCGGTGGGGTCGGGGCGCTTTGCGCGCTTCTTCGTCGTCTTCGGTTCGGAGGCTGCTCCGGAATTCCCGACAACCGCATCTTGGTACGTGACCAGGCACGCGATGTGGGGCAGGTCGTGGACGGTGAAGAAGTGCTCGCGTACAGCGAGCACGTCCTTGTCCCGGACGAACTCGGCCAACGGGCGATCGTCGAAGCCGCCCAGATTCGGGGCGAAACGGAGGGTGATGAGCTTGATGCGCATACCCTTTCCCATCCCTGCCCGCCTACCAGCCAGCCGTCAAGTTCCTTTTCTGAGTATCCTCGCGGAAGCATGTCGAGGCTGCTACGACGCTGCGCGCGGCGCTCCTACGAATGCGCGACCAAGAGATCCGGTCAGTCCAGGCGTTCGCGGACGCGGTGGCGTTCCTGCGCCGCTCCGGCGTGATCCGATCGACCCGATTCGTCGGGGACTTGGGCGAGTGGTATGCGGAAGTTCTCTTCGGTGGGAGCCGTTCGACGAACCAAGCGCAGCCGGGCTGGGACATCGACACCGGCACCGAGCGCCTGCAGGTCAAGGCCCAGCGCTACGACAAGAGCAATCGCTGGAACTACCTGGGGAGCGACCCGGCCAGGTTCTCGCACTTGGTCGTCATCATCCTGCAGGACGACTTCCGCATTCGCGCGGTGTACAAGGCTCCATCCGTCGAATTGGTGGAGGGAGTGCTGCGGACGGAGCGTCCGAGTGGGAAGCTGATCTACCACTGGGACGACCTCGAAGCGTGGCGCGTCGATCTCTCTACGCTGCCTTCGGCGAGCACAATCGCCCCCCTGATCTGCGGCGCGACGTCGTAGTTCGCTACTCGGTCGGCGCGGGGCGGCCTGTCCGTTGGCTACGCATCGATGTTGAAGTAGTCCGAGTCGATCTTCCGTAGCGCGACTGTCTTGGTCGTGCGTACGCCGACGCCGAACTGGATGAGGAGTTGTGCAAGTCGCTCGCCATCGATGAGGACGATGCTCTTCGGGCTGCGTCGTGCGTACTCCACCGTCCCCGATGTGAAGCGGCTCGTCGTGACGAACACGCCCTTGACCGCGCCACGCTCGTCGAGTGTGCCAGCGAACTCTTTCACCTTCTCGATCCCGATCGAGTTCTCAGGCGCGTAGCGCTTCGCCTGCAGGAGGATGACACTCAGTCCGAGTGCGTCCTCGCTGATGATCCCATCGATTCCGCCGTCCGCGGTCTTCCCGGTGTGCTTCCCCTGGCCGAGCTTGCCGTAGCCCATCGCCATGACGAGTTCGAGCACAAGGCGCTCGAAGAAGACGAAGTCGTTGTCGATGATGCGGCTGAGCAGTTCCTGAGCCAGCGCGGCTTCGATCTCCTTGATAGCGGCCTCAACGCGATCCTCCGGAGTGCCC